>CAYRIB010000038.1:12588-22747 GCA_964424165.1 uncultured Myxococcales bacterium | reverse complement strand
CGCGCACCTTGTACCACGGATGACCGTTGTCGAAGAAGCGCGGGTCGCCAGGACGGGACTGGTAGCCTGCCTTCGCCAAGACCTCCCGTGGGAACTTCCTCGTATCGTTGGTGGCCAGCGTCAACCAGATCACACGGGACCTCTGCAGCAAGGAATTCAGGTCGTTGCCGAAGCGGCCATGTCGATCGAAGACCTCGTAGTTGCCGTAGGCCAGGGCCGGGTCAGGCAGGTGCAGGTAGTGTTCGTGATCGGGAAAGTAGTACGCGAAGTTGCCGAAGTTGTGCTCGCCGTTGTGCAGGAACACGTCTCCCGGCTGGACGTCGCCTTGGATTTTCTGATGCACCAGATGCATCGGGCCGTTGCGATCGTGCTGGTACACGTCGATCAGAGTGGGAACGGTGGCTGCCAACCAGCCCACGGTCAGGACGATGCCCCATGCGCGGTGTGGCAGGGAATGCAGCCCATAGGCCATGGCCAACAGGACCAGGCCCAGACATGCCATCATGTAGCGGGGCACCAGCATCGGGCTGATCAAAAATGACAAGACCACGGCTGCGGCAAGCGTCAGAAGGTAGATGCCGATGCCGGCCAGAACCACCATGCCGGCAACGTCCTGATCGCGCAGGCAGCGACGGCATCCGTAGGCGATCACGTGCACCGTCAGCACAAAGGCGATCACGGACAAGTCCGGCATGGTGAACTTGAAGCCGAAGGGAAAGGACAGGACCCACAAGAGTCCCTTCCACGAGACCGGCTCGATCCAGTAGTTGGCGTTGACCCGGCTGGCCTGTCCGATCAGGCTGCTCATCCAGGGCAGGTAGGCCAGCAGGACCAACCCGGCCCCGATTGCGGCGGCGCGGGTCAACGGGTGTCGACGCACTACCAGGGCTGCCAGGAATGCGGCCCACAAGAAACCCGATGCCATCACGCCGAAGATGTGGGTATACGCGGCGGCCAAGGTGAACAGCACCATCAAAAGGATCGCGCGTCGCCGCCGGGTGGACCAGGCCATCCATGCCGACAGAAGGGCCGCGGTCACGAAGAAGGCCAGCCAGGAGTACATGCGGATCTCGCGACCAGTTAGGATCGCCATGGGGGTGATGAAGCACAGTACGCTATACGTCAAGGCCCGTGATGTGGACCACCAGAGGCGAAGCGGATAGATGCCCAGACCTGCGAGGGCGATGATGCCCAGCGCCGACAATGCCCGTGCTGCAAACGGAGTGGCTCCGAACACCGAGACCCAGGCCTTGAGCATCAGAAGATACAGGGGGGGATGCACGTCCCCCGCCATCAATGTCACGATCTCCGAGAACGAGTGCTCGACCACGGCCATCGAGTAGGATTCGTCGTACCACAAACTGTCTTCGCCGATGCCGAGGAACAAAAGCAGGGTTCCGCCGGCAAAAACGGTGACCCACAGTGCGAAGCTGGCGATACGACGCCGGGACAAGGATGCAATTTCGGGGAACAACCTGATCTCCTGAACGAATTTGCTAGGCGGAAACTCCCAGGAGTTCGGCCATGGCAGTTGCCGCTGCCTTGAGGTCCGAGGCCCGCCCCGAAGCCACGTCCTCGTGCAGGCATGCCAGGGCATTGCGCATCGACGGCGCGGACACGGCTTCGGACAGGGCGACATCCCCCAGTTCATAGAGGTTGCGCCCCAGCTTCAGAGCGGCCTTGATCAGGTCGCTGTCGGTGGTTTCGGGCGGGGCCTGCAGTACGGCGCGAGCCAGCACGCCATAGGCTTGAACGAACGGCTCGAGAACCCGCGAACGGTACGACAGCGCGGGCACTGCATCCGGTTCGATCACCAGGCCCGCGGCGTCACGGCGCAGCATCCGTTCGGCCAGGAAGCGATCGAGCAGGAGGTCGAAGCCCGGCCCGGCCTCGGTGTCGCCACACATGAACTCGGCGCGGAACAGATGACACAGCGCCTGGGTCCGCTCCGATAGGGCCTCCCGCGGGAAGGGGCCGTTCAACCCGAGTTGGGTCGTGGCCGTGGCGATGAGGGCCTCGGGCACGAAGAAGTGAACGATCCCGTTCTTGTAGTATTCGAGCAGGGTCCGGCCCTCTTCGGTCGGCGATACGATCCAGTCGTCGTCTTCCTGGCGAATGGTGATGAGACGGTCCTTGTGGAACATGCGTAACGCGTCGTCGACCTGTTCGGCCAGGTTCTCGCGGGTCGGGTCGGACAGGATGGCTCCCCGCTCGGTGATGAACTCGATCAACGCCCCGACGCGTTCCTGCAGGGGCGTGCGCTCGATGCCCCGCTTGGGGTTCGTCAGCAGAACGAAAGCCACGAGGTGATGGACCGTGACCACGAGGCAGCGGTTGATGCGCTGCATGATCAGATTGGCGAGCCGAACCACGACCTCGCGGGGCACCTCTTCGCCGGGGTTCAGAGGCACCGCCACCCCGGCTTCGCGCAAACAGCCCACCAAACTGAACGGCTTTTCGAAATTGACGTACACGTGGCCGTAGCGCGATACGATGGCCTTGGCCCCGCGCGCCAGGGTGGTGATGTTTTCAGCCTGCTTGGCCGCGCCGCCGGATTCCTTCTGGTAGCTCTTGGCCTCGACCACCTTTTCATAGGTGATGGCCGCGGGCACCAGCATGGCGTCCGGGGCTGCACCCGAGGCAACCGCATCGATCACCATCGACAGCATGCCGTACTTGGGGGGCAGGCTTTTGCCCGAGCGGCTGCGCGTTCCCTCGATGAAGAACTCGATCCAGTAGCCCTCCTTGAGCAGTTTGCGCACGTATTGGCGCAGGACAGCGGAGTAAAGGCGGTTGCCGCGCGTGGACCGTCGCAGGAAAAAGGCCCCGGAATGGCGGAAGATTGGTCCCATGGGCCAGAACGTCAGGTTGTCCCCGGCCGCGATGTGGGGGGGGATGAGCCCGTTCGTGTAGAACAGCAGCGAGATGATCAGGTAGTCCATGTGGCTGCGGTGCGCGGGCATGATGATGATCGGCGCTTCGCGTGCGGCCTCACGAATCTCGGCCAGACTGCTCTGGCTGAGGACGATGCCTCGAAACAGGCGCTGGAAGATCAGGCCCAGGAACGTGCAGAAGCTTTCCAGCCAGTTGATGCGGAAGTCTGCGGCCATCCTTTTCAGCATCGAACGGGCCCGCTCGGTGTAACCTTCGTCCGATGCTCCCTCCGAGGCCGCGATCTGATGGATTTCTTCCAAAAACGGCGGGGTGCGCATGACCTCGTCGATCATGCGCCGGGCTCCCTTGAGCACTGGGCCGCGGATGGCCTTGGACACCAGACGGAATTCGCGCGACAGCTCGAATTTCAGGCGTGCTCCCAGGTCCTCCTCGTCCGCAGCATCGGTATTGGCGGCCAGGAAGGCGGCCAGATCCAGGGGGCGTCCTACCTGGGTGCGGGCCCTGCGGAAGTTGAACACGAACGACAGGATTTTGCGGATTTTGCCAGGGGCCTGCGGGTCGCCGAACACCATGTCCACGAACGTGCGTCGGTAGGTTTCGGGTTTCTGGTCCCAGATTACCAGCATTGGCAGCAGGATCAGGGGGCGTTGCACATCGCGCTGTATCGACACGAGGTCCGACATCAGGGAACTGCCGACCTCGCTGCCCCACTGAATCAGGGTCTTGCGGCGCTTGAGGAACACCAAGCATGGCCGGTGATGGGTGAGCCCGGCCCGCAGCATCTCGGGCGACCGAAGGCGCCGGCGTGATGGGCCTACGATTCGGCGCCAGGCATATCGAAGCATCTCGCGCAGAGGCCGGAACAGCACCGTGTTCATGCCGCGCGCGAAGTAAACCAGAGGCAGCCCGAAGCGCAGGAATGCGAAGTTCAGGTACAGGTAGTCGAGCTGGCTCTGGACGTTGATCACATAAACGGGAATGCCGCGGATGGCCGCATCCCGGATGGTGGCCTGATGGCTTTCGTCGAAGGCCACGGCCCCGAAGAACACCCGACCAAGCCAGCGCAAGAGGCGGCCCGGGCGCGTGACCATCGAGGTCGGGTTGCGCAGGGTCGCTTCTTCGGGGAAGGCGGGCAGGTCAGGGGGGCGTTCGGGAACCAATGCCGCGTTTGCTTCGGAAGGGGTTGCGGGATGGTTGTCGACCGTATCAGACATGGGCAAGGGATATCATCCGGGGGGATGGAAGTCAATTGAGGGCGTTCAGGCCGGCGCAATGTGCACGTTGACGATCACGTGCACAGCGAAGTCTGCCCGCAAAATGCGGTCACAGAACGCTGCGGCCACTGTCCGTGAAGGTCAGCTGATAGCTGCTGCTACTCTCGGTGTGGCAGTCGGCGTTGCTTCCCCAGACGTGGACGAACACCACCCCGGAGTCGTTGCCGCCATCGCAATTCACGTTGTTGAGCATGGCCGTGCAGGTGCCGGAGCAGCAGCAGCCGACCCCGTAGCTGTCGCTGATGCGGGACCCGGCCCTGCAATGGTTGCTTCCCTTGTCCTCGAGGGTTCCGTCGCTGCACGCATAGTAGATGCACATCGAGTAACCCTTGGGATTACTGTCGAAGCGTGCGAGCGGGTCGGTGTAGCTGCAGGTGCTCTTGTCTTCGTAGTTGAACTTGTACCAGTCCTCATCCACCGTCCCGTTCTGACGCCGGTGCAGCGTCAGACCCGTGTACTGAAGCGCGGGCGGGTCCGAGCAGTCGTCGGTGGTGAACCCTGTCGCATAGGCATTCGTCTTGGTGTCGTTGTTGGGCGATCCCTCGCGACCGTCGCGCAGGTCCTCGTCGGTGACGCCGTCGCAGTCGTTGTCCACGTAGTTGCAGACCTCGGTGGCGCCGGGATACACCGTGGCGTTCGAATCGTTGCAGTCCTTGGTCGAGCAAACGCCATCGTACCTGCTGTAGTTATCGTTGTCCGAGTCCATGTCCACATCGAGGCACAAGGTTGCGTTCAAACCGTTGCAGAAGTACTTGTCATCCAAACACGAGTCCATGTCGTTCGTGGCCACAAAGTCGCATGGCGCATCCTTGGCATTCGTGAGCGTGCACACGCCCCCGCAGCCGTTGTTGAAGGAAGCGCTTGCTTCATCGGTGCCCCCGTCGCAGTCGTCGTCCTTGCTGTTGCAGGTTTCCGTAGCCCCCGGAAAGATGGCCGCGTTGCTGCCGTTGCAGTCCCCGTTGCAGGCGGCCATGCATTCGGGATCCGAACCGATGTCGCAATAGGCGTCGTTGTCCGAGTCCGTGTCCACATTCGAACAGATGGTGCTGTTGATCGTCGCGCAGGTGTACTTGTCGTCGTCACAGGTGTCGCGATCCAGATAGGCCCGGCTGTCGGCGATCTCTTTGTCCCGGTAGTCGCACCGGGTGTCCTTGGGGTTGGTTAGCGTGCAGACTCCCCCGCAGCCGTTGTTGTAATAGACGCTGAATTCGTCGGTGGTGCCGTCGCAGTCATCGTCACGGGCGTTGCAGGTCTCGGTCGCTCCCGGGTAGATGGCACTCACGGTGTCGTCGCAGTCCTTGGTGCAGGACGGGAAGGTGCCCGGTGGCAGGCGAGACCACCCGTCGTTGTCCACGTCGTTGTCCACGTTGCTGCAGAGGGTGGCATTTTGTCCATCGCAAACGTAGACGTCTTCCTGACAGTCATCCAAGTCAGCCGCACTTTCGCACGCCGTTCCCGGAGGATTCGGCAGCACCGCGATACCACCGCACGCATTTCCGCCCTCGTCGATCTGCCCGTCGCAGTCGTCATCGAGCCCATTGAGGACAGACCCTTCGCTGCCATAAGGGTTGACCGAGGGATTCGAATCCAGGCAGTCGCACTGGCAGAAGCGGCACTGGGCGGGAACCGTGCCCACGGCGCTGAAGCCGTCCCCGTCCACATCATTGCCCGCATTCCTGCAATACGTTGCGTTGATGTTGTTCGCATCGCATTCGAAGAAATCGTCCAAGCAGGTATCGAGGTCTTCGGTGCTGTCGCAAGGCTGCCCGCGATTCGCGGCGCCGAGGTTGCAAGAACCCCCGCAGCCGTTGATGGTGAGCACCCCGTCATCGGTGAGTCCGTTGCAGTTGTCGTCAAGCCCGTTGCAGGGGTCGGTCGACAGCGGCGTGCCGGGCTCGACGCTACAGGTGGTCAGGCCGTTGTTGAGGTTGCACACCTTGACGCCGCTTCGGGTGCAGGCCCCAACGCCCACGGTACAAGGCTGGCCGAGTTCGCCCACGAACGGGTCGTCGGTGACGCCGTTGCAGTCGTTGTCCTTGTTGTCGCAGGGTTCGGTGGCAGCGGGAGTCCCAGGGACCGCATCACACGAGACATCTCTTTCGTCACTGTTGCAAACCAGCACCCCATTGCGCACGCATTCCCCGACCCCGAGCGTGCAAGCATCCCCAAGAACGGCCGCCCAATCCTCGTCGGTGTTGCCAGTACAGTCGTCATCGAGTCCGTTGCACGTCTCGCGCTGCGGTTCCATGGCCGAACACTCGGACGAGCAGGTCCGGTCGCCGGTGCAACGTCGGTCTGGCAAATCCGGGTTTTCGCGATAACAGTTCGTCAAGAACGCCTTTTCGCGAAAGTATGCGGTGCAGGGACAGAGGCCTTGGCCAACCGGCTGGCACAACCGCAAGGTGGCGCGTCCAACCTCGGTTTCCAGACACGAGAACCCATCCGGACAGGGTTGGGCGTCGCTGCACGGCGTGGCACAGAAGCTTCCCTCGGGTCCTTGCTCGATGCAGGCGCCCGCGCCGGCCACGGCTTCGGCACAGTCGGCGTCCTTCTTGCACGGGCGGCACAGGGCGGCCGGTGGCTGGCAGATGAACGCCGAGTCGGCTCCGCCCGTGGCCAGTTGCGCGCAGCGCCAACCGATCGGACACACCTGTGCTCCCGAGCAGGGCATGGTGCAGACGAAACCGTTCATGCTCTCAACGCAGTAGGTGCTCAGGCAGTCCACTGGACTCGTGCAGGGACACTGGAACTCGCCCTTGCAGCCCGGGGTCACAGTCTCGTCCTGGGTGTCGGTGCCTGGGATGTCCACGCCGTCCTCGGGGGGGGCGACGTCGCCAAGGTCCGGCGCGATGTCAGCCGCGGGGATGTCCGCGATGGGCAGGTCCACCGTGACAGGAGTGTCCGAGAGGATCTCGTCGAGGACGTCTGGTTCGGCATCGCCTACCGGCGGCAGTCCACTGCCCCCGCCCGACCCGCAGGCCGTCAGCCACACCAAGGCGCAGGCCGCAATGAGTAACTTCGCCATTTCAAGCCTCCTCGTCCGGATCGGGACGTTATCTGTACAAAGGGTATGGTAAAGGAAGACATTGATCAAATGAAGGTTCCTGCACCGGCCATCACCATGTCGAGAATCGACCATTCTGCGTTCGCCCCCGGCAAGTGCTATCCTCAAGCCGTCTGGAGCGAAGGAAGAAACGATGCGTTTGCCTGTGCAACTCGTGACGGTTCTTGGTGCCCTGATCCTTGCGGCCTGCGGTGGCGGTGGGGACGAGGACGGTCGCTCGGACCTCGCCATCGAAAATGACGTGATGTCGACCGAGGTGGCGACGGACACCATGGCGGATGCCGAGCCATCCCTGGACGTCGAGTCCGGCACCGATCTGCCTGCGGACGTCGTGTTTGATGCAGAAGGATCCGACGCTTCATCGTCGGACGTCGCATACGACACCGCAGAGCCGCCCGAAGATATCCCGCCTGTGGACATTGCGCCCGAGGCGGAACTGCCGCCTGCGGTGCCTTTGGAGGGCTTCGGGGCCATCACCGGGGAGTGCGGGGTCCTCGACGATGACGAGTGGCTCTTGGACGACCCGTTTTTCTTCGTCAACCACATCGACTTCGGCATGTCCGCGTTCGACCCTGAAGCCCTATCCGAAGGCGGGCAGCGCCTGATCGACAGCGGCACCCTGGGCGGCAGTTCGATCGAGTCCGAGGCCTTTTCCTATGAGGTCATGTATCGGTGCGAACTGGCCGAACTTCTGGCCACCGAACCCGAGATGGTATACGACGTGGCCGGAACGAAGAAGATCGACTACCTGGCCGAGATCGACGGCCGCATGGTCGGTGTGTCCGTGGTGCGGGCCTTTGCCTACAATCCGCCCTACACCCTTTCGATGGCGCAGGACAAGCTGACCGAGAAGCTCGAAGGCTTCCCTTCGGCCCTGTCCGGGGTGTCCGCGGCCCAGGCCTGGGAACGTGCGATTCTGTCGGTGATTGCCTACGATCAGGACAGCGCCGACGTGGTCAGGACCGCGTGGGACGGGTTGTCCGCGGACCTCAGGGCCGACGTGATCCTGGTGGTGACCGTGACCGACGGCACCGACTGCTTTGTGTACAACCAGTGTCGCGGATGGTGATGGCAATGGCCGAGGGCTCTTCGCACGCCTTCGTGTACATCGTTCGCTGTGCGGATGGCTCACTCTACACCGGCGTGGCGCGCGACGTCGAGCGTCGCATCCGCCAGCACAACGATGGCAAAGGGGCCCGTTACACGGCAGGGCGTCAACCGGTATCTTTGCTGTACTGTGAGCCTCAGGTGGACTGGTCCGCGGCATTGAAGCGGGAAATCGCCATCAAGCGCATGACCCGCAAGAGCAAGCTGCGCCTCATCAAAGTTGCGGGGGCAGGGCCGGGCGTTCGCGGCTAGCCGCGCGCCGGTGCATGGGTGGGGCCTGGCACCACCGGAAGGGCCAATTCGGATGGGTATTTCACCCGCCCATGATGCATGTTCACCAGCAGATGGACCATGGTGTCGACCATGACGTGCAGGTCCGCGATCGACAAACCGCTGTCGTCGAGCTGACCCTGTCGCAGCTTCGCAGACACCACCCTTTCCACCGTTCGCTGGAAGCCAGTGCGATCGGGCGGGTCCACGGTGCGCGCAGCGGCTTCCACGGCGTCGGCCAGCATCAGCACCCCGGTCTCGCGGCTGGCCGGGACCTGTCCGGGGTAACGGAAGGCCGTTTCATCGGCCGGATGCTCGGGATGTTCGGTCAGGTGCTTCTGCCAGAAAAAGTCGATCAGGGATGTGCCGTGGTGGCTGTATGCGAAGGCGACCACGTCTTCGGGAACGCCTTCTTCGCGGAGGATGTGAACCCCTTCGACTACGTGGCCCATGATCGCGGCCGCAGACTGCTCGGGCGTCATGGCGTTGTGAGGGCTGTCTTCGTCCGACTCCTGGTTTTCCACGAACATGCGCGGGGCTGCGGTCTTGCCGATGTCGTGACAGTACGCACCCACCCGGACCAGCATGGCATCCGCACCAATGGCATTCGCCGTGGTCTCCGCAAAGTCGGCCAGCGCCCGCGAATGGGCCCAGGTGCCGGGTGCCTCTTGGCGAAGGCGCTGCAGGATCGGATGGTCCAGGTCGTGCAGATCGATGAGTTGGTTGCGCGACACTGCCCCGACGGCCATCCGGAACAACGGTCGTGCGAGCGCCGCGGTCAGCACGCACAAGAACCCGCCGAGCGGGGCCATGAGCCACGGGTCATCCCAGGGCCACGCCTCGCCCCAGGACTGCCAGCCATCCACGAATCCGCGGGCCAAGCGCAGGGCGGTGAGGCTGCCGAACGCGACACCGGCGAGGGCCAGCGCCTTGAGCAGTCCGGCCCGCGGTCGCCGGCCCGGGCGTGACAGCCAGGCAGCCACCAACCCGCACGACAGGTGTACCAGCAGCACCTCGATATCGAAGCCGGCCAGGGCCGTGATCACCAGGGCCCCCATGCCACCGGCCAACGCCGCCAAGCGCCGGGTCGTGAACGACCCGACGAGCAGGGCCAACGCGGCCATGGGGAAGATCAGGGGCGAGGCAGGCCCGAACAACAGCAGGGTTTGGGCACCGATGGCAAACAACCACAGCAGTGCGAACATGGCGACCTGGGCCTGAACGAGGCGGGACCGACCCGTCTCGTGGCGTGCGGTGGCGGCCAAGGCGAGTGCGAGGCCCAAGGTCATGATCGCGGTGCCCGCGATCGACGACGGCGTCGGGGGCCAGGAGGTAGAAGCGACTTGGACGTCAATCAGCCACAGTGCTGCGGTCTGAAGAACGGCAACGCCAGAGGTGAAAGACAGTGCCAGGATAAGCCCGGCTTTTGTCCCGGCCAAGCGTCTGAACCGGATCGCGGTCATCCGAAGGGCGCCTCCAAGCGCAAGCCGTCAAGCGTGAATGCCATTCCGGAGGGCATTGTCGCACGTCTGGCCGCCAGGGACAACCG
>CAYRIB010000038.1:2437-12488 GCA_964424165.1 uncultured Myxococcales bacterium | reverse complement strand
TCAGTACAACCCGCAGGGCGGCGAGCCTTCCTGCCAAGTGGTCGATGGCTCGCAACGACACAGTTGACCCTTCACGACCTCACCCTTCTTGTCCTCGCTGTTGTATTGGCAGCGGATCGTCATGGTCAGGGGCGACGTGCCGTTCACGGCCGGGACCGTTTCACCCAGGTCCAGACACCGCTCTTTGCCGTCGTCGGCCTCGACGCAGCTCAGTCCTCCGGGCAGTTCCGCCGCAATGTGCTGGCAGGCGGTGCCGGTTTCGCAGGTGCCGTCGCACACGTCGACCGTGTCCGGGTCGGAATCGCTGCAACTGATGTCCGATAGGCCGTTGGTGCCAGCCCCATCACAACTCAGCAGGCGCGAGCCCCCGGCTGCGGTGATGACGCACATGCTCTCGCCCGAGACAAGGATCGTGTCCCCGTAGCGCCACGAATCGTCGGTCGCGGGGAAGCATGCCTCCCGGGCTCCTGCGTTCAGGCGGCAGTCCGTGGCTGCCGGGAAGAAATCATCCGAGCACACACAAAGCCCCATCGGGCATTCCTTGTCGCGGCAGGCCTCGATCTGTGCCTTGCGGTCCGACGACCCGTCGCAGTCCATGGCCGACCCGAGTCGCATATCGCGGCAGAAGCCGCTGCAGCTCGTGACGTCCCACTGGCCCAGCTTGAAGTACGGGCTCTCGAACGTGTCGAAGTCGTCGCCGAACACCGTCTGGTCGCACGTACACAGCCAGGGTCCTTCCTCGGCGCAGTATTCGAACTGTCCGGCCCAGATGTCGCACACCGCTTCTTCGCCGCCGGGTCCGGTCTGGCCGTACCAGGACGTGAAATAGGCGCAGGCGTTGTCCGTGTCCGGGGCCTCCTGCTCGGGCTCGTCATCTGGTTCGGCCGCGACGCCATAGTCCGCGATGGCCGTAGCGGCATAGGTCACGGTTGCATCGTCGCTGGTGTCCACGTTTTTGGCAACCGCGGGGACGAAGCCGTTCGCCGAGACCAATACGTTCGACAGTCCGAACGACGCGAACTGCAGGGTCGTGTCCCCCTTGGGATTGGTCACGGACGCGGCCTGCACCCCGGTCGGGACCTCCACGCTCACGCTGCCGTCCGACTCGGTCTGGGCATTGATCGGAGCGTCTGCCGCCTTCTCGACCATGTCTTCGACCACCCGGTCCGCCGCAACAGCCACCTGATCCGCAGGGGCGTCCATGTTCTCGAGGATCTGGATTGCCTCGGTCAGGGAACTGACGGTGCCCACCGCGCTGCTGGGCGGGGATGCCACCGCGATCCGGGCCTTGTCCTGGCTCACCACCGTCACGTCCATGGACTTTGCGAACAAGTCCAGCGGCTGCCATCCCTTCACGGACACCGTCAGATCAACGGCGGCGGCCGCGGTCGCGGACATGCCCATGGCTTCGAGCACGTTCGTGATCCCCTGCCCGCCGGTCACGCTGGCCACGGACCCCGCTACCTGAACGACCGCGCACTGGCCGCATTTCACCGCGCCCGTCAGTACCGCCGCACGGATCTCGTCCGCATCCACGGCTGCGACATTCGCCTTTTCGACCGATGCAATCGCCAGATCGGCCTCCACGGCCTTGATGGCCTCGAGCTTCTCGACGCTGCCCTTGCCATCGATCGCGTCGAGCAGGCCCTGCTTGTCCGTGCCCGCGGGAAGGTCCAAAGCCTCGGCCATGACTGCAATCTCCTCGTCGGTGGCCTCGTCGATCTTGTCGACCACTGGTGCGGCCCGGGCTTCGGTAGCCTCGTTCATGGTTTCGTGCAGGGCGCGGTTCAGCATGGCACCCCCGGCAATCGCGCCCAGGATGATCAGGGTGAACGGCTCGATCGCGGATTGGACCCGGTCCGTGTCCTCATCCACCGGCACCGAGCGCAGCGGCGTGGTGACACTACCCGCATCCACGGGCAGTTGTGCGCCGGCCGCGACCATGGCGTGGGCTTTGACCAAAGCCAGACGGGCCGACGTCGCCGCCTCGATCAGGGCGTCGGTGTAAGCGTCGACCGTGGCCTGGCTCATCGGGCGGGCCGCCATCTCGTCGAGCGTGTACTGGAAGTCCTGTGTGGCGGCGGCCACCGCGGCAACGGCGTCTTCGTGCCCCCGGGTAATGGCCACGACGTAGTCGTGATAGGCGGCGTTGAAGTCCGTCAAAGCGGCCTGCCCATCGTTACCGGTGCCGGACTCGGATCCCCCGCAGGCACAAAGCAAAGACAGCAAGCCAAAGGGGATCAGACGTCGGGTCGTTGCGTGCATCAAATGACTCCTGTTGGATAGATGAAGATTTCGGCAGAGTCGACTACTCGCACTCCGAACAGTCCATGGGCGGCGCCTCGACGGCTTCGGGCTCGGGCGCGTTCGCCTGCAGGAACGGGTCTTCGCCCGGGAAGTCCGCATTTTCGGCGGCCAAACGGTTGAGGTCCGCGGCCAGTTCCCGGAAGGTCGGGAACGTGGTGTCGGGGCAGCGCAGTTCGCCTTCGTCGTCCGGGCAGCCCTTGGCCGCGAACGTGAGGGCATCGCGCATGGCCTTCCAGTAGGCGCCGGCCTTCCACGGCGAGAAGTGGTGCCCGATGTTCCAGGGCTGGCGTTTGCGCACCTTGTAGGCATCCAGGATGCTCTGCTTGTAGTCCTTGAGCATGCGCTCGCCAGACACGTCATTGACGTAGTAGTTGTAGTCCATGGGGATCGTGGCCGAGCCCGCGTTCTTCATCAGGGCAAACTGGTAGATCTTGTCGAACAGGCGCCCCTGATACTTGGTGCGCATGGGCGGTCCCACGCTCAATACCTGGCTGGTGTCGTATTCGTAGCCCATCTCGGTCAGAACTTCGAACAAGGCGGCGTTGTGCGCCAGCAGGGGTGCGCGGAATCCCACGATCTTGTAGGGCTTGAGCATGGCGTTGTCGGTCTTGGCCCGGCCCGTGGCGTCGAATAGCACCTCGCCCTCGACCTCGACGGGGAAGCGGGGAAGGACCACGCATACGTCCTTGGATGTGTTCCATTCCGCCCCACCGCACGCGGCGCCCGTGGGACAGGGATTGTTCTTGTTGCACTTTTTCGTGCAAACGCTCACCGCGGGGGACAGCGCCAGACAGAGCCCCGAGTCGCAGTCGTCGTTGATCTTGCATGCCGCCCCGAAAGCGCCCTCGTCGGCATCCTCGAGCGGGGCCCAGTCCGGGAACGCGAACTCGCGATCCTGGCCGATCAGACGAACCGGCTCGAACAACCGCGCTTCGGTGACCGCATGGAACTCCTTGATTTCCTTGCGCCACTGCGCGACGCTCCACGAACCGCCGTCCTTGTGACGCACGGCATGGTCGCCAATCTCGTGACCTTCGTTGATGGCCTGCTGTGCCAGGGCCGTGCGCGCGACTTCCTCTTCCCAACTGCGGGCCTTGCCGATGTCCGAGCCCTGCGTCAGGCCGTCGAAGAAGCAGGTGTTGATGAAGTACGTGAACCGCAGACGTTTGCCCGTGTCCTTTTCGAGTTGGCGGGCGAACACCATCGAGTCGACCCACATGTTGAACGCCTGACTGCCGTCGAAGGCCGCGGTCAGCTTGAAACTCTGGTCTTCGAAGATGCCGTCCGCCTTGCCGTACAGGCCGGTCGTCGGGTCGTCGGTGAACTCGCCCTCGGAACTTCCGCACGCTGCAAGGTTGGCGAGCGCAATCGGCGCCAGCACCAGAAGGGCGATCAGGGACTGCGTCACGGCAGGCTTGTAGGCACGGGTGCGCTTTGTCATCACGAGCATTCTCCGCAAGAGGCCAAACAGGCCAATATCATTGCAGAGATCCGGCGTCGCGTCAACGTCGGACGCCCGAACGACAGCACCCTTACATGGGCACGAGATCCGGGTACTTTTCGTCGAGATCGCGGGTGGTGAGTTCCTCGTCGGGAGACACGGGGTCCCAGACGATCTCGATGCCAAGGAGCCGGTTCATGTCCAGCATCAGCAGATCCTCGAGCAAACCCAGCAGATCGAAGGCGTTGGTCACCTGGGTCGTTTGCGGCCTGGGTCCCCGGAAGGTGATCACCAGACTGACGACCACGAATTCCGCGACTTCTTCGTCCTCGTCGGTTGCTTCCTGGGTGCGCACGCCCTTCTCGTCGGTGCGGATGGTCTCTTCGTCGAAGCGCGACCGCAGGTCGATGCCCGCGGCCTCGAGCTCGGACAGGGACTGTGCCTGACTCAGTTCGTCTTTCACCTCGAAACGAACCCGCGTGGCCCCCTCGACCGAGGGCGTCATCAGCGACAGCGCGGTCCGCAGCACCTCCCATTGACCCTCGGGCGTGGAGGTGTCCGCGTTTTCGGCAAGCTGCTGCAGGCCGGTCTGAAGCGACTTCTCTGTGGCCACGAAGCAGGTGGACAACCGTAAGAACACGGCGGACTTGTCGAGCGCAGCCGCGCGGCGCTTCTTGCGCTCGCCCGTGGGGTCGTGAATGAAGAACAGGTAGATGAGGATGAACAAAAATCCGCCGCCGACCACGCTGAAGATCACGATGATGATGGTGTTCACCCGGGCCGAACTTTCCGGGTCGCTGCTGGAATGGGAACTCGAAGACGACGAGTGGGATGACGAGGATGGCCTGTACGAAGAAGACGAGCGGGACGAGGACGAACGGCTCGAAGAGGATCGGCTCGACGACGAACTGCTCGACGATGAGGAACTAGACGATGAGGAACTAGACGGCGAGGACCGGTACCCGGACCGTCCCCCGATGCTTCCGCCGCCACGCTCGGCAGATGCCTCCTGCAGCGCAAGCAGCCACAGGATGCAAAGAAACGCCGACAACAGTGCCAGCCTGCGCATGCCGTCCCCCGTTCATCGTTGGTGTCCGTGTCGAGTATGGACACAGGCAAGCCCTGCGGTCAAGGGTCCCTGTCCCCCCTTTGATCCGTGGAATATGGACGCCTCGGTCGGTGGCGCGGTCTGGTGACCGCGCCCTACAAGGACTCTTCTCTTCTGCCGCCAGAACCGGTCAGGGCTGGTCCCCCCTTGACCCGGGTCGGTCGGGTCGGGCAGACTCGGGTCCGAAGAGACGTTGCCCGACCAGTGTCTTGCCTGCGAGGTGAATGCCATGAGCAAATGTCAGAGGTTCGTGCCACCTGTGGGCCTCGTCCGGTTCGTGTTCGCGCTGCGACGGGGCCTTGCCTGGCTTCACCGAAAGCTGGTTCCACCGCACGTGGCGGCTTTGGAACTCATCGGAGGCATGTGGGCATTCCGGGTCGCCTACGTCCTGACCGAACTCGGGGTGTTCGATGCCCTGAACAACGGGGCCAAATCCGTTCAGGAACTGTCGAGTTGCTGCGGGGTAACTGCGGACCGTCTGCGCCGCCTGCTGCGGGCCGGGACCGAAGTCGGCGTCGTGCGCGAACGGCCTGTCGACCGGTTCGAGAACACGCCCCTGGCACAAGCCTTGTGTCGCGAGGGCCGTCTGTCGGTGGCCGACTACGTGCTGTTCCAAGGGCGCCAGGGCTGGCCCCACTGGGAAGATCTCGAGCGGGCGGTGCGCGAAGGGCAGACTGCCACCGAGATTCAGCACGGCATGAAGCCGTTCGACTACCTGGACTCCCATCCCGATGCGGCCGCGGCATTCGACCAAGGGATGGCGGCGCTGAGTCGGGTGATGGCGGACGCGGTGATCGGGGCAAGGGATTTTGGGCAAGCCTGCTGCGTGGTGGACGTGGGCGGGGGACAGGGGGAGTTGCTTGCGCGCGTCCTTGATTGTGCCCCCAAGGCGCAAGGAATCCTTTTCGACCTGCCGCGCGTCGTGGCCCGGGCCGAGGCATTCCTGAAGACGGCGGGGGTCGGCGACCGGTGTCGCTGCGTTGCCGGCAGTTTCTTCGACGAAGGGGCCATTCCTGCCGGCGATTTGTATCTGATGCACGGCGTGTTGCACGACTGGGACGACGCATCCGCAACCATCCTTCTGCGGCGCGTGCGGGCCGCCATGGCAGCAAAGGCCCGCCTGCTGGTGTGCGAGATGCCTCTGCCCGAGCCGGGGAGGCCCCACTTTGCTCATCTCGTGGATCTTGAAATGATGCTGCAATCCGGCGGCCAGGAACGCACGCGCGGCGAGTATGCGGCCCTGCTCGAGGCCGCGGGCTTCGATGTCGTGCGCGTGCTTCCCACCGCGGCGCTTGGCGTGGTGTTCGAGGCGGCAGATGCGACATGATGGACACCCGCAGGCCAGCCATATCTTCCCTGCGAACCTTTTCGTACCGGGTCGTTAGTTCGAGATCGCCAGCCTGGGGTATGGGGCAATCTCTCAGTAAGGGGATGTGCATCATTCGAGGCGCGTACGGTGATCGCACGACGCGTTGCCTGTCAAGGTTTTGCGGCCGGTTGGTTAGCATCCATGCGGTCTTTGGTCTGACGACAGAGCGCTTCCCATCGCGGCTCCAGACGGCCATCGGGTGCGAAGCGGTAGCGCCCTTCCACGAAGCCTTCGGCGAACAGAACGAGATTCTGGTCATAATACCGGGGTGGGTTGCCGTACAGACCGTCCTTCTGGTGCCGCAACAGTTCCTCGGTAAGCTTGCGCACCACCTCCCTCTCGCCGAGGTCCTGGGCCATCGGTAGCAGGGCTGCCTGAAAGCCGGGCGGCCCGTGGTTCGCATCATCGGGCGGTGTGCTGCCGTCCACCTTTTCGGGCACACGGCCGACGCGCCTAGCGAACAGAAGCAGGCCACGGATACGATCCGCCATCGCGGCCTTGTCCGGGTCCCCATCGGCCACCATGCCGGCCCACAGATAGGTCCGGATCGCGTCATAGCTGCTGATACGCTCTTTGGCCCCGTCCTGCTGGAACCCCTTGGTTCGGTGGTAGATCACCCAATCGCCGATGAAGCCGTCTTTGGTCGCTGCTTCGCGAAACATCCTCAGCGTGTTGCGCAGGATGATCGACCAGGGCCCGGTCAGTCGCGCGCCTTCGAGTCGGCGCAGCAGAAACAGCGGCAGGTAGCTCGGGTTGAGGCGCCAGGTGTCCGCGTCCAGTTCGAACCCCGCCGTGCCGGGCAGTAGCATGTATCCCAGGTTCGGGAGGTCGCGGACCTCGCGCTGGCCGACCAGTGCCGCCATCTGCTCGGCCAGGATGACGTAGCGCGGTTCGCACCACAGTCGTCCGGCTTCGACCAGGACATAGATGATCCACAGGTCCGCATCGGACGCTGCAATGTCTTCGAGGATGCGCCACTGGCCCTGCTCGTCCTTGCCCCATCGCCACGCCGGCAGATTTGCCCGCAGGTCGCCCTTGGCAAGATTGTGCTCGGTCCATCGCAGAATGCGATCGAATTGGTCACGGTCGTTGGCTACCAGGGAAAAGAACAGCGCGTAGGCCTGGGCCTCCGAAGTGGTGCGATGATCCGGCAGCGAACGGTCGATGAAGCGCCCGTCCGGGCTCGAAAACGCCTTGACGTAAGAATTCCACAGAGGCCAGTTTTCGGTCGGGCAGTCGCGGGCCAGGGCCGATGTGGTGGTCGTGACGGTGCTGATCATGAGCAACAGTCTCCCGATGCGCGCAAGCATGGTCGCTTTCCCCAGGTGGGCGGGCAACACCAATGATGAGGCTTTTGGCCGGCGAACGCTACCCGTTCAGCTTGTCCTTGATCATGTCCATGAGCCCACCGAGGCCGCCCGAAGCGCCTTGCTCGACCTTGCCGTCGGGGGTGAGCTTGTCGATGATCATGGGCAGGATGCTGGCCAGACCCGATGCTGCCTTGCCCGGGTCGATGCCGAGCTTGGCGGCCAGTCCGGACACGAAATCGGACCCCAGAACGTCCTTGATCTGGCCGGCGGAAATGCCCAGGTTCTCGCCCTTGCCCACCCACGAGCCCACCAGATCGCCCAGGCCGCCGGCCTGGAACTTGTCGACCAGGCCCGAAAGCCCGCCTTCCGAATTGTTCACGAGGCCCATCACGGCATCCATGATGCCGTTGTTGCTGGGGTCCGCACCATCCTGGCCCGGCAGTGAATCCTTCAGATCGTCCAGAATACCCATGTTGTGTTCCTCCATAAGAATGCCAACATGATGCTCACACGGGGGTGATGTTGTCAATCGGAGCCGAGGGGTTTGGACCACAAAGCCGCTTCATCAGCCAGGCCATGTTGGCGCCCAGAACGTCCATGGTGGCAAGGCCCTCCGGATCGTCCTCGACCTCGCCGGGGCGGTTCCCGATGCCGATGTTCCAATAGCTGGATCCCGGCACCACCACTTGGTTAATCAGAAAGAAATGGTTGATCGTATCGAAGGCATGCATGGCCCCGGCCCGTCGCACCGATACCACGGCCGCACCCACCTTGCGCCGCAGCAGATCGCCGTTTGCCCGGGCCGTGAAGCCCGCCCGGTCGATGAGGGCCTTCATCTCGGTGGTCACATCGGTGAAGTAGGTTGGAGACCCGAGCAGGAGCCCATCGGCGGCGAACATCTGGTCGAGGATGTCGTTCATGGGGTCATCGCGCACCGTGCAATGCCCGTCCTTGCGCGACCGGCAGCCGTAGCAGGCGCGGCAACCGCGCAGTGGCAATCCCCCGATCTGGATCAGTTCGCCGTCGATGCCCTCGCGCTGCAGTGCGGTCAAAACCCGCCGCAGCAGAATGGCGGTGTTTCCGTCGCGTCGCGGACTCCCGTTGATGGCCAGAACCTTCATGGTGCCTCCTGGTGTTGTTGCGCTACTTGGCCTTGGCCACATATGGCGGGGTGGGATTGCCCATCATCTTGTTGAAGTCGTTGATCACGTCCTGCACGTGTCGGTTGCCCACGGCCCCGAACGCCGCCATGATCGAGTCCGGGTTCGTTTCGCCCCCGATGACCTTGCCGTCCTTGTACACCGGCACGTCGTACTCGTCCTTGTTGCCGAGCATGTGGCCGAACTCGTGGGCCGCCGTCTCGCTGCCCTTGTCGTAGGTGTCCCAGTTGCCCACGTCCGAGCGCTGGTCCTTGTTGTGCACGTCGACCACGAAATGCACGGTCTGTTTGCTGTCCTTGTCCACGAACAAGGGCCTGAACGCGATGTCGTAGGACTTGCCCTTGCCGTTGTCGGCCATCATCTGGTCGTTCCAGACACCCTGGATTCCGGTCAGCCAGCGCTTCTTGAGTTCCTCGATCTTGTCGTCCTTCACCCCCGCCTTGGGCTTGAGCTTGATCACGACCGATACAACGAGCTTGCTGGCCGTCAGACCCAAACGGTACGCCTTTTCGCCCTGGTAGTCGGCGGTCTTCAAGGACCCGTCATCGTTCTTCTCATATCCGTAGACGCCGTCCTTATCCGGTTCAGCGGCACGCTTGACCAAGGTTTCGGTGTACTTCGTCTTCTCGACGTCCGTGGTCTTGAGGTACTTTCCCGAAACTTCGTCCGGGTCGACGCCTTTGAGCTCCAATGCCTGTTCGGCTGCCTTCTCGAGCGAAGCCGCGTGGACGCTGGTGAAACTGCGGCATGCCAGCAGGTTCAGCACGCCTCTCGGGCAGACCCCGACGTCTGCAGTGGTCAGGCCCTTGCCAACCGTCTCGTCGACCGCGCCTTGAATCAGCATCTGGGTGCGTACCTGACTGACCTCGCCGGGCTTCATCGCATCGAAGATGGACAACAAATCATCGTGTCGTTGCGCGATCGCACCTTGCATCAGATCGCGCAGGGTCGGGTTCTTCTGGGCCGCGTTCACGGCAAGCAGCAGTTCCGCCAGGTAGTACGGCAGGCCGGCGACCGCCTGATGCCTCGGATCGATGCCTGGGCCTTTGGTCGGCGGGGACTTCTGGCTGGTCGTGACGGGTGTCTTGTTCGGGGCCTTGGTTTTGTCGTCGTATGGCATCGGGCCTCCTACTGCGCGTTCGCCCGGCCCGAGACCCGCCAGGCGATGCGATCCAGAACGTCCCTTGCGGCCTCGTATCCTTCGTTGTTGCGCAGTTCGTGACGCCAACCCTCGACATCCGCCAGCACGCGGCCGTCGATGGCCACGCGGATCCGCGGCCGGGGCTCGTCCGGATAACCGGTCGGGTCCGTGGAGCGAGCCTCCCAGATGCGACCTTCGATCGCACCCTCGACAAG
>CAYRIB010000038.1:0-2337 GCA_964424165.1 uncultured Myxococcales bacterium | reverse complement strand
TCATGAAGGCAGTATGCGCGATCGCAAGAAGGCACGCAAGAGCCCTTCCGTCGCGCCCGAGAGCCGATTGTTTGCAAATTGCGAAGACATTTGCGCCCCCCCGGGCAAACGTCCACAATAGAATCGAAGCGTCCCTGATCGTGACGCCCTTTGGGTAGGAGGTGACCCGATGAGACATTCCATGGTTTTTGTCTGGCTGGTTGCCGCGGGGGCTTTGCTTCTGGTTGGAGCCGGTCGGGAGGGTGCCTCGAGCAGCTTCTCGAAGGCCGGCGGGTTCTCGCGCATGGGCGGGGCGGGGAGGTCCGCGGCTTCGGCCATCTCGTCGCACCGCGTGAGCCTGCCGAGCGTGTCGAGTTCGTCGAGCTCGTCGAGTTCCTCGTCGTGGGCCCCGAGCCGCTCGAGCGTCTCGACCCCGCGGGCGAGTTCGTCGTCGGGGTGGTCCAAGGACTCGTACCGCGCCCCGAGTCGGTCGAGCGTGGCGACTCCGCGGGTCAGCCCGTCCTCGTCGAACTGGTCCAAGGAGTCCTATCAGGCCCCGAGCCGGGCCGTGAACATCCGCCGTCCGACGGTGGCAACCCCTCGTGTCGACGTGCCGCGCCGTTCGGCACTCCCGGCCACCACGACCAAGGACGTGCCTCGCGTCCCTTCGTCGCAGTCTGCTGCCGGGACGCCCGTGCAGCCGATGCGTGGCGGTCGCGATGCCAATGAGGGTCGGCACGACGGGGGACGTGATCAGGATGATCGGCATTCCGGACGGGGTTCGCACGACGACGGTTGGCATGACCATCAGGGACATCGTCATGATGGCCCACCGCCCACCTGGCACGACCACGGTGGACGTCGCTACGCGCACTACCATGACGGCCGCTGGAACTGGTACGGCTTCTACTACGGGCCGAGCTTCTACTGGACCCGCTATCATCACGGCTACTGGTGGTGGTGGGATACCTCTTTCATGCGCTGGGTGTTCTGGTGGAACGGTTACTGGTGGTGGAACGCGCCGACCGGTGTGGTGCACGTCTACACCAACAATACCTACTATCCCTACGAGCCCGCGCAGACCGTGGTGGTCAACGAGCCCCAGGCCCAGGCCCCGGTCGAGGCCGCGAACGTTTCGGTGGTGAGCCCGGACGGGAGCCGCATGGTGCAGGTGTCCGGTCAGAATGCGTATGCGGCGCTGTATGCCCGGGGTGCCAAGGGCTTCGAGTACGTGAAGGTCCTGGGGCAGGGGGTGGATACCGTGAAGTTCTCGGGCGGCACGGACAACAAGCCCCTCATGATCATGCTGGAGTTCGCGGACAACAGCTTCGCCCTCTTCGATGCGAACGGCGGGTCGTTGGATGCGATGGTCGTGTCCGGTGCCACCGCGATCGAGGCACCCATGGAGGTGCCAAGCACCCTGCCGCCCTTGCCCGACACCGCGCCCGGACAGTAGATTTGCCCCCTTCGCCGCCCGTCACCCCTTGCGTTGAAAACGTCGAGCCTTCACAATCAGTAAGTCATGTGAACGAGGAGGCCTTGCGATGAGACGGGTCATGACCACGATCGGCGCCATGACGGTCGGAGCCCTGTTTCTGACCGGTGCTGCCTGGGCCCAGGACAACAACCCGGGCGCACGGTCCGCCGTTCCGAGTGCCGTTGGAAAGATGGGGAACTTGCCGGCCGCGACCCGTACGCGTGTTCCGGGCCCCGCCACGGTGATCAAGATGAAGCGGGTCACGGTGCCACAGCCCGCGCCGACCCTGAATTCCAATCAGGTGGTCCGGGACGCGCCGCGGGTCGAAATGCCGAAGCGCAACTGGACCGGAAAAAAAGTCACGGCCCCGGCTGCGACCACGCCGCCTGCGAATCATCAGCAGGTGGCCCACAACCCGGGGGTCACCCAGGGCATCCAGTACCATGAATCCCGCGAGAACAAGCCGCATCACGACTACTGGCACCACCAGGGCGGCGTGCACTACGTGCACCACTATGACGGACATCATCACTGGTACGGCTTCTATCACGGGCCGCATTTCTACTGGTCGAGACACTACGATGGCCGTTGGTGGTGGTGGGACCCGATGTTCTACCGGTGGGTGTTCTGGTGGAACGGGTACTGGTGGTGGCCGGGACCGGGCAATGTCGTCTACGTATACGTGAACAACACCTACTATCCCTACGAGCGTGGGGGTGTGGTGGTGGTGCGGGAACCGGAGGTCGACGCCGCCCGTTTGCGAGGGCTTGAGGATTCCGGCTTCGTACAGGTCCATCGCGCAGGCGATGGTGGCGCCCACGGAAATCGGGTCGAGCCCGAGCTCGTTGCATAGGTGATTCCCCCGGGTCAACACCTGCAGG
>CAYRIB010000037.1:16027-23508 GCA_964424165.1 uncultured Myxococcales bacterium | reverse complement strand
GTGGCATGGAAGGTCTGGCGCCAGTCGATCGATGCGCGCCGTCGCGGCCGTGTCATGCTGTGCTTCACCGTGGACGTCGAGGTCCGTGACGAGGCGCGCGTGAAGGGTTTGGGGTCGGACCCGGGCGTGCAAGCGACTCCGGATGCCCGCTATCTGCAGGTTCCCGAAGGCCAACAATCCCTTCCTGGCCGGCCGGTGGTCGTGGGCACCGGACCCGCGGGGCTGTTCGCGGGACTGCTGCTCGCCCGCCGGGGTTACGCCCCGCTGGTGATCGAACGCGGTCCGGCGGTAAACGAACGCGTCCGGGCCGTGGCGCAGTTCTGGGCCACCGGGGATCTGGACCCCGAAGCCAACGTGCAGTTCGGCGAGGGCGGGGCAGGCACGTTTTCCGACGGCAAGCTCGGTACGCAGATCCACGACCCGCGCTGCCGCCTGGTGATCGACGAGATGGTGTTGGCCGGGGCGCCCCCGGAGGTGGCCACGTCCTGCTATCCGCACGTGGGAACCGACCGGTTGCGTGCGGTCGTTCGGCGCCTGCGCGAGGCGATCGTGCAGGCGGGCGGCGAGGTCCGGTTCCATCGCCGCCTGGTGGACCTGGTCATCGATCGCGGCGCCGTGGTCGCGGCGATGCTCGATGCGGGCGAGCGTGTGCCGACCGGGATCGTGATCCTGGCCCCGGGCCACAGCGCACGGGACACCTTTGACATGCTGCTGGCCCGCGGGGTGTTGATCGAGCCCAAGCCGTTCTCGGTGGGCTTGCGCATCGAGCACCCCCAGGCCTTGGTGGATCGGGCGCAGTATCGGGAACTGGCGGGGCATCCGCGCCTGGGACCCGCGACCTACAAGCTCGTGTGGCATGGGCCCGACGAACGGTCTGCCTACAGCTTCTGCATGTGTCCCGGGGGCGTGGTGGTGGCCGCGGCCTCCGAGCCTGGTGGCGTGGTCACGAACGGGATGAGCGTGCATGCCCGCGACGGCAACAACGCCAACAGTGCACTGGTAGTAGGGGTGCATCCCGGGGATTTCGGATCCGACCATCCCTTGGCCGGGGTCGCGTTTCAGCGCTGCTGGGAACAGGCGGCCTTCCGCCTGGGTGGGGGTAGCTTCGTGGCCCCGGCGCAGCGGGTGGGGGACTTCCTAGCCGGGTGTGCTTCGGATCGACTCGGGTCCGTGACCGCCACTTATTCTCGCGGGGTCCTGCCCTGCGATCTGCGAGGCGCGTTGCCGGATTTCGTGGCCGCTACGCTGCGTCAGGCCCTGTTGGCGCTCGACCAGCGACTGAAGGGATTTGCCCATCCGGATGCGGTCTTGACCGGGGTCGAAACACGGACATCGTCGCCGGTGCGCATCGTGCGCAACGAATCCTGCCAGGCCAACGTGTCGGGCCTGTACCCGGCCGGCGAAGGTGCAGGCTACGCGGGTGGCATCGTGTCCGCGGCCGTGGACGGCATTCGCGTGGCGGAATCGGTGATCGCGCGCTTTGCTGCGCCCGGTCGGACCAGGGGGTAGCAATGAATAAGCGCGACCCGCGTCGATGTGTGACCGTGATCGGAGGTGGCGCAGCGGGTATGGTGGCGGGCATTGCCGCCGCGCGGGCGGGGGCCAAGGTCACCCTGCTCGAGCGCGGCGAGCGGGTGGGACGCAAGCTTTTGGCCACGGGCAACGGGCAGTGCAACCTGGCGAACATGGCGCCCGACCCGCTTCGATGGCACGGGGCGTCCCCGGACTTCGTGGCCGCGGTGCTCGAACAGTTCGATCTGCACCAGACCCTGGCGTTCTTACGCGATTTGGGTATCGCCCCGGCAGTTGACGCGGATGGCCGCGTGTATCCGCGCTCGCGGCAGGCATCGGCGGTGTTGGACGTGCTGCGCTGGGAACTCGAGGACCTCGGGGTCCAGGTACGGTGTTCGACACAAGCGCGTGGCATCGGAACCGACCGGGGGCGTCTGGTGGTCAGGGTGCAGGGGGAAGAAGGGGTCGAGGCAGACCGCGTGGTCCTGGCGGCGGGGGGACGGGCGGCGCCTCATCTGGGCGCCACCGACAGCGGTTACGAGATGGCACGTGCGCTCGGCCATCGCGTAATCGACCCGTTCCCTGCGCTGGTGCAGTTGCGCCTTGCCAGTCCGTGGCTGCGGGGCCTGGCCGGGACCCGGTTCGAGGGTACGGCCCGCGTGCTGGCGGATAATCGCGAGATCGCCCTGCACCGGGGCGAGATCCTGTTCACGCCCTATGGCGTGTCGGGCAATGCGATCCTAGATGGCAGTCGGGCCGTGGGCGAGGCGCTTGGCAGGGGGCAGGCCGTGACCGTTTCGCTGGCGGTGATCGACGACATCCTGGCCATGGACCTCGCGCACGATGTGGCTCGGCGCATTGCCGCCCATCCGCAGCGCCCTCTGCTCGGGGCGCTCACGGGCCTGCTGCACAAGAAACTGATCGTCCCGATGGCCCGGGACGCAGGCATCGATGACCCCGCGGGTCCTTGCGGTGCTCTGTCCAAGGCCCATTTGGACCGTTTGTGCGCCATTTTTTGCGACTGGCGGTTCGAGGTGATGGACGTGGCCGGGTGGGACGGCGCGCAGGTCACGGCCGGGGGCATTGACACGTCCGAGGTCGATCCGAAAACGCTGGCGTCACGGCGGGTGCCGGGTTTGCATTTCGCCGGGGAGGTTCTCGACGTGGACGGGGACTGCGGCGGCTTCAATCTGCAGTGGGCGTGGTCGTCGGGCTGGGTGGCCGGCACGTCCGCGGCCCGGTGAGGTCGCTACCCGTTGGGTCCCGGAACGATGTGAAACAGCACCCCCAGGAAATGACACACAGAACCGCCCAGCACGAACATGTGCCACACGGCGTGGCTGAACACGAACCGCTTGCGGTAGTAGAAGAAAACCCCAGCCGTGTACGAAAGCCCCCCGATCCCGACCCACATCAGTCCCCGCAGCCCGATGCCGTCGTACAAGGGTTTGAAGCCGATCACGATCAGCCAGCCCATGGCCACATAAAGCGCGGTCATCACCGGGCGAAACCGGCCCGGAAAGCAGGTCTGCATTACGATCCCGGCCACGGCCAGCCCCCATACCACCCCGAACAAGGACCAGCCCCAAACCCCGCCCATGCCCACCAGGGTGAACGGCGTGTACGTCCCTGCAATCAGGATGTAGATCGCCGAGTGGTCGAGGATCTCGAGCACGTTCTTGACCCGCGGCGACACGGCCGCATGGTACAGCGCCGAACAGGTGTACAACACCACCAGGCCCACCCCGAACAAAACCGACGACACCACGTGCCGCGCGTCCCCGTAAAGCGCCGAGTACACGGTCATCATGGTCAGGGCGGCCACCCCGAGCATCGCGCCAATGCCATGCGTGATCGAATTCGCAATCTCTTCGCCGCGGCTTTCCGGAATCTCCCAGCTCACAGGTCCTCCTTGTGCCCGGGCAGGTTCCGATTCAGGAGCTTGGCGAGGGCGTCCATGGTGAAAGGCTTGCTCAGACTGTCCGTGAAACCATGTGCTGCCGGATCAGCCACAACCGGGTCGTCCGCGTAGCCGCTGAGCACGAACACCGGGATCGTGGGGTCGTGTTGCCGGATCTCGATGACCGTTGCCTGCCCCCCCTGTCCCCCGCGGATGGTAAGGTCCAGCAGAATGGCCGCGAAAGGCCGGCCGGACCGGCGGGCTTCGTGAAAGGCCGCGATGGCCTCGTCGCCGTTGCGAGTTTGCACGGTTTCGTACCCCATGCGATCGAGCATCATCCGCAGCAGGTCCAGGATGACCAATTCATCATCCATCACGAGAACGCGGCCACCCCCACAGTGCTGCCTCGGCAGTTCCGGACCGAAACAGAGCGCCTCGCCGGGAGATGCCGGCAGACG
Organism: uncultured Myxococcales bacterium; assembly: GCA_964424165.1. GTDB lineage: Bacteria > Myxococcota_A > UBA9042 > DTJE01 > DTJE01 > CAYRIB01. Next base: position 19,638 of record CAYRIB010000037.1, on the reverse strand, counting down.
CACGGTCATCGTGGTCCCGCGGCCGACCTCCGAGGTCACGTCGATGGCGCCTCCGTGGCGATCCACGATCGAATACGCAATGGCCAGACCAAGACCGTTGCCCTTCTGCTTGGTCGTGAAATACGGGTCGAACACCCGGGGCAGGATGTCGGCCGGGATGCCAATGCCCTGGTCCTGGAACGTCACCCGCACATACCGTCCCGCCGGCAAGTGCGGGTGCTGCTGGCAAAGAAGCGTTTCGTTCGCGGCCAAGATGTCGAGGGTCCCCCCCAAGGGCATGGCCTGCTGCGCATTCAGAATGACGTTGTTGAATACCTGGCCGATCTGGTCCGGGTCGTGTTCGCAAAGCCACAGGTCGTCGGGGATGTCCATGTGGCACGAGATGTTGGACCCGGCCAGGGTGAAGCGCGCGGTGGACTGGATCAGGTGGTGCAGGGAACCCATGCGGCGATTCGGGGCCCCGCCACGCGCGAAGGTCAGCAGTTGCTGGGTCAGGCCCCGGGCGCGCCCCAGGGCCGTCATCGCAGCATCGATGCTGCCGGTCACCTCGGGGTCCCGACTGGTCGTGCGGGCAAGGTCCAGGTGCCCGAACAAACCGGCCAGCAGATTGTTGAAGTCGTGCGCGATGCCGCCCGCCAAAACGCCCAGCGACTCCAGGCGCTGGACCCTCTGGGCGGATTCCCACAGTTGCATCTTCTCGGTGATGTCCACGGACACGCCAAGCACCGCCGGTACGTTGTTTTCCAGTTCCGTGAAGGGGATCTTGGTCGTGGCCAGGACGCGCACCTGCCCCGCCGCGTCGGTGATGCGCTCTTCGGGGATGACCACGGGTCGCCCGGACGCAATCACGGCCTGATCCGCATCGCGGAACGCAATCACCTCGCGCTCGGACTTCGCGAAGTCCGCGTCGGTCATGTGCAGCAGGCGATCCACCGTGGTTCCATAGGCATCCGCCACGGCCCTGTTGGCGAGCAGAAACCGCCCCTCGGTGTCCTTGGCAAAGATGAAATGCGGAACCAGATCGATGATCTGCCGCAACTGACGCTCGCTGCGCTTGAGCGCCTCCTCGGCCCGCTTGCGTGCCGTGATGTTGCGGCCTTCGGCCACGAGTTGCACCACGTTGCCCGCTTCGTCGGTCAGCGGATTGAGCGAGAAGTCGATGATCAACGGTCCGTCGATCGTCACAATCTCGGTTTCGTAGCGGACGAACGTGCCCCGAGCGGCATCGGACAGTGCCGCCCTCAATCGTGCGATGTCGGTCCCCTGCCACCAGTAGCCTTGCCAGAAAAATACGCCCAGCAGATCGCATTCGGCCACGTTCGTCGCGGCAACGGCAGCCCGGTTGAGAAAGCGGATGGTTCCGTCCGGATCGAGCAGGGCGATGTACTGATAGATGCTGTCGAGGATCTGCTCCATGAGGAGCGCATTGGCCCGGATGGCCGCCGAACGATCGATAAAGGGTCGGGTCTTCCTGTTCGCCAAAGTCCAGCCGCCATGCGCAAGGCTCCACGAGTATCCCTTGCGCATCGGCCTTGGTCAAGACATGGAATCGATTGGTAGCGGGGGTTGGATTTGAACCAACGACCTTCGGGTTATGAGCCCGACGAGCTTCCGGACTGCTCCACCCCGCATCCGTTCAACGCGACGCAATCATACCAGCCAATCCTGCCTTGTCAAGCGATTGTGCAAGGTCACGGTTCCCCGAACACCGCGCGCTCCACGGTCTCGGGCGAAAGATCGCGGCATCCCGGTTCGATCAGACGGATCTGATCGGACACGGGCAGCCAGTTCAACCATGTGGCCAACCGGTCCACGAAGCCATACGCCGAAGTGAATACGCGTCGGTCGGAATCCGAGGCCAGAAAGGCCAGAACCTCGCGAACCTCGGTACGCTGAAGTCGTGGCCACGGCGGCAGAATCAGCGTGGTGTAGGCGTCGCGCCAACCCTTCTGGTCCGTGTCCTGGCCCACCACCAGCCAGCGATCGAGCCCCTCTTGCCATGCCTCGATCGGCGCGGTTGCCCGAAAGCCGGCCCGCTCGAAGGCGGCGCGTACACAAGGGTCCGCAACCCGGCTGTCGAGGAAGGCCACACCGGGAAACACTCGGCGCCGCTCGGTGGACGGGGCCGGGGGTGGAAATGGTGCCGCAGGACGGGTGATTTCGCGATAGACCGCCTCGGTGACCAGAAGGTCCGAACCGCAGGCAGAACGTTCGGTCCGCAACGTTCCGTTGCGATCCGCGGTGGCCACCTCGCGCGTCATCAGGGATACCAGACGCTCGGAGGGGGCGAGCCCGCTCACGGTCAAGGGCTGCAACCAGCTTGGACAGGGCCTGCCCATGCGATGCTGTTCGGGCTCCGCGCGCATGGGGGGCATGGCCTGCAGCAGCACCAGATGCCCACCCCCGTCAAGCGCTCGTGTCTGCACCAGGGGCAGGGCTCGGGCCACGGCCGCGGTTTGCGCCGGGGCAAGCACCAGATCACCGTGGCCCAGTTGGGTTACCAGCACCTCCCGCAGGAATTGTGCGAACCAGTCGTTCTCGTAATCCAGGAAACGGTCGCTCGAGTCACGGCGTTTGCGGTCGTGTTCGGAACGGAACGCCGCGATGTTTTTCGGACTGATCGGGAGGTGTTCGAACCAGATGGGTATCAGTGCGGCAGAACGCTGGTCGAAGCGGCGCGAAAAGAAAAGGGAAGTGGTCTTTGGGGCAGAGTTGGTTCGGCCTTGCCCCATGACTTCGTAGTGGGCCCGCAGGGTGTCGGACGTCTGGGCCAGCCCGGGCAATGCCTCGATGCGGTGCAGGCGAGGCAGCACCGCAACCGATGCCCGATGGGGCAACTCCGGATACAACAGGACCGGCGCCTGCTCCCGCCCGATCGTTTCGATGTGGCGGATGCCGAAGAGGTCCGCCCACAGGCCCTCCCGTACCGAGCGATCCTCGTCCTCACGGTCCATGCCCGGGAGGTCGGACCAGGACACCACGTCGAAGCTGCCCTTGCGAACGAGTTCCACCATCCGGGCCAGGAAACGGTTGCCCAGCATGCCCTGTCGGCTCAGCAACACCACATCCACATCCTTGATGCGGTCCGGGTGGTCGAGGTCCCGGGGATCGAGGAAGGCAAGGGGCACGTCGTCGCGCATCAGGTAACTGGCCGCAAGCCATGCCTGATTCAGCCAGGAATTCCATTGCACGAATCCCACCTCCGGGTCGGGCAGCAGCATGGCCACCCGGGCCTTCGGCGCGATGATCCGCTTCTGCAGGGACGAAAGGTCGATCGGGGCCAGCGCCCTGGCGGTCTGTTCCAGCACCTCGAAGGCCGGCTTGGCCTTGCGCGTGCGCGTCCGGATCCCGAAGCCCCTCTCGCGTTCGGACACGATCCGCTTGTCCATCCACGTGAATACGTGGGCCTGCGGCACCTTGTCGAACAAACTCTGCAGCACCTGGGCGCGGATGAACGGCCCCTGCCGCGAAAGGTTGACCTCGGCATACTGCTCGGTCGAGGTCAGGCCGAACTCGGTGAAGATCACGGGAAGTCCGGTGATGGCCTTGGCGAGTTGATAGGCCAGACCCAGGTGGAACGATTCCTCGTGATTGAGGTTCAGGTAGGCGTT
>CAYRIB010000037.1:0-15927 GCA_964424165.1 uncultured Myxococcales bacterium | reverse complement strand
GGATCACCCATTGGGAGGGGTCGAGCGTGTCGACGGTTGTCAGCGGCGTCCCCCAGCGGCGCTCGAATTCCGCCTCGCGCCCGCGGTACGTTTGTTTTAGCCACAATGCGAACTGGCGCCTGCTCAGGGCGTCGTATCCGAGTTGCTCGAATCCCGAAAAGTCCACATAGGCGAATTCATTGCCCAGGATCCAGGCGGCGATCGTCCGGTTGCCGCGGAAGTGGGATACGACCTCGGTGATGACGCGTTGGAAGCGTTCCCGCACGAAGGGATCCGCGTAGTTCATCAGGGACGATACCTTGGGCAGGGTTCCCCACGATGCCAGTCGGTGCTCGGGGGCCATCCACGCGGGCGGCCACTGAAAGCCGATGATGGGGTAAAGCTTGATGCCGTGGCGTTCGGCTGCCTGGACGAGCAGGTCGGGCAGCGTGAAGTCGAAGCGGTCCATCTCGGGTTCGATGACGTTCCACACGAACTCGACGCGCACGGTTTGAGTCCCGATGCGTGCCATCTCCGCCAGATCGAAATCGATCTGGGCCGCATTCTGCCAGACGCCCAGCGGTTTGTTCCAGGTCTGATAGGCGATGCCTGGGCCCTGGGTTGCCAGGGCAGGGGCACCGGCCCCAACGGACGGCCGCAAAAAAACCATCCCGAGGCAGAGGCCAAGCCAGCAAGCCGTGGTCATTGCGCCATGCTTCATGAAACGGTCTCCTGGTGTCAATGACAGCCACTGGATATGACAGGAATCGGTTCGTAGTGTCAACCTGGAGGCAACATCAGTCGCCCCGTCGATCCCTGGCTACGGCCATATGCTGCAGGGCCTCGCGATGCCCTGGCGCAAGGTCCAAGACCTCCTGGAAGTGGCGGATGGCTTCGGTGGGCTGGTTCCGCTCGTACAGGGCGTCGATTCCACGTTGCAGTCGCAACACGATCTGAAGGGCATCCCGTCGTTCACGTTCCTGTTGCTCGGCCGGGATCTCCGGTCGACAAAGCCCGGCCAATTCGCAGTTCAGGTGATGGATCGCCTGGGCCACGCGGACCCGGGCATCGCGGAGATTGCGGCGCACGAACAGCATCAGGTTTCCCGACGTCGCAACGGACTCATATTGATCCACGAAATCATCGGGCAGGTGCGGACGGCTCAGCGCGTCCGGCCATTGTGGCCCCTGGATCACAGGCGCCACCAGGAACGTCGGCGCACCCGTTGCCATGACGTCACGGTGCTCGTTCAACCACGACGCGAAGCCCAGTTCCTCGGCAGTCGTCGGGGCCTTCTCGAGATTCGTGAGCATGTGGTCCGAAAAGAAACGTGAAGGGCAACGCAGGCCGCTGACAGAATACAAGGCCGGTGCGTAGACGTTCACCACACACATCGAATCGTTTGGCCAGGCGTAGCGCGCCGCGATCCTGCCCACCCGGGCGATGTCCGAGTAGTGCTCGAACAGACGGCTTTCGTCCAGGCAGTTCTGCCAACCCTCGGGCGCGGTGGCGCAATCCATCCACTGTGCGATGTGGTCCCGATACGCGGCCGGGAAGGGGGGCCAGTTGTGCCTCATCCAAGGTTGCATCAGCAGGCCTCCGGTGACCACCACGATGGTCATGAGGCCTGATGCGGCGATGAACCGCCTTGGCCACGGTGCCAGCCCAGCCAAAAATACCAGCGCCATGAAGGGAACCATCACGACCCAGTGGTATGCAAAGTACTTGCGTTGAAGCACCACCGAAAGTGCGGCCAGGCAGGCAAGGAAGACCGGTGCCAGATGGGTGAGCCGATTGCCGCGCTGCCGCAAGGACCAAATCATCCCGAAACTTCCGACCATCAGGCATGGCCACAGATACCAGGCCGTCGAGGTGGCGAACAGGGTCGGCACGAAGTCCCGCATGCCCCTCCACGAGTACACCAGATAGAAGTAGTTGATCGACACCGTCGACTGCCAGGCCTCGCTTGCCAGACCTGCAAAGGCAAAGGGAAGGAACACGATCAGCACGGCACCCGCGAAACCCGCCAGGAACCCTGCTGCCCATCGCGCGCGGCATGCCCAGTTCGAGGCTTGAACAAGGCCCAGCAGAAAGATGCCGGCCGCGGGAACGATCGCCGTAAACTTGGTCAGGAAGGCGAGTCCGCACAACGCCCCGCAAAGGATCGTGCGCCACATCCCCCCGGCACGGACACGCCAAGCGGCCCAGGCCGCACCGGTCAGGAACAACGCCATCCAGAGCTCGGCTTGACCGGTGGCCCAGTAGTCAAACGTGGTGTAATAGAAACCGCTGCACCAAAGCGCTGCGATTCCCCCCGCTGCGCACCGTAGCTTCGGGTCCGCGGTTGCCATGCTGCCGATCAGTCGGCCCATCACCAGGATCGCCACCACGTCCAGAATGCGTACGCCCCAGGGCACCAGGCCGAACCCACCAAAGAGCATCGCATGGATGACGAAGATCACCGGGGGCTTGTGGTCGAATGTGCCTGCATACGGCCAGACACCCTGCCACCAGGACGCACCGACGTACTGAAACAGGGCGGCGTCCCCGCCGAGCGGGTACCACAAACTCGGCAGGGCATACAGCGCGGCGAGCCCAAACCCGACCAGACCAACCAGATCGGTCAGTCGTGGGGCAACGCCTTCTGAAGCCCTTGCCATGCCCTGCACTCACCCTCCTTTTTTTGGCCCTCTGGTCCCCATTCTTAGAGGATCCGATGCCCCGCTGCAAATTTGATTCTCCGGTGCGATCGTGGACATTGAAATGCAACAAGACATGCGCTAACGTCTACCCGGATTCCGTATTTGCTGTGGAACCGGTAAGGCCGGGGCTGTTGGTCATTCCAAACATGAGGTTCATCATGCGAAGAACGTCACGGATCGTTTCGGGAATATGCGGGGGGCTGGCGGCAATGCTGCTCGGCCTGGCCGCGACCACCATGCCGTCCGTCGCGACGGGTGCCGAGAATCCGAAGGTCAACGTCGATTTCTTCAGACCCTCGGTGCACCCGGGGGACTTTCTGAACATCCGGACGTCGGCCATGCCCGATCCATTCCGGGTGGCCGGGGGCTTCTACCTTACCTACAGCAACGATCCGCTGACCATCTACGACCGCAACGGGGACCGCGTGCTCAACGCCGTGACCGACCAACTCGTCGGGGATGCGTTCGCGAGCATCTCGCTGTGGAGCTTCCTCGACATCGGCGTGGACGTGCCCGTGGTGTTCATGGGCAAGGGGAATCCTCCGTCCGCGGCCACGGGGCTCGAACGGGTGGACGGGGCCGCGCTCGGCGACGTGCGCTTGGACATGAAGGGCGTGATCTTGCCGAGCGCCAAGTACGGCATCGGCTTGGCCCTGGCCGAGGACGTGACATTCCCCACCGCGACGGCCGGGAATTACGCCGGGGACAATGGCGTGACCCTGACGACTCGCCTCGTGTTGGACTACATGGTTCGTGGCTGGCAGTTCGTGGCCAACGTGGGCTATCGGGCACGCTTCTACGAGACGGTGTTCTTCCGCTACCAGCCCGGGGACATCCCCGGCAACTCCGCGGACCCGGAACTGCTGATCTCGGCCGGTCTGGCGCTGCCGATCCTGTGCGGCAAGCTGGATCTCCTGGGCACGGCCGAGGCCCGCACCCGCGCGGCAGACCCCTTTGCGGACGAGTTTGACACGGCCGTGGATATCATGGGCGGTGCCCGCCTGCGGCTTGGGAACTTCAATCTGGTGGCCGCAGGTGGCGGCGGCGTGACGCGCGCCTATGGCAGCCCCGAATACCGCCTGACGGCCTCGGTTGCCTACGTGCCCGATGTGGACAAAAACTGCCGCGTGGACACGGACGGGGACGGCGTGCTCGACGACGAGGACAAGTGCCCGACGATTCCGGGGCCGGCTGTGACCTGGGGCTGCCCGGACGATGACGGGGACCTCGTGGTCGGGGACGAAGACTTCTGCCCGGACAAGGCGGGACCCGCCTCGCTCCATGGTTGCCCGGACACGGACGGCGACGGCATTGCGGACATCAACGACCTCTGCCCCACGGTGCCGGGGATGGCCGAGTTCCAGGGCTGCCCGGATACCGACAAGGACGGCGTGTCCGACCTCAAGGACCGCTGCCCCAAGGACCGTGGCCCCAAGGAACTGGACGGCTGTCCGGACCGGGATGGCGACGGCTTGGTCGACATCGATGACCAGTGCCCGGAGGTGCCCGGTCCCAAGGAAAACGCCGGATGTCCCGAGGGCGCGACCAAGGCCGTCGAGATGTTCAAGGTCCGCGACAAGATCTTCTTTGTGAGCGGCAAGTCGATCATCAAGCGGGAATCGTTCCCCATGCTCAACGAGCTGGCCAAGTCCTTCAACGATCATCCGGAACTGCTCAAGGTCCGGGTCGAAGGCCACACCGACAGCCTCGGCAACCGGGTCATGAATCAGAAGCTCAGTCAGAACCGCGCCGAGGCCGTGCGAAAGTATCTGATCAAGCAGGGCGTCGCGGCGGAGCGCCTCGTGGCCGAAGGGTTCGCGGACAGCAAGCCGATCGCGTCGAACGACACGGTCAAGGGGCGGGCGATCAACCGCCGCGTGGAGTTCACCATTTTGGAGCAGAGATGATGCGGGCAGATGCCATTGACAATACGGTTCGTGGGGTTTGGTGGGGACCGGCAGACTGGAGGATGTCATGATGACAGGTAGGCAGATCGGTTTGACCGCCATGGTGGCCATGGCAGTGGTGGGATGCTCGTGGGGCAACACGGCCCTGGCCCAGACCGGGCCGGTGCTCGATAGTTCGTTTATTTCGGTGGACCCGTTCGCGGTCGATCAAGGCATCGAAACGGACTTCATGGTGTACGCCTACAACTCCGGGGATGCCCCGGCCGGCAATGTCCAGGCCACGGTCACGTTGCCCTCGGGGTTCGTGGTGGTCAACGGTACGCTCGAAATCGGCGGGGTGCCGGCCGAGGGTGACCCGCTCGCCGGTCTGGCGCTCGGGACGCTCGCGGCGGGTTCGTCGATCACGGCGACGTTCAAGGCCACGGCCGAGTCTTGCCAGCAACTGTCGTCGGTGGCCTCGGTCACGGTCACTTGGACGGGTGGCGGGACCGGCACCGTGACGAATGCCTACAACTTCAACTGTCACAAGCCGCCCTACACACCGGTTGCCGACGTGTCGTTCCGCGTATGGCGCGACGAGGCCCGCACCCTGGCCAGCGAAAGCATCCTGTTCCCGGGCGAGACCCTGACCTTCGAATACGTGGACCCCTACTGGGCCGGCAAGGGGCCGCTCAAGGCCAAGATCCGGACCCTGCGCACGGATGACGTGGAAAACCTGGTGCTCGAGGAAGTCGACGGGGAGCCCGGTACCTTCCGGACCACGCTGTCGACCGCGATCTCTGCCCTGGAAGGTTGGCCCGAAGAAGTGGCCACGGCCAAGGACGGCGTCCTGGACCTGCGGCCGAACGACTGGGCCTTCCTCGAATACTCGTTCCGTTATCCGGGCAACGATTTGGTGCAGCGCTCGTGGAGCGTGGGCAACATGCCGCCCCGGGTCACTTCGGTCACCTACGATTCGCCATCGGAATCCCTGATCGTCGACGTGGTCGACGAATTCCCGGGCCTGGATATGAACAGCTTCCAGTTGTCGATCGACGAGCGGGTCGTGTCGCCTTTGATCACGCCGATCACGGGCGGGGCTCGTATCACGTATGTCGGAGTGCCCTACGAGGCAGAAACCTTCGAATTGTTCTCGCGCGAAGCGGATGCGGGCGCGGCGCTCAAGCCCGGCCGCTACGTCAAGCACTTCGTGGTGACGGTGGGCGCATCAACCTACGAGTTCGACGCGGTGGTCAAGCTCGGGGATCGGGTTCAGGCCCAGTTCTTCCTGCTGGCGGACAAGGATGGCCTGGCCACTCTGTTCGGCGACGGTGCCGGCGTGAAGGGCCCCCAGGACCAGGAACTCACGGCCGAGGTCCTGCGCACGGCGATCGACTTCAACCCGCAGATCAACTTGTTCCTGGACCGCTACCACGGCTACGTGAAGGTCATGCTGCGTAGCCTCGTGGAAGGTGGTGTGATCACGTTGTCCGAGGCCGAGGCCAAGTATCTTGGACAGTTCTCGGGCACGGGTGGCCTGGTGATGTCGTTCGGCCGTTATGCCCCGACCTTCGGCGACGCGCGGGCAACCCTGCCCCAGGTGGCGCCGCGGTTCATGCTCGACGTGGCCGATGGTTCCAAGCTGACCACCAGCAGCGTGTGTGGCGGCCTGGCCGGCAAGGCGGACAATCCCGAAGATGGCCTTTGCGGCGGCTGGGTGTTCGCGGGACATTCGCCGATGTCCGTTCAGCAGAACGACTTCATGTTCTCGATGCTGTCGCCGTTCTACTGGTGGGCCAACGCGGTGACCAAGTTCTCGGAGCCGCTCGAGTGGAATACCTACATTCAGAATCATCTGTTCGATCAGGACGATGCGGGCGACGGCATTCTGTTCAACTTCGGCTATGATGCCGCGCAAGACCGCGAGTTCCTGTTCGGCCATCAGACCTACGTGCTCGGTGAACCGGACGTGATGATGGTCAAACGCGGCCCGATGACGTGCGTGAACGAACTGAAGGTCTGGGACGAGCAGGCGTGTCCCAACCGTCTGCAGCCCGAAGGGGCTTGCGCGTTCTGCCGCGACGAAACCGGGGACTTTGCTGACCCGTTCGTCGCCGGCATGATCGCGTTCATGGCCTCGAACCTGAACCAGCGCCTCGACCAGCAGGAGAACGCATGGGACGAGGGGTTCATGTTCAACCCCTTCCTGAAGCTGCGGGACCATGTCTCGGTCAGTCCTTGGCAGCGCCTGCTCGGCATCGTGTCTGCAACCCGCGTGCAGGGCGATATCATTCAACGCTTCCAGGCGCCGGCACGGGTGTCGAGCGGCTGGATTACGCTCGAAGACGACGACTACGCGGTGTTGTCCGACGAGCAGCGGCGTTTCCTCAAGGCCATGTTGATCCCGGCCGGCAGCCCCGATGAACTCGAGGGCGGCTCGAATCTTCTGGCTGGACTGTGGACGCGTATCGTGTACCACGGAAGGGAACGGACCCGCTCGCACGGCTTGCAGGTCAACTTCGGCACTCATGTGGCCACGGGCAATCACGTGACGACCCTGTGGAACAAGCTGCGCTTCCATACCTATGCGGGTTACTCCGACATGGACTATTGGTACCAGGACGATTTCTGGCGCCTCGATGGCGGTTTCGGCTGGGTGCCCGGGGGACTTGGGACGTCGTATTCCAACGTCGACTACGACCTCTGGAGTTTCGATGCGGACCGTGGCGAGTACGTGGATCCGGGCCTGGACTGGATGTATTCCGCACTGGTGATGCTGGGACGGCGCGGCCAGATTCAAGATTTCTGGCGGAGTCCCGAGGACTTCTTCCGTCGCATCCTCAACAATGACCGGGGCCTGCTGTACAACCCGGTGCTGTTCGATCCCTGCCACCTGGGCCTTGCGGCAATGCCAACCCTCGTGACCGTCGAAAAGTACAAGCAGATGAACGACTACGTTTCGAGCAGCATCTTCGGCGAGGCGGCTTGGCCGGGCTATCGTTCGTGCGGGAAGCTGCCGCCGCGGATGTACTTCCCGACCTCGGATAATCAGAAACGCTGGCTCAAGGCTCTGATGCGGCGTGCCGGTGACGTTGCCCGCGGCTTCTATTACGAAATCGATGATGCCAGCGAAGAGAACGGCGAGGGCCTTGTGTACAACTTCGGCGTGGATCCGATCACGGGCAATCCTGTGGTGGTCGCGCCGAATGCGATCGTGGTATCCGGCCCGAATCATTGGGCGCAACAGGGTTCCCAGATGCTGGGTTACAACAAGTGGCTGCCCAACTGGTGGAGCGCCGACAACATCGGGGACACGACCCTGCCCGAGGACCCCTCGGCACCGGCCTGTGCCCGAGATCACTTGATTCTGGGCGAGGATCTGTGGAAGTTCGACGAGACCGAAGGGCGGTTCACCGACCCGGGCCTGCAGTTCTTCTATCAGTATTTTGAACGGTGTGCCGCCCAACCCGGCCGATGCGACACCGACGAGTTCGTCTGGTACGGCATGTTCTATCAGCCGGTTCTGTGCAACCCGTGCAATGCGGGTCCCGCATCGTTCCCCATGATCGCGCAGTATGATCAGGACGTTTACAACATCCACACCATGACCAACTGGCAGGGCGAGAAGGACGGATTCAACTACTTCTACGACACCACCGGTTCGGTGCGCTACCAGTGGCCCCACTTCTGCGACAAGCTTCCGGATCGGCCCTACTTCCCGATGGCCGATGACCAGAAGCCCCTGTTTGATGCCTTCCTGGGGGATGCCCTGGCGCGGACCCCGAGCGACCTCAGCATCGACACACTGATGGAAGACTTCTTGGACGTGGGGGTGATCTGGAACTTCGGCAGCAACCCCGACGAGGGGCAGATCGTGCACGTGGGCATGCCCGGCATCGTGCTCACCGGGAGGAACAACTACAACGGCTACCGATACTACACGCCGTTCGACTATCGCCTGTTCAAGGGACTACCACCCCTGCCAGAAGGCCGTGGCAGCCGTGCGGATGGCGACTTCACCGACACCTATGGTGAACACCATGCCGTGCTCGGGACCAACTACTGGGCCTACGATGCGGACGCCCATACCTACAAGAACCCCTTCCTCAGGGTGTTGATCAATGGTATCCGCATGCATCAGGACAAAGACGTGCTCGATCGGTTCGGGGCCGAGATCCTCTACGATGGCATTGCGATGAGCCCGCATCTTTTCGCACCCTGCGGGCTGTCGTTTGGGCGCACCTTGCCGTACTTCCTGGAACTGAACGACTACATGAACCTGTCGTCGGGCCTCGCCCGTACGACCGACAGCAGTGTGGGCCCATGCCAGTCATGTGACCTCTTCCCCGGAAGCGGGGTCTATCCGGCCTCGGCGGACCACACGCGCTTCCTCGACGGCCTGCTCGAGAACGTGCTGGCTTTCGCGGAACCGGATTCGGCCATGACGTACCTCGACGATTTCGTAGCTGGCGGTCTGCTCTACAACTTCGGCGCGGACTTGTCCGACGGGCACAAGGACGTGATCATGGGCCCCTCGTACTTCATGGGCAACGCCTCCGTGATCTGGCCGTGGGCCTCTACGTACTCGTTCCCACCCCTCGACAGCAAGACGCCGTGCTCGGAAAGCATCGCGAGCTTCCTCAGTCCGGAGCTCATGGACCCCGACCAGCCCTGGCTGGACTTCAACGCGTGGTCGTTCACGGCAGCCGATCGCTTCGAGGAAGGTCACTACCGCGACCCGTTCATTGACGGGATGTATCAGGTCATCAAGGGGTTCGAGGACCGTGACTGGGACGACTTCCTGAACATGGGCTTCCAGTTGCTGCCCTACAAGCTCTATTCGTTTGCGACTGCGCCGCGGCTTTCCGGTGGCTCGCTGTCCGCGTTCCTTGACGGCCATACGCTGCCCGATGGGGCCAACCCGGCCATGCGCCTTTCCGACACCCAGGCCAGCCAGATCCGTGCGCTGTTTTTGACGATGCTGGACCTGGACAATCCCGCGGATGCAGTGACGCACCTGGAAGACTGGATGAACAACGGAACGACCGTTTACGTGGTCGAAGACAACGAGGCCGGGTTGAACGGGAAGACCCGGGACGGGTTTGAGATCGGCGACGATTTCGACACCGTCATGGGGAAGCTCAATGGCAGTGCCGCCAATCCAACGTGGTACTACCTGCCCGTGACGAACCCGGGGACCACCAAGGACCTGACGATGCTGAGCGTGTACAACATGCTTGGCGACACCTGCGCGGACACGCCGGTGGCACCGTGTCGTCAGCCGCTCGGCTACTCGCTGGCGGACACCGCGGTGGACCTGGGCGGGACCGCGACGTTTGCGGCGACCACCTACGGTGACCTGCCTGCGCCCGCGATCGCGGGGGCCGTGCCGATTCCCCCGGCGCTTCCAGTGGTGCCGGACGTGACGGGGTGCGCGAGCGTGGACAAGGCATTGCCGTTGACGCTCACCTACGTGGGCGAGCTGATCCCGGGCTGCCCGAACTGCGCCGCGCTCGGATTGGTGTGCGACGAGGCGACGGATACGTGCGTGGGGTGCCTGGCCGATGCGGATTGCGCGGACGTGGGCAAGGTATGCGAGACCCTGTCGCATCTGTGCGTGTGGTGCCTGACCAACGCGAACTGCAGCGGCGCCACTCCGGTGTGCGCGATCGAGACCCATGAATGTGTGGCGTGCATGGCGGACCCGGACTGCGGTGGCGACGGCGAGGTTTGCGTGACCGAAACGCAGACGTGCATTCCCGGTTGCAACGACGCGGCGGACTGCTTGAGCGCAGCGGGTCACGTGTGTGATGTGACCGGGTCTGTTTGCGTGGAATGTCTGGCCAACGCGGACTGTGCGGGCAATGCGAACGGAACGGTCTGCGACACGGCCACGAAGACGTGCGGGGCGTGCGTGATCGACGGGGACTGCGGGTCGAACGGGACGTGCGACACGGCCCCGTTGCACAACGTCTGCATCCTCGGGTGCGCGACGAACGCGGACTGCGCGGCGACTGCGGCGACGCCGGTGTGCGACACGACGAACGGGACGTGTGGGGAATGCGTGACCGACAATGACTGCGAAGACCTCGGTTGGACGTGCGACACGGCACCCGTGGTGAACGTGTGCGTGTTCGGGTGTGCGGCGTGCGAGGCCGCGGGCCTGGCGTGCGACGTGGCGAACCAGGAATGCGTGGAGTGCATGGGCGCGTCGGACTGCGTTGGCAGCGCGTATGGCCCGGTGTGTGACATCGGCACGCACGCATGCGGCGATTGCCTGGCGGACACCGACTGTCGCGACGGCCGTGTGTGCGTGAAGGGCGAGCACAACGTGTGTGCCTTTGTATGCGAAGGGAACGGGGACTGTACCGACGAGGACGCACCTTACTGCATCATCAGCAAGGGTACGTGCTCGCAGTGCCGCACCGCGGGTGACTGCGGGGGCCTGGGCTGGACGTGCAATACGACTGGGAACTTCCAGTGGTGCGAGTTCGATTGCGCGGCGTGCTCGGAGGCGGGCCTGGTGTGCGATGCGCAGGCGCAGCAATGCGTGGCGTGCCAAACGGACACCGACTGCAAGGATGCGGCGCAGCCCTACTGCAATGCGGCGACGAATGCCTGCGTCGGGTGCTTGCGCGATGCGGATTGCGGCGGTGACGGATGGGTGTGCGACGCGGACGTGGACGGGGGAACCTGCGCGTTCAGTTGCGATCGCTGCAACGCGCTGGGCCGTCCGTGCGACGAGGCGAACCAGGCGTGCCTGGAATGCGCGACCGATGGGGACTGTGACTTCAACCTGAATCTGTCGGTGTGCGTGGCCGCGACACAGCGGTGCGGGGAATGCGAAGCCGACGTGGACTGCGGAGGCATCGGGTGGTGGTGCAACGCGGCCGGGGACGTGAACCGTTGCGTGTTCGGATGCGAAGGCTGCACTGCCGCGGGTCTGTTGTGCGACGAAGCCAACCGGCGTTGCGTGGAGTGTTTGGACGATGCGGACTGCGTCGGAAACGTGGACGGACCGCGCTGTGACGTGCGGACGGCCTCGTGCGGGTGTGCCGACGACGCGGACTGCCCGATGATGGGATGGACGTGCGTGACGGGCGAAACGTCGACCACGTGCGAGTTCGGATGCGGGGCCTGCGAAACGGCGGGCCTGCTGTGCGATGCCGCGGCTGCACGGTGCGTCGAATGTCTGGGGGACGGGGATTGCGGCGAGGGCTTGGCCTGCGACGAAGCGGCGGGTACCTGCTCGCTGCCGGCACAAGAAGCCAACGTATTCGGCAGTTCCTCGGGTTGCTCCGCGGGTGGCGGAGGGGCGAATGGCCTTGGGCTGCTGCTGCTGGTGCTGGGCATGATCCCGATCATCTTCAGAAAGAGGACCATCATGAACGTGCGGAACTGGGTGGCGGTGGCTTTGGCCTCGGTGTCGCTGCTGACTTTGGGCGCGACCTCGGAGGTCATGGCGCTTCCGCAACAGAACGACGATTTGGGCACCTATCTCGATACGTTTACGGACCTTCAGGGCGTCGGGAGCTACAGCGGCATCAAGCTCGACGCGCCGAGCGTCCTGACCCTGATCGATGTGGCGAGCCCGGGACAAGTCGAGACCGTGGACATCACGCCCTATTCCTTCTCGGCGTGGGGTGCCATTCTGTTGAACTACGATGCACCGACCCTGGCCAGCGTGCAGGTCTCGTTCCTTCCCGCAGGTGGGGCCGAGGTACCGCTGACCGGGGTGGCGTACTCCCAGGACGGATTCAACCGCAAGTTCGACCTGTCCGGGGTCAGCGCGTCCGTGGCGTCGGGCAAGGTGCGCATCCGGATGTCGGGCGCCGGCGGGATCAAGCCGGTGGTCAAGAAACTGCAGGTGACCTGGGCCCCCAAGTCGCTGCTGCGCTTGGACTATCTGGTGGATGCGGCGCCCAAGTGCTCGAATTCCGAAATCATGTTCCAGGTCAAGTCGTCGGTTTCGTTCGTCAAGGCCATGGGCATGGTGGTGTGGGCACCCATGCCCGTCCCGACGCTGCCAGCCGCGGCCGTGCAGGCCGGGATCACCCAGAACGTGGCGTTGTCGTTCGTGCGGGCCAGCATGGGTGGGCAGTACACGGCCGCAGCCACGACCGTGGACGGGGTGTCCGTGCCCGCGAATTCGGTGTACTGGCGCCTGGGTGACAAGAATGCCGGCGAAACGTTCATCCTGAACTTCGTGGCGCGTCCGCCGGCGAATACGCTCAATGGCACGACCTACAGCGGCGTTGCCCGGGCCAAGGCGGCCAACGCCACCCAGGTCGACTCGCGCACTGCGACGGCCACGGTCGTGTCGCGTCCGGAGCCGTTTTTGCACAAGAACGTGGGCGGGGCCTACCTGATCTTCAACGAGTGGCGCTTCAACGTGGCCACGACCCTGTCGGTGAACCTCGATTTCGGCAATTACGAGTTCGGCGGTGGCTCGTGCGGCGAAACCTACTTCCGTTCGGTCGTGTACGACGACCTTCGCGACGTGGCCGGCTTCATCGCCACCAACGGCGTCACGAACATTTCGAATGGCGGTGTGTACACGGGCGCCAACCCTGCGACGATCACCGTGGGCGGTCAGTCGATCACCCTGCCGCCCTACGTGGTGTACTGGGTCACTGGTGACCTCGACGTGCGGGCCCGTCGCGCCGTGTCCTACAATCTGAAGTTCCGGTCCGACACCCCGAACGAAACGGTCCTGCCCTCGTGCGCGCGCCTGTTCTCGGCGTTCCAGACCCCCGCGGCCGATCGGGTCATGGATCAGGGCTCGTCCGGGTCCTGCAACCCCGGTTGCGCCTGCGCCTGTTCCTGCACCACGCTCAAGTCCGCCATCCCCAACAACCCCAGCGGGGTGTTTGCCAAGGGCGACAAGATCCGCGGCATGTCGAGCGTCAGGGCATGGACCGAAGACAACCCCGGACGCACGGTCACCTACGGTGAGACGTTCTCGTTCCTGCTGAACACGGTCAACAACGGCGCCTCGGCACTTGCGGACATCGTGATGATCGACAAGGTCCCCGACGACGTGACCTTGGTCGATACGTATCTGCCGCCGAACCTGAACGGGACCGTGTACTACTTCTACGATGCGGCGGCCGACGACAAGCTCGGGGCCGCGATCGCGCCGGACGCCCCGCCGGTCTTCTTCGAAGGCAACAGCCGGGCCACGTGGTGGAAGACGCGGGCAGCGCTGCCCGCGGCCGTACCGTTCGAGACGGTGCGTTGGGTGGCCTACTACGTACCGCGCCTTGCGTCGCCTTACTTCAATGCGGGCAACGGTGGAATCGATGCCCCTGTGGCCGCCCTGGCCGAGATGATCGTCAAGGTGCGACTTCCCGAAGCGGGCGACAACTGCCCGATGTTCGGGATCGGCAACATCGGCAACTTCGCGACGTACCGGTACATCGGTGTGGGCGAGACCGCGGCCACGCCCGTGAATCTGGACAACCCTGGCACGCCGCAGCTTTTCGCCACCGACGCCGAGTCGGTGCAGGTCGTTCCTGTCACCCCGAACCTCAGTGGCGTGTCGGTGTGGTGCGTGCCGGACATCCGATCCGGCTCGGGCGAGGTGTATTGCACGATCAGTATCCCGAACCAGCAGCCGGGTGGTGCCGAAACCGACACCGCGCACGATGTCGAACTCGTGCTTACGATCCCCGAGCTCGAGGTCAATGGTGTGATGCAGCACCTGTCGCTCAACGCGGTCGAAACGAACGGCGAAGGCCAGCTCATGCTGCAGCTTCCGTCGACCATCCGGGTGTTCTACACGGCCGTGGCCCCCGGCGCCGTGAAGTCAATCGGGGTTCGTCTGGGCGTGCCCCGGGGCACGGTCGATGGTTCGGTGTTCTCGGTGACCGCGCAGGTCACGGGACAAGACGATCTGTGCGGCACGACCACGGGAACCGCTTCGGACAGCGTGACCATGGATGTGACTCCGTACCTGACCGTGCACAAGGCGACGAGCGTGTCCGTGGCCGGCCAGGGCAAGGCGATCGACTACACCCTGACCGTGGCCAACTACGGGGACGGTGTGTCGACCAAGACGTGGGTCGTGGACCGGATTCCGCAAGATACTGCGTTCGTTAGCGCAGAACCCTTCTATGGCCAGGTGTGGCTCAGCAGCAAGGACTATCCGGATCTGCCCGTGAACCTCAAGGCCGATTTCACGTGGGGCGATGCGGTCATCCGCGCCAACTTCCAACCGGCGGTGTTGTCGGGCGGCAAGATGGTAGCGCCGGCGGGCATGACCCCCAAGTACATCGCCTTCCTGGTGGATGACCCGAGCCTGATTCGTCCCCAGTTCCCGACCGAGACGACCCAGGAACTCGAGTTCACGGTCGTGATCGGTGCCAGCGCCCCGGCCATGTCGTTCGTGACGAACGAAGGTCTGGTCGTGTCGCAGGAACTGCTGCAGGCCGTGGGCGAGCGCGTCCGGACCCTGATTTCGGACCGCGCTGAGTTGTTGATCACGGACCTCTGCCCCAAGGTCGTGACCTCGAACGAGGTGTTCGACTACGTGATCGCCTACGAAAACGACTCGACCAACATCGACCAGTTGGCCACGGTCGCCGTGACGCTGCCCGAAGGGGTCGAGTGCGTGTCGATCACCCATGCGTGGGTGGGCAAGCCGGTCGGGTACACGTATGCGTTGAATCCGGTGTGTGGCGACTTCGTCGACGGACAACTCACGTTGAACATCACCGCGAACGGCGCGCACCCGCTGCTACCGCTCGAAGGCGGCCTGCTGACCATCGAGGTGCGGCCGACCGAACTGTTCCCCACGGGAACCTGGCTGGCGAACGAGGTCGAGGGCCACGTGAACAACCCGGCAGGCACGGGTGAATACACCGTGTTCGCCGAGTGCAAGACCGTGATCGAGAACGCGGACATGACCATCCGTAAGCTGGTCGACATCGCGGACCCGATCGCGGGCGAAGAGGTGACCTACACCCTGCTCGTGGCCAACGGCGGGGCGCACTCGGCCGAAGGCGTGGTGATTCGTGACGAGCTTCCCGCTGGAATGACCTATGTGGCGGGTAGCACGGTCGTGGGGGCGCCTTGGGCCCTCGTGCCCACGGATCCGGTGCAGACCGCGGGTACCTCGCCCGAAGGCGGCGGGGCCATCACGGTCCTGACATGGAATGGCCTGAAGGGGCCGTCCGGGGTCGTGGGTTTCGTGCCCGGGCATTCGGGCGACATCCTCGTGAGCTTCAAGGCCAAAGTGGGCGAATCCCTCGTGCCCGGCACTCTGATCCACAACGCGGCCACGATTGCGACCACCACGGCCGAGGACCCGGAACTTCCGAACCGGGCGACCGCGGATGCGCGAGTGCCTCTGCCGAACC
>CAYRIB010000036.1:10210-24733 GCA_964424165.1 uncultured Myxococcales bacterium | reverse complement strand
GACTGCGCAAGCTTGCTTGCGCTTTCACACGCCACGGTGCAACAGACTGCCCACAAAGCGGCAGCAAGCTGCCGCACTCCAAGAACAGGCCGATCAGGCCCCTGTTTCTCAAGGCCTCTCGAGTTCGCGCTGCGAAAAGAAGTTTTCGGAAAGGTCCGTACGCAGCTTCCATTGGTCCACGGCCAGGGTCGACGAACGTTTGTTCGTACGGTTGCGCATGGTGGCACGGGTCGTCAAAAGAAGGCCGTTCTTCGGGTCCACCACCTCCACCTTGCTTACCTCGAATTCCTTGAACAAGCGATCGTTCGCATCGTAGTAAGCCGCGCGCCATAGCGCACCCGTGGCCGCATCCACCCACACGACACGTCGCTTGCCGCCGAGTTCGTCGGCCACGGTGGACGTGCGCGGGGTGGCCTCGATGACCGTGCACGCGACCCCCGCCACGGTCTCGTGCCCGAGCGTCCGATAGTCGAAATCCGCCCATGCAGGGGGCACGATGTCCGCGTACGAGAACTCGGAACCCACGAAGCTGCGGCTTCGTTCCGCGGAGGCGATGCGCCGCGTCTTCTTGAGCGCGGGCAGGTACAGCCACAACAGCCGCGTTCCCCCGTCGCGATCGATCGACAGCAGGCCCGTGCCCTTGACGTCCGCAGGGGATCGGAACCGCAGCAGTCGCTGCTCGACGCCCTCGCCCCGCACCCAGCGGCTCGCCAGGTCCAGCACGCGCTCACGGGTGCGCCCTGCCTCATCGATGATCGTGAGGGTCAGCGTGGCTTCGATCCCCAACACGCGGTAGGCATCGACCGAGCGCCGCATGATGTCCGAGGCCGAGGGCTCGGCCGCAGCCGCAGTCGCCACGAAAAGCAGCGGCAACCACAGCAGCCAGGCCAGATATCTCATCATACCCCTCCTTGTGCAACCACGACCGGTTCCGGTGCGGCCGCCTTGTTGTAGACCCAAAACAGCAGGGCCGGCAGCAGGAACAGTTCCACGAGCAGTGCCATGAACAGACAGATGCCCGTCAACAGCCCCATCAAGAACAGTACCTCGAACCGGGACATCGTCAGCACCCCGAACCCGATACAGACCACCAGGGTGGTGACGATCGCCCCGATGCCGCCTTCGCGCACGGCCTGACGAATGTGCGCGGCCGTGATAATCCCGCGTCCCGCCAGACGCTTCAGTGCCCCCAGGATGTGGATGGTGTCGTCGGTCGCAATCCCATAGGCGATCGAGAACACCAGAATGGTCGATGGCTTGACGTCGTAGCCCAGCAACCGTTGGACCCCGAACAGCAACAGCAGCGGAATCACGTTCGGGATCAGGCCGATCAGGCCCATGCGGGCCGATCGGAACATCCACAGCATCAGCAGGAAGATGGCCGAAAAGTCGGTGAGCAAACTCGACCACAGTTCGGCCACCAACTTCTCGTAGACCGTTTCGATCAGGGGCACGGTTCCCGTGATCGTGGCTTCGGCCACGGGCGCCGGGTGCATGTCGAGGTACTCCTGAAGGCGCCGCAGGGCAGGCAAGGTTTGCGCGCTGCCCGCGTCCGGGACCGCGAGCATCACCTGGGCCCGCTGCGTCTCGGCATGCAGCACCTCGCGGCCAAAGCGCTCGGACGTCATCTCGCCGAGCACCACGAGTTGCCGGGCCTCTTCGTCGGACGCGGGCAAGCCTTGGCCGGACGCCTTGCCCAGAAAGTCCGACCGCACCTTGAACAGCAAATCCGCAGGCGACAGCGAGCGCAGCACCAACGGGCCGTCCTGCGCGAACTCCTGGAACGCGTGCATCCACCGCAAACTTTCGGCCCCATCGACCGGGTGTTGCTCGTCGCCCTGCAGGTACACATTGACCTGGAACAGTCCGAACCCCGCGTCTTCGATCCACGTCAGATCCTGGCGAATCGGGTGCTGGGGCTTCACGTCGTCGATGAGGTATGCATTGACCTCGAGCCCGGCGCCAAGCACGATGGCCGCCATCATCGGCACCGCGACCATGGCAATCACGGTGCGGGGACGGCGCTCGGCAAGGCCCAGGGTCGTCTCGATCAGATGGTTCATCCAGCCGCGCCCCACGGCACCCCGAGCGGCCTTGCCCCGCGGTGTCGGCAGCAAGGCCATGATCGGGGGCAGCATGGTCATCGAGCAGACGTAGACCATCAGGATGCCCAGGGTCGCAAACATCGCGAAATCCACCACGATGCCGATGCGCGTGGTCGCGAGGCTTAGAAAGCCCACGGCCGTGGTCAGGGCGGTGAACCAGCAGGGGATGGCCAGTTCGGCCATGCTGGTCACAATCGCCTCGTCGCGCCCCATGCCTTCGGCCCGGCGCGCGCGCACGTGCACCAGGATGTGGATGTTGTCGGACAGCCCGATGATCAGCAGCACCACCGGAATGCTCGAGGTCAGCACGGTCATGGGTCGGTCGAGCATCACCATCACGGCCAGCAGGAACAAATAGGCCGGGATCGTGACGAACAGCGAGAGCAGGACCTCCGAAAAGCGCCGGAACACGAGGTACAAGACGCCCAGGATCAACAGCAGAGCCGCCACCATGATCATGTTCTGATCCGCGGCCAGGTCCTTGAGATAGCGCGCCCGCAGGATCGGCAGGCCGTTGAGCAGCAACGTGCGCCCGGGGCGTTCCAATGTGCGAAGGCCCTCGGTCAGATTGCCTTCGATCTCCTTGCGGCCAAGGTCCGTATTGCGCTCCGGGCTCAGGGTGCCCGACAGCACGAAGATGTCCTGCGAGGCGTTCCACAAGACCCCCAAGAACGCACTCTCGTCGCGAAAGGGCCGAAGGACTTCGGTCGCGGGTTGTTCGAGAGGCAGACCGCGGGTGAGGAACTCGATGGTCAGGGTATCCTCGGCGTCGGTCGAGGCCACCCGAGTGTTGCCGAACCAGGTGATGTCCCGCAGCCCCGCAGAGGCAAAGAGGGATTCGGCTTCGCGCATCCCGGAGGCGAGGTCCCCGAGCGAAACGCCGTCTTCCTGCCAGAACAACGCGACCTGGCCGTCCTCCTGGGGAAAGTCGCGCTTGAAGTCCCGATAGGTCTGCAGGGCCGGGTCCAGCACCTGGAAGAAGTTCTCGACGCTGAAGTCCAGTCGTACGTCCCGGGCAATGATGCCGCATACCGCCATGAAGCCCAGGATGACAACCAGGCTCTTCTTGCGGTGGCGCACCAAGGCCTCGAACAAACGCTGCTTCACCCCATTCCCCCGTTCAGAACGACGCGGTCACCTCCACGAAGAGGGCACTCAGGGCATCCTCGATCGCATCGAACTGCGTGTCGTTCGGCCCCCGGTACAAATCCACCCCTGCGGCATACGCGAACGCATCGGAGCTGCGGTAGCCTAGGCGCGCCCTTGCCAGCCACTGGCGCGTCGGCCACAGCAAAAGCCCGGAGGCCTCCCACACGAGGTCGTCGTGTACCAAGGTTCCCCTCACCCGGACCGTACCACCGTATTGTATCGCCCGGGCCTGCTGCAGCAGGATTCGGTTGGTATCGTGAAGTTGCTCGTGGATGAGGCAGGCTGCGAACGACTCACCCGAGCATCGGGGGGCCGTTTCCTCGGTCAGGAACGCCCCGATGCCCGAGCCATTGAGGGTGACGTTGCCGGGCAGTTGTGCCTCGACCCCAACCACGGTTTGCAGCGCGTCGTCCGATCGCAGGTGGGACGAAACGTCCCGGTCCGGACGCGTCCACGCAGCCTCGGCCTTCAGGATGACGCGATCCGACAGGGCCGCGGACAGATCGGCCCCGAGCATCCACTGGCGAAACGTTTGCCGTCGCACCAGGAGGGTCGTTTCACCCCCCTTCGAACCGCCTCCCATCACCTCCCACACGGGCCACAGCGAGTAGCCGTAAAGGCCGTACAAGGCACCATCCACCCGATCGAGCTGCCACACGAACCGCCCCCCGACCGTCACGTGATCCCAGGTCAAGCCGGGCCAGTCGGGGTCCGCTTCGTCCAGGGTCAATCCTGGCACGGACACGGCATCGAGCATGTTCGCCGGATACCGCGATGCGCGAAACTGCGGCAGCACCACCATCTCGAAGGCAACGTTCGACAGGTTCAGGCGGACCCAGGCACCGAAGTTCCCCAGACGTTGGTCTTCCTCGTTCGGGGACCGGTATGCCATGTCACGCGGGGTCAGGAGGTCCGTAGGATTGATGCCATCGGCCCGGCCCCAGGGCAGGATCAGGCGCCCGACCCGCAGGTCCCAGGGACCCGCACGCCCGTGAATGAACGCCTCCTCGACATCCCAGCCGAAACGCGCGCGGCCGCGATTTGGCAGGGGCGACACGAAAACGCGTGGCCGCGCCACGAATCCCCAATTCTTGCAGAACTCTTGCCTAAGCTGCAGCATCAGTCGCACCGAGGCCTCTTGCCAGGGGCCGGTCTCGGAATGGATCGCCCCGACGTAGGCCACCGCCTGCACGCGGCCTGTGATGGACCCGACTTCCGTGGCCCACAATGCGGGCGGAATGGACAGCAGGGCCGTCAGGCCGAACACGAAGGTCGCCATCCTGAACGGATACGCATGCACGAATGGCCTCCACGCACCGACCCCATGCCCAAGCGGCCGGTCTACGGGGACTTGACCGCCTCGACCTTCGAGAAGTTCAGGATGTAAGGCTTCTCGAGGCCGATCCACATGTTTTCGCGGAACGGGTGCACCTTGCCGTGCACGTACATGATCTTCTGGCGATCGATTTCAAGAACGAACGCCCGCTCGGCGAGCAGTTCCGGGAACTGCTTCACGGGCAGCACGTTCTCGCGGTAGTTGTGTCCCTTCAGGTCATACGTGCGCGTGGAGAATCGCAGCTTGTACTTGAACTCGCCGGTCCCGGACAGCACCAGGAACGACTGCTCGGACAAATCGCTCGCATCGAACTCGAACTTCGCCCTCACGTAGTGTCGCCCACCGGCCTCGAAGCTTTGCGTGGTCCAGTTCTCGAAAGCCCTTCCCTCGCGCGACACCGCCAGTTCCACGGGGTGGATGACCTTCTTCAGGGGAATGACGTGCCGGCCCTCGTTGTCGATGCGCACCGGGGAGATTAGTCGCCATCCTTGCGGCAGATAGAGATCCAGGCTCTCGTTGGTCGTGGTCCAGGCCAGCAGCCGCCCGGGACCCTCGTCGAACGTGACCACACTGTTGTCCACGGCCACGGGTCGACGATTTCGCACGGGCAGGCGCACCAGCACGCGCGACCCCTGCTCGAGGAAGTGGTGGGTCTTGTATGTCATCTCCCAAATCTGCTCGGGCACCACCTTGTGGGCCGGCACCGTGATTCGACCCGTGTCGCCGGGCAACAGGTCGCGCCGATCCAGAATCAGGGCCTCCCCACCGCTGCGCACCACCACGTTGCGCAGGGCATACGGTCGGATGTTCTGCACGTCGAGCACCACGTCTTGCCCCACCTCATACACCACGTCCGGCGGCACCCGCACCGCCACGTCCGCGTAGATGGCCTCCAGGCCCTGCAGCAGCGGTTTCTCGCGGTTCTTCGCGTCCCACAG
Organism: uncultured Myxococcales bacterium; assembly: GCA_964424165.1. Lineage (GTDB taxonomy): Bacteria > Myxococcota_A > UBA9042 > DTJE01 > DTJE01 > CAYRIB01. The sequence goes on along the minus strand of CAYRIB010000036.1, from coordinate 19,205 downwards.
GCCCCGGTTGTCGTCGGGCTGTTCGTTGTTGAACGGGTCGTTGTACCCGACCGGCACGGGCTGCGCCCAGTTGTCGTGCGATTCGTAGAAGATCGCGCCCATCATGCGGGTTTGCAGCAGCAACTCCCACTGGGTTCGCATGCGGTCGAGCTGCACCAGGGGGTCCGTCTTCTCGTAGAAGGCCACGAAGCCCCCGAACTCCGACGCGTAGTAGGGTCGGTTCAGGCGGGACATCAGGGCCAGCGCCTTGCCCCAGTAGGTCTCACCCGTGTCGAGCATGTTGATGCCCAAGGCATCGACCGCATAGTTGATGAACGTGTAGTACGTGGAATAGCCGATCAAGGTCTCGGGAAAGCGTGGCTTGGCCCGGTTGATGATCTCCTTGACCCCGGGGATCCCGTCTTCCTCGCGCCCGAGTTCGAGCTCGTTGCCCAGATTGTGCATCAGGATCAGGGGGGATTTCGCGACGTCTTCCTCGAGGTCGAAGAAGTTCTTGACCAGCGTGGCCTGAGCCCCTGTCCGAGCCACGTTGGTGTTGTCCCAGGTCGAATCCTCGGGCTGGTCCACGATCAGCAACGATTCCTGCTCGGCGTATCGCAGGATCTCGTCCGAAGGCGGTCGGTACAGCCGGATCACGTTGGCGCCAGTGCGCTTGATCTGGTTCAAACCGGCCTGCACGCTCAGGTCGATGGCCGCCGTGAAGAACGAGGGGATGACGCCCTTGATCAGGAACGGCTCGTCGTTGATCACCAGATCGCGCCCACGCAACTCCCGATGGTACGAAAACACCGGTACATCCTGCGTACACGTGAACGAGCGTTCGTTGCCGTCCTTGACGAGCGTGCCCCTCAACACCAAGTGGTAGGAGCTCGATCCCAGTCCGACTTCCTGCAGGATGCCGGTCACGGCGCGCCCTGAGGCGTCCACGTCGTAGGCCTTGCCGTCCACCTCGAGCGACAGGTCTTGTGCCACGCGATCCCCTGCATCCAGCCGATTGGTGAACGCGATCTCGAGCCAGCCTCCATCGCCTTCGGCCCGGAAGGTCTTTTGCAGTCCCACGTTCCAAGTCATGGGGTTTCCGGGGTCGAAGAAGAACGTGCGGCCAAGCACGGGTCGCCGGATGCCGCATTCGTCCCCGGCCGACCAGTCATTGAGCAGCAGCAGGCTCACCGGCAGCACCCCGAGGACAGCCACCGTGACCGCCAGGCTCTTCGGGGTGGCGAAGCGCCGATGAATCACCTCGTCCTTCTTGTGCGTACGCTTGACCCGGGCCCACACGTTCTTGCCGAAAATGCAGTCGGTCAGGCCGAGCAGCGCCGCGTAGATGTCCAAAAACACAATCACGGGATAAGTGACGATCAGCTTCACGGTCTGGAACACGTTGAAATACCGGAAGAACCGCAATCCGGACAGCATCAGCAACAGCGGGATCAGCACAAAGCCGAGCTGCACCCACAGCAGTTCCTTCATGTACGGAAACATCACGAGCGCAAAGAACAGGTCGGGCTTGAACACCTTGAGCACGTAAGGGACGATCAGTACGACCTGCGGGAAGAACCACAAGAAGCTGACGAGCAGGTCCACCACCCAGTTCCGGTACACCCGGGCCACCTTGAGAAACAGCAACGAGGCGGCGATGGCGGTCAAGATGGCCGACACGATCCGTGCATCGCGGTTGAACTGCAGCCACTGAAAGATGGCCTGGGAGAACAGAATCACCAGGATCAACAAGGGCAACAGGTAGAATGCGCCGTGCAGCAGCAGCTTGATCCGGGTCCCGAACCCCGGACACGATGCCACGATCCGCCACAAATGGCCGAAGAACGTGCGGTTATGCCCGTTGCTCCAGCGCCGGCGACGGGCGATGTAACTGAAGAAGTCCGGGGCCACCTCCTCGCGGGTGCCCTGGTCCGCCAGATGAAGAATGCGCTCGCGACGCAGGACCATGTCGTAGCTGAGGTCCGTGTCCTCGGTGATGCAATCGGAAAACGGGTGTGTTTTCAGGGTGGCGGTGCGAAACAAACAGCTCGTGCCCGTGAAGAACGTGCTCTGCCCGAAGATTCGGTAGAGCTTGTTGAGCAGTTCGTTGCCAATGTGATTCTGCGCCGAATCCCACATCTGGAAGAGGTTGGACAGGGACAGGGGGCGCCGAATCGCCTGGACCGCATGGGCCGTCTGATCCTGTTCGAGCTTGGCCACGCTGCCACGGATCCAACCGGTGTCGGCCACGTGATCCGCATCCAGGATCGCCGTATAGACCGACGTCAGCGAGGGGATCACCTGGTTGAGGCGATCGCGCTTGGGGCCTTGGCCCGTTGCCAGGATTTCGATCGTGACGTTGCCTAACACCTTGGGACGCACTGCGCCCTGCCCGAACGCCAGATCGAACTTCTTCTCGAGCAGGGGCACGGCCGTGTCCTGGAAGTCTTTCAGCAGGACCTTGACCGTGATCGGGCCCGCGTACTTCTGGTGTACCAGCGACTCGAGGCAGTTGATGAGGCCCTTGCCCTCGTTGTGCGCCGGGACCAGGACATCCACCGGGAGCCCCTTCTCGCGCCCACGATCGATGGCGGCGTCGGACACCTTCTCGGCCCGAAACGACAGCACCAGCGCGATGAAGAACACCAGGGCGTAGACCCCGAGCACGGCCAGACTGGCCAGGGTCAGGACGAGCAGAACATGGGTCAGAGTGAGCATGTCGGGTCATCCCCCTTTTCGTGCGATCCGGCCGAACCGGGCGTTCACCTCTACCCAGGGTCCGACCAGGCGGTCCTTGGGGGCCATGTACACGGCACGTTCCCGATCCCGGTCCGTGGTCACGATCTCGACCTCGGCCGTGATCGGCGTCCAGTGGTGGGCCCTCTGGACCCGTGAAGGGATCTCGGCGGCCTCGAGCACCCGCGTCCACGGGTTGCAGACCCGACGGGCATGCGCGACCGCATCGTCCGATGCCACCTGGCTGTCGCAGTCCTGGTTCGGGGACAGGGCACGATGAATGAAGTACAGATATTCCAGGGCCTCGGGGATCTCCTGCGGGGTCGTACGCCCCCGGAAGGTCGATGTCGGCACGTGCGGCACCACCTGCCCATCCCGATGCAGCATGCGGGCGCGCTCGAGCGACAGCGAGCACGCCCCGCCCAGCGAGTTGATGAACAATCGCGAATCCATGATCGTCCGGAAGGCCCGCAGCGCGAGTTCGATGCCTTCGCGGGAGTATTCGGCCTGATAGTGCTTGAGCAGGATCTCGCCGTCGACCATGGCTCGGAAGAACTTCTGTGCCCCGCTGGTTCCGTGTGCCGAACCGTTTCCAGCCGAGAAGATGAAGTTGCGGCAGGTCAGGCCTTCCAGGCTTCGTTGCTGAACCGGCGTGCCGCCCAGCAGGAACTGCTCGGCCATGAGGGCGTTCGCGCAGCCTTGCGAGTAGCCTAGAATCCCCCATGGCCCCCGCACCTTGCGGATCGCCTGGATGATGGCCGCGGCATTGTGCTCCAAGGGCCGGAACAGTCCGGTGTGGGCTCGGATGATGCGCACCCCGCGACGCTCGGTCAGACGATGGTACGCATCGACCAGTTCCTTTCCCTTCTCGCCGTCGGTGATCACGCCCATGCAACTGACGATCGTGAAGTCGTAATGCCCTTCCTCCGGGTCGATGAGCATGCGCGTCAGGGGGTCTGCGGCCACGGCCCGGCCGTCGTCGGAATCGGCGTACAGGGCTTCGACCACGGCCTCGATCAGACGCTGCTCGGGCAGGTCGTGCGAGACCCCGGACACGACATAAAACCATCGGCGCACGTCGTCAACGTCCTGCTGCACATTGCGGACCACGGACAGCACCTTCAGGGCCTCTTCGTTGCGCGCCCAGAAATCCTTGAGCCAACCGCGTTCGAACCCGGCGGGACAGGCCTGCAAGAAGGCACGGCAGGCGGCGAAAGCCTGCTCATAGGCCGCACGAGCAGCCTTGCGTGAGACGCTGGCGCGGGCCTCGAAACGGACCTCACCACCGCGTTCATCGGCCGCCAGGATGGCCTCCTGGGCCACACGCTCGAGGCGCGCCACATCCCGTCGGTCGGATGCGATCGTGGGCAGGGGATGGCGATCCTCGTGGATCCATGCACGACGCGCCAGATAGGGCGCCGCGTCGTCGAACACCCGGTGGGCGACCTCGCTGAGCGCCTCGTAATAGCTTTCCCGCGCGCGGCGACCACCGGCCATGAAATCCCGACGCCGGGGCACCGGGAACCCGAGCTTGTCTTCGCACAGGGCCGCCAGGTCCAGGGGCGAGACCAGTTCATCCTGATCCTGGTTCAAGAATGCGTACAAGACCCCCGACAAAACCCGGGGTACGAAGCCCCCCATCTCGACGAGGACCTCGCGCAAGAAATCGCCGGGGCGCGACCGCGCCAGTTCGAGCAGCATCCGATTGTTGATCTGGCTCTGCAGTCCTTGATGCCCCTCGGCCAGGCCCGTCTGGATCAATACGGCCGCGTCCCGGGCACCCAGGCCACAGGGGGGCGGCCAGTGCGGGTCCGTATCCCCAAGCGCGGGCAGGGGCCCGACCGCCTCGCCCAGGAAGGACGCCACGAACAACGCACGCGCCGGCAGGGACCGGGCGTCCCATTCCTCGACCCGTGCCACCTTGCGCTTGATCCGGGCCACGTGCCGGAAGCGGTCTCGGGCCGCGTCGGTGATGTCCGTCTCGATCAGGGCGTCAAGCTGGGCCAGCGTCAGGTCCGTGGCGAACGGGAGCAGCCTTTTGAGCAGGCGCGATCCAACATGCCCCGAACGCAGGGCCCGGCACAACTCGGTTCCGGATGGCACATGAGACAGGGCCTCTCGATGCTGCTCGACCAGGGGCATCTCGTGTGGGGGCAACGAGGGCATTGGGGACAGAGGCTCGCCGGGGCTCAGCACCAGGTCCAGCCAGCGCAGCGCGGCCTCGATCTCGTAGCCTACCCTCCCGCCGTCAAAGACCTCGCGCAAAATGGCCCCGGCAACGGCGCGATCCAGCCCCTGTCCCTCGGTCACCCGACGCATCAGGGGTACGATGCGAGTTTCCAGCGATGCGTCACCCACCAATACCATCGACAGGATCCGGGCGATACGGTTCATGGGCACCGCGTCCCCGGGGCGTTCGATCCCTTCGGCACGCAGGCCCCGACGAGCCTGCAGCACCCAGTCGCGGAAGCGCGCAAGCAAACTTGCCAGATCCGGATTGAATACCTCGAGTGCCGCGACCACGCGACGCAAGGCGTCGTCCGATTCCAGGATCTCGAGCAGTTGTTGCGGGTCCTCCGACGGGCTGAGCAGCGCGTTGAAGAAACGCACGCCGTATAGCCCGCGCCGATCCCCCCCGAACATCAGACGTCCGCCCGGGCCCGGCAGAACGGTCAAGGCGCCCTGACGCAGGTCCGATGACAGCAAGGACACCGAACGGTCATGACCGTGCAGCAGCAACCTGCCCCCACCCAGGTTCCACGACAGGTCCAGGGCCATGTCCTTGACGCCCTTCGGTCCGATCCGCCCCTCGCGCCAAGCTCCCTCGATGCGGGTTCCCTGCGGCAGCGTGACGCGCTTGTCCGCGATGGTGACTTCGCTGTCGTGCAGGGTCGCTGCCAGCCGTCCGGAAGGAATGACCCAGAACCCGGATCCTTCGCCCGGACGCGAAATCTCGGCCCCCAGATCCAGTCGCACCTCGGCCGCGACCGTCCCACCGAGCGTCCCGTCGTCGAGCCGCAACTCCGGGATCGGCGTGATCCGACCGGACAGGGCTGCCCTCACGAGCACATTCCCATCGAGCCGCGCCTGCAACCCGCCATGGGCGTTTTGCATCACGCTTCCGGACAAGGTGCCCGTTCCCCCGATCGACCATTCGAACCGCGCTCGGCGAACCACCGAAGGCTCGGTGGGTCCCAGGGCCAGACGAAACGACATGCCGTCCGGGGCCAGGGCCAGATTCAGCCGGCCGCGCTCCCACGAACCGGTCACCCCGCCGCCCAGTGCAATGTCCACAAGACGGGTTTGGATGGCCATCGCCCCCTTGGACAGGGGGTGTGTGCCCTGCAGCGAGGCCTCGATATAGGGCAGCACCGACCCCTCTATCAACGCCCCGGACAGCGTGGCGCGGACGTTTCCAGGCAAGGCATTACTGCGCGCGACCGGGTCGGAATCGAGATGCCCCCGCAATCGGACGGTGAGCGCCTTCCCACCATGCTGCAGAAACAGAAGGGACACGCGCTCGGCTTCGATGTCCCATCCGTCCCGATCGCGCCGCACGTCCAATTCCCCCTTCAGTCGACAAGAAGCGGGCAGGGCAAGTCGCGCCGCGAGCCGGGTCCGATCCACGGCCGTGACATCCACTTCGAGGCGGGGAGGGGTCACATCCAGTGACAGCTTCAAACGTGCGGACGAAAGCAGGGCGAGCATGCTGCCCGCGAGGTCGGCCGTGACGGCACGTCCAGCCTGCAGCCGACCCGACGCCAGGGGTGCACGGGATATCAAACGGTCCAGATCCGCGTGGATGGCTGGAATCACCGCATCCGGCAGTTCCACGTCCGCGAAGGGATAGCCCACGCGGTTGAGCAGACGGATTTCGCCGCTGAAGGCCAACCGCATCTCCGGAAGGCCGTTCGAACCGGACTCCAGGACGCGTCCTCGCACGCCGGACAGCAGGATCACCCCGAGGTCCAGACCGCCCGCGGCCAGACGCCTCCGAACGAAATCCATCAGCACCGTGGGTCCGTCCTGAGCGAGGCGGCCCCAAAAACCCGGGTCGCTGTCCCGCCCCGGCTTTGCCACGCGCGACAGCAACTCGGCAATCGCGGTCCAACGGGGATCCTCGAACAGGCGCTGTGCCTCACCAAGCGTTTCAAGCACGTTGTCCAGCCGCAGGGCCGGCGAAAATTCGATCTCGAAGGCCTTGAGCAAGGTCTTGTCACGCGCTGCCCGCGACCCATGCCCGACCTCGATCGACCCCGCGGCCACGGTGCCCTCGGCCACCTCGAGGACGAAGGCCGGGCCATCGGTGAACGGCAACGCGTGTCGTCCTGCCACGAGTTCGGCGCCGAAGCTCGCCCTGCCGCCCGAGATCAGGCCAGCACCCACGTTCTCGAGCACGATGCGGGTCATGTCGAGCAGGCCTTCGGCCGCGTCCGGACCGCTTCGCGCCACCGTCATCGGACGGTCGAACGCCACACGCACCACCGGGTCCCCACTCGTGCCGACGCGGGCCAATTCGGGGGAAAAGTCGATTCCGGTCGCCCGGTCCTGATCGGGGTTCTCGTCCATGGCCGAACAATATGCTAGAACGAGCCGTCAGTTCAAGGAAATCGGCCCCTAGGCCCGCGGACGGATCCGCCAGGTAGTCGCAAGAATGAGGATCGCCAGGAGGGTGCAGGCCAGGATGCTGTAGAGCACCAGGTCCCAGGCCCCCTCCTTCCCGAGGCGATCCGAGTAGGTATGCACCATCCATCCGAACCCTTTGGCCTGGGCCGTGCGTCCCAGATACCCGAACAGACCCACGAACCCTGCGGCTGCACCCACGGCCTTCTTGGAACTGAGATCCAGGGCCGACACGCCCAACAGCATCACCGGCGGGTACACGAAGAACCCGACCACGAACAGCAGCGTCATGTCGAGCCACAAATGCCCGGCCGGGTTCCAGGCGATGCCCGCGAACGCGAACAAGATGGGCACCATGCACATCAGGCTGACGAGCCCCCGCCGCCCGCCGAGCCGATCCGACAGCCAGCCGAACAGGATCGTCGACGGGATACCCCCGAACTCGATGGCCATGATCGCGATGCCCCCGCCCTCGATCGAGGCGCCCTTGACCTCGCGCAGATACATGGGGCCCCAGTCGAGCATGCTGTAGCGCACCACGTACACGAAGAAGTTGGCGATGGCGAACAACCACAGCAGCCGGTTGGTTGCCACGTATCGCACGAAAATCGTCCGCGCGGACAATTCGTGCTCGGGGTCTTCGCCGGCGGGCACGGCAGCAGGGAAGTCGTTGCGATACGCCTCCACGGGTGGCAGGCCCACGGACTGCGGGGTGTCCACCATGCGCCACACCAGATAGCCCGCCACGATCAACGCGATGATGCCGGGAAAGAAGAAGGCGTACTCCCAGCCGAAATTCGCGGCTGCGAACGCGGCGAGCATGCCCGCCACGCCCCCGCCCACGTTGTGCGCGATGTTCCAGAAGGAAAATACCGTGCCCCGCTCGGATACGCTGTACCAGTGCCCGAGCGATCGGCCGCACGGACCCCAGCCCATGCCCTGAATGAACCCATTGAGCGCCCACAGCCCCAGGTGCAGCGGATAGCTGGCCACCGACCCGAAGGCGAAGTTGCACAGGGCGGTCATCACCAGCCCGAGTGGCATGAACCACCTCGGGTTCGACCGATCCGACAGGCCCCCCATCAGGAACTTGCCCAGACCATAGGTAATGGCCGTGATCGCCAGGATGCTGCCCACCATATCGTGGTCGTAGTGCAGCGCGGTCTCGATGTCCTTGCCCACGGTCGAGAGGTTGTTACGCACCAGATAGAACGTGGCGTAACCGATGAACGTGGATTCCAGGATGCGAAGGCGGTACCGGGGATAGCGTCGCGCCACCTCGGCTTGTGGCAACGGGGTCTGATGGGGGGCCGGACCGAACAGGCCCCCGGGTCCGAACAGGGCCATCGTCTACTCCTGGGTCGCAGGGTGGGTTCGGTTGGGCCGGATCTGGTAGACGCTCGACGACACGGACGGAAAGTTCGGAGCGGGCACGTCCGGGATATGCAGGATCAACCACCCCTGTCGGGCCGCGTAGTCGGCCACGGACTCGGTCTGGTCCGGGGCCACGAAGGTGTCGGGGTTTACGATCAGGTGCAGGTCGCTCGCGAACTGAATCATCTCCTTGTCGCCCCGGCTGTTGCCCCCGACGAGCAGGGGAACGGCCTGCACGAACGTCTCGATCGCTTCTTTCTTGCCCGCATCCTGGGGCACGGGA
>CAYRIB010000036.1:0-10110 GCA_964424165.1 uncultured Myxococcales bacterium | reverse complement strand
CACGGGACAGAAAGGCCTGATACATGGCCTCGGGCGAGGCGGTCACGATCCAGGTCTCGAAGCCGTGGGCCGCCAGGCGTGCGATGAGCTGCCGCATGGGTTCGTAGATCTTGTCCGCATAGTCCTTGCGAAAGCAGCTATCCCCCATGGCCCGCAAATCCTCGAGCCCCATCCCGGCCAGGAACCGGACACGCCCCTGCACGTAGGGAAGCGACACATTGGATTGGCCGGTCATCTCGCGGATGAGTTCGGGCCGGTGATCGGGGTGGGCAAGAGCGTACTGGTACATGCACTCGTCCGCCAGGTAGTGGGGCACCTGCCCGATCACGGTCCCGTCCCCGTCGAACACTGCGACCTTGCGTCCCGTGTGGCTGTCCGTACGGGCGAAGAAGGCGGTCAGGCGCGACTCGACGTCCGGCGGAAACGGGCTGTTGGTGCGGATCTGCGAGGTCCCACCCGCACAGGCCACGAAGACCAGGACCAGGACGAGAGACGCTGCGCGGGCAAACAGACGCATGATCGACACCTCCGATGCGGGATCCGATAGTCTATTGAGCGGTCGCGAAGCTACGTTGTCAAGTCTTGGCGAGCCTTCCAGGAAGAAAGCCAGCGGTTCGCATTCGTCACTACCCCCGCGCACGGAGCCCGTCTATAATCCGGGCGAACCCGGAGGCTTCCTTGACCACGATCGATCGCCTGACCTCACGCCCGTGGTGGCCTGTGCTTCGGGAATGGAGCCCCGTGTTGCTGGCCGCGGTCTTGGGGGTTGTGGGGATTTTGCACCACGAGTGGTGGCGCGACGAGGCCAATCCCTGGCTCGTGGCTCGCGCCAGTTCCAGCATCACGGACCTTCTGGATTCGATCCGCTTCAACGGGCACCCTCGCCTGTATTACATCCTGGTCTACCTCGTACAGTCGACCGTGGACCTGCCGATCGTACTGTCGTTTCTGAACCTGGTTCTGATGCTTCTGGCCCTGGCCTTCTTCGTGCGCTCCGCCCCTATAACCGCCCCTCAGAAGCTGCTCTTTGCCGTGGGCATCTTTCCCCTGTATCAATACGGCGTCATGGCCCGCAGCTACTCGCTGCTGTTGTTCGCCCTGTTCTGGTATGGGTACCTCCTGGTCCGCCGGCCCGACCGGACCGTAACCCGCCTCTTGGTCCTGTCCATCCTTCCGCAGGTGCACCTGTTCGGGCTCACCACGGCAGGAGCGCTCCTGCTGATCGAGGTTTGGGACGCTCGACGTTCTTCCATCTTGGCCTGGCGGCCGCATCTGCTGGGATTCCTCGTGCTCCTGGTCAGCATGGCCCTGTCCACCTGGCAGATGATGCCCGGCGATGGGGACCACGTGATGGTGCGGCGCGCGGATCTGGACGGAATCATGACCGCCCTGACCCACGCATTCTTCCCCTCGTTCGGCATCTTCAACGACGGCGTGGTTCAACAACACGCAGGGTTGCTGGCATTCGGGCTCGGCATCGTATGGTGGTGGGGTTCTTGGCACACACTCGCGCGCTACCTGCTGCTCATCGCTTCCACGCTCAGCGTATTCCTGTTCGTGTACAGCGGCTTCCGCTGGCATTTTGGCATGTTTTACGTGATGTACCTGTTCTGTCTGACCGTGGCCCCACGCCCCCCGCTGGTGCCAGACCTCGCACGCCGATTCCTGACCCTGTTGCTGGCCTTGCACGCCGGCCTTGGGCTGTACGCCCTGGTCACGGACATACGCACCCCCTATTCGAACGGACAGGATGCCGCCAAGGCACTGCAGGCGCCGGACAAGGCCGGGCTGCCCTTGGTGGGCATCCACCGCGAGGGCTCCAACGCCTGGTCTTTCAACATCGACTTCGTGCAACCCGTGCTTCTGAAACTCCCGGGACAGGGAATCTGGGACACGGTGCAACAGCGGTATGAGACCTCTTACAAGCACTATGGAACCCACGGTGTGGTCTACGAATCCATGGACACCCGACGGATGCTGCTCGCCTTGCACAGCCTTGCAACCGCGAGCGGGACCGATCTGGCGGTCGTGATCTCCCAGGGCACGGGTCAGGCGCACTTCAAGCCCCCGGCGCCCCTGTCTGCGGTCGTCAAATTCCCGCAGCCCTTCGACTTCGGCGAGAACCTGACGGTCTGCCGCTATCCGCTCAAGAACTTCACGATTCAGAAGATCCTGAAGGCCGAGGCGGCAAAGGGGGTGGCAGATCAGCGAAACGACCTGGAGGACGTGCCATGACGAACGCAGTCCTCACCATCCTGAGGCGTCTGCGCCCGGGGGCCCATGACCTGTTTGCGCCCGTCATGGTCTTGATCGGTCTGCCCCTGCTGGCCATGGCCCTGGTCAACCCGTTCGGCGACTTCCCGCTCAACGACGACTGGTCATACGCCCTGGCCGTGCGGCACTTCGCGCAAACATCCGAAGTCCGCTTGTCCGATTGGGGCGCCATGAGCCAGGTCTGGCAGGTCGTCTACGCAGGACTGTGGTGCAAGGTCTTCGGCTTCTCGTTCACGGGTCTGCGCCTGCTGACTTGTTTGATCGCGCTGGCGTGCAACGTTGTCTTGTACCGCATCTTCCGGCGTGTTGCGCCCGACCGCTTCTTCGCGCTCGCAGCCGTGGCCCTGGTATTCTTCAATCCCTTCACGTTCGTGATGACCCTGTCGTTCATGACCGAGGTCCACTTCTTCTTCTGGTTCTGCTGGTCGTTCCTATGTGCGTTGCGGGCCTTCGACGACGACACCCGGGCGCCGTCGCAGAAAAGCCTCTGGCTCGCTTCCCTGTTCGCATCGCTGGCCTTCCTAATCCGGCAGCACGGCCTACTGATCCCCGCGGCACTGATGGGCACGCTGTTTCTGGACTGCCTTCGCAGCGGTCGCTGGAAGACCCGCTTCTGGCAGGTCCTGCCCGCCACCGTCCTGCTGCCCGGCCTCACCTACGCGGCCTTCACGCTCTGGATCCGGCATGTGCACGGCCTCAGCCCCGCCTTCCAGCGGAAGCTCGACTACCTGACCCTGCTCGACTGGTCGCAGGTGACCCTGAACCTCTGGGGCGCCGTCGCCTACCTGGCTTGGTTCGTGCTGCCCCTTTCCGTGGTGGTACTGTGGCGCTGGTGGCCGCGTGGGGATCGCCCGGCCCAAGTGCGTGCCCTGGCCGTCTTCTGGATCGGGTTGGTCGCGTGCGTCGCCTGGTGCGCCGCGGTTCCGGGCACCCTGTCGGCCACGTATCACGCGCCCTATTCGGGAACCATGCCGTTCCTGGGTAACGTGTTGTACGACCTCGGCCTGGGGCCGCCCACCCTGCTCGACGTCTACATGAACCCCGCCCAGACCTCGGGTGCGTCTCGGATTGTGTGGCGCATGGTGACATGGGTGGTTTGCGCGGCAGGGGTGCTTGGAGTCATTGCGTCGCGCGAGGCGGCCCGCGTGCGTCTGCTGGCGCGCTTCGGACCGGGGTTTTCGGCCATGCTGCTAACCGCGCTGGTGGCGCTCGAAATCGTGATATCGCCTGAAAAGGACGGCGGTCTGTTCGACCGCCATCTCGTCAATCTCCTGCTACCCGGGGTCTTCCTGATGCTCGGGCTGCCATCCCTGAGCGCACAGGTCGGCGTCCGCGCGGTACGCACCACGGTGGTGGCCCTGATCGCGACCTTCGCGTGGGTCGCGATCGCCGGAACGCACGACTATCTGGCATGGAACCGCGCCCGCTGGGATGGCTTGAACTTCCTCATGCAGGAACGGGCCGTGGCCCCGGACCGGATCGACGGGGGTTTCGAGTTCAACGGTTGGTACACGTCTCCCTGCTATCCGCGCGACGGCGGCCCCTCCGGTCTTCGCTTCGAGCGTGACTGGTGGGTGGTACGCGACGACTACCGCCTGTTCTGGTCCCGCCGCACAGTGGACAACACCCGGTACGCGGTGGTTCGGGACCTTCCCTGGACGTCCTGGCTCCGACTCGAGCACCGGGCGCTGGCGCTGGCGGCCCGTCGCGACGAGCGTTCGATCCCACCGTGGGACTTCGCTGCGTCCCAGGACAAGGATGAGGAAGGGGCAAAAGGGCAGGACAGTGAAATGACCGGCGCACGAGCAACCAAGGTTCCGGAGACAGGACCGTGAGCAGCCTGTCCCCGACAGCAGCATTTGACGGGTACGCCGTTTGCGTTCAGGACCGATCGCCTGTGGGGCTTCGCGAGAGGTGAATATGTCGCAGCACGAAAGCCTGGAACTGAGTGTAGTGATGCCGTGCCTCGACGAGGCCCGCACGATCGAGGCCTGCATCCGCGCGGCACAGGCATTCTTCGCGGAAAGCGGCGTCATCGGCGAGGTCGTGATCGCGGACAACGGCTCCACCGACGGGTCCCAGGACCTCGCCCGCACCTGTGGCGCGCGGGTCGTCGACGTGGCGCAGAAAGGCTACGGCGCGGCACTCTCGGGCGGGATCAGGGCCGCCCGGGCACCGTTCGTGATCATGGGGGATGCGGACTGCAGCTATGACTTTCGGGCACTCATGCCGTTTTGGGAGCGACTACGCGACGGCGCGGACCTCGTGATGGGCAACCGCTTCCAGGGGGGCATCCGAGCGGGAGCCATGCCCTGGAAAAACCGTCTCATCGGCAACCCCCTGCTGTCCGGGATCGGCCGGCGCTTCTTTCGTGCACCGGTTGGGGACTTCCACTGCGGTCTGCGCGGGTTCTCGCTCGACGCATTCCAGCGGATGGACCTGCGCACCACGGGCATGGAATTCGCATCCGAGATGGTGATCAAGGCCACTCTTTTGAAGATGCGCATCGACGAGGTGGCATGCACCCTGTCCCCGGACGGACGCGATCGGCCGCCGCACCTGAGGCCCTGGCGCGACGGATGGCGGCACCTGCGATTCATGCTGCTCTACAGCCCCAGATGGTTGTTCTTGTACCCCGGCATCTTCCTGTTCCTGGCGGGCATGTTGCTCGGCCTTTGGTTGTTGCCCGGGCCCCGCACCGTGGCTGGCACCGTGTTCGACGTGCACACCCTGCTGTTTGCGGGAATGGCCATGATCATCGGCTTCCAGGCCATCACCTTCGCGGTGTTTTCCAAGGTCTACGCCATCCAGGCAGGACTCCTGCCCCCATCGCAAATTCTGAACCGCCTGTTCCGGTTCATTACCCTCGAAGTCGGCATCGTGGTTGCCATGCTCATGATGCTGCTCGGCCTCAGCGGTGCGCTTTGGGCCGTCGGGGCTTGGGGGCGGCAGGACTTCGGCCCGCTCGACCCCGCGAGCGTGCTCCGCATCGTCATCCCTTCGGGGGTGCTTCTCGCACTTGGCTGTCAGGCCCTCCTGTCGAGCTTCTTCCTGAGTGTCCTAGGGATGGGGTTGATCCGGGAGAGACCGTTTGAAGAAGATTGATCGCCTCTTGCAGAGATGGCGCCTTGGGGCCGTTGGCCCATGGCTTCCCGCAAAGGGCCGCGTCCTGGACATCGGATGCCACGACGGGGCCTTGATACGAGCACTCGGACAGGACGTGGACTACGTCGGCATCGACCCTTACTGTCCCGCCCCGGGAAGCCACGACCGCCGTCGGCTGATTCGTGGATCCTTCCCGGATGACCTCGAGGACCCTGGCCCATTCGACTGTATCGCCTGCCTGGCCACGCTCGAGCACGTGCCGCTCAGGCTCATGGTGGACTTCGGTGAGGCCTGTTTGCGCCTGCTTGAGCCAGGGGGACGGATGGTGCTCACCATTCCATCTCCCGCAGTCGACCCCCTGCTCGGACTGCTACGCGCGCTTCGTCTCCTCGATGGCATGTCTGTCGAACAGCACCAGGGCTCCCGCGTCGAAACGGTCCTGTCGATTCTATGTGGCCTGGGCTTTCGGCAGGTCCACCACAAACGTTTTCAGGGCGGCCTGAATCACTTGGTGGTCCTGATCGGAATCAATGCTTGACCGGTTCCCCCGCGAAGCACCTGTTTCATCACTTCTTCTTGCCCTGGTTCGCCACGGCTTCCATCTGACGCCGCAGTTCTTCCGGGTCGGCCAGATACTGATGGGACAGGGGCCGCAAATCGTTGTCGAGTTCGTACACCAGCGGCACCCCTGTGGGGATGTTCAGGCCTACGATCTCCTCGTCGGACACATGGTCCAGGTACTTGACGAGGGCCCGCAAACTGTTGCCATGCGCCGCGATCAGGACCTTCTTGCCGGTCTTGACCATGGGGGCGATCGTGTCGTGCCAGTAGGGCAAAAAGCGAGCGACCGTGTCCTTGAGCGACTCGGTGCGCGGCAGTTCCGCATCGGACAGTGTGGCATAACGCCGGTCCTGTCCCGGGAAACGTTCGTCGGTGGTCGACAGGGCCGGCGGCGGAATATCGTAACTGCGCCGCCAGATCTTGACCTGATCCTCGCCATGCTTTGCCGCGGTCTCGGCCTTGTTCAGCCCCTGCAGGGCCCCGTAGTGACGTTCGTTGAGCCGCCACGAACGATGCACGGGGATCCACATCAGATCCATCTGGTCCATCACGATCCACAAGGTCCGGATCGCCCGCTTGAGCACCGACGTGTAGGCCACGTCGAACATGAACCCCTGCTCGCGCAGCGTCACGCCCGCGCGATTCGCCTCGTCGAGCCCCTTGGCGGACAGATCCACGTCCGTCCAGCCCGTGAAGCGGTTCTCCTGGTTCCAGGTGCTTTCCCCGTGACGCAGCAACACGATCTTGTACATGACTCCTCCAAACCTGGCCTCTTCTGCCCGATAACCCACATGCCGTGGGTCATATCGATCGTAGTCCAGCCGTCCCTCCCTTGGCAAGGCCGTCGTTCCTGCTTATCCTTGTCACGTCACAAGACCGCCGGCATGGCAGGTCAGCCCCTTGGGAGATTCGGTATGCAGATGTCACGAACGCGATCCTGCCTGAGAATGACCGTCATTCTCGTGCTTGCATCCGCCATCGAAACCCGCGCATCCCCCCTGATGGAACTCACCGGGGCCGCGGGTTCGCTGCACCCGTTCGCAGCGCGCGTGTTGCCATCCGGGCCCGAGGCCGCCTACTTCAACCCCGCGCTGCTGCCCGAGGTCGAGGACGGCATGCGGATCGGGGCCATGTGGCTTGGGGAAAGACTTTCGGTCCGGCTGCACGACCGCCCTGCGGGCATCGACGTCACGAACGCCATCTACGACGCCCGCCAGCGCAACCCGGATGGAACCACCTCCCGCCTGACCCTGCGACCATTGCCCACCGATGCTCTGCCTGCGGCGCGTGGCAGTGCGTCGCTGAACCACGACCGGTTCTTCATGTCGATCGGCCTCAACCGGCGTTTCTTCGACCATCGTCTGGCCGTCGGGTTCTCGGCCATCCTGCCGATGCAACGATTCCAGACCCAGCGACCGTTCTACGCGGACGAGCGCGAGCAATACTTCTCGAACTCCCTGCAGTTCGAGCGGATTGGCGACCGCACCGAGGCCAATGCCTTCGCCTTTGCCCTGGCCGGTCGGCCCCTTCAGTGGCTTTCGATCGGGGCTGGGCTCGTCATGGCCGCGGATTCCGAGGTCCGCAACGGCATCTATCTTCCCGACGCCTCGGATCAGAGCGTGTCCATGGTCAATGCCGAGGTCTCGGTGCGCATGCGTCTGGTTCCGCATTTCGGCCTGGCCGTGGAACCGATTCCACCGCTGCGCCTCACGGCCACACTGCACCTTCCCCTGCGGCCGGAAACCAGCGGGGATAGCAGTATGCGCTTCTTCAACTATCCCTATGCGGAAGGCACCGATGCCTTGGCCCAGACCTTCACGAACGTGATCGGGTTTCTTCCGTGGCGGGCATCGTTCGGCGCTTCCTGGACGTGGCGCGACCCGGGTCCGGTACAAGGCGCGATCGCGGGGGGCATCACCTGGGAGCAGTGGTCGCAATACGTGGACCGCCATGCCGAGCGACCCGAAGATGCCTGGCACGACACGGTTTCAGCGACCCTGGCCGGGGAGGTCGCCTGGTCCATTCACCGCTTCGCTGCGGACGTGGCCTTCGTCCCGTCGCCAGTCCCGGCCCAGACGGGCCGCAGCAATTACGTAGACGGGCATCGCCTTGCAGTCGGTGCCGCGTGGGAGGCGCTGTTTCCGGTCGGTTCGGTCAGTCTCGGGGCCGGGGTCCAAGTCCAGGTCCAGCGGATCTTCGAACGTGCGGTGACCAAGCGCGCGGATGCTGCACATCCGGTGCTCGACGAGTTCCCGGACAGCGTGGACTTGCGCACGAACGCGTCCATTGCCGCATCCGCAGGGCTGCAGACCAACAATCCCGGTTATCCGGGGTTCTCGTCCGAAGGCTGGCTGATGGGCATTGGAGTATCGGCCCGGATGCGCTATTGAACCGGAGGTGATGCAATGAAGCGAAGGTGGCTGTGGTGTTTGTCGGTTCTGGTGGCCTGCTCTGGAAGCAGCGGCGACGAGGGGGCTTCGGACGTCCCTCACGAGGCATCGACCGATGCGGACACGATGTCCGGGGAAACCGCCCAAACGTTACCCGGCGATCCGGACCTGAGCGGGGCTTGGGCCCTGGTTCAGGAGATGTCCGGGATCGCCGAGGTACCCATGGTCGGTCAGGTGGTGCGCACCAACCGCAGCTATGCCTGGGCCGTGGTCACGGGTGGCCAGGGGTCGTTTGACCTCGAAGCCACGGCGTGTGCGGTCGAGATCGACAGCGGTACGGACCTGGTGCAGTTGCTGCTGCCCGACCAGACCATCGAGCATCTGAACCCGGTCCAGCACCACCTGACCGTGACGATGCAGGACGGGACAGTGCACACCGAGGGCGAGGAATCCATCGACCTGCGGGGCGTACGCCTCGACGACCCGTCGGCAGAGGCCCTGCCTACCACGGCAGACGACCCGCGCGTGTACGATCAGGACAACGACAACAGACCCGGGATCACGGTCCAGGCCACCGGGGTCGTGGACGGTCAGATCTGGGTGGTGCAACGGATGCGCTCGCGGTTTCTTGACGGACGCGTGACGGTGGGCGGCGTGTTCGGCCTGGTCGAATGGACGGACGAACAGGTCCCGCTGGGCGCGGACAACGAACTGCTGCTCATGACCGACAACAGTTCCACCCCGAATCCGGACCCCACCACGAGCTGGTTTCGGATGGTCCGGATGAACGGTGTGTCCGACTGCGCAGGGCTGATGGCGAACCGGGGCCTTCTAGACGAAGGGAGGTGAGGCATGAGGGGCTTTTGCGGCCTGATGATCGTGTGGTTGCTGACCCTGCTGCCGGGTGCGCCGGCACGGGCCGAGGCCGTGTTACCAGAGGCGCAAGCCACCCTGGTGGTAGAAATCACGAACCTGCGCAGCGATGACGGTCAGGTGCTGCTGACCCTATACGCCAGCGAGGACGGCTGGGTGAAGAAGCCCGCCAAGGCCAAGGTTCGACGAATCGTCCCCATCCACGAGGGGAAGGCGCGCGCAAGAATCGAAGCCCTTTCGCCGGGCGGCTACGCGGTGGCCGTGGTCCATGACGAGAACGCATCCGGGGCCATGGACCGCAACTGGATCGGCATCCCGAAGGAAGGGTATGGATTCTCGAACGACGCCATTGGAAGCATGGGCCCGCCATCGTTCAAGGCGGCACGGTTCGACGTCAAAGGCCCCGAGACCACCATCCGCCTCCGGATGCGCTACTGAAAGAGGATGGGGCGCAGTTTTCGTCGTGCTTGATCGAATCCGACACGGCCCCTATCATCGGAACAAGGAGCAACCATCATGATCGGCACCATCCGGATGCTCAACGAACTGGAGGCAGTTGCCTGCTATTCGAAATGGGCACTCTGTGGGGCCATGGGATTGACCTACCGGGAATTCCGGAGTCGTTATGGATGAGCATCGGTTGGCGGAAAGCAAGCAGGACTATCATCGGCGCCAGGCGGATCTTCCCTTCGAGGACAAGGTTCGCGCCGTGGTCCGGATGCAGCAGGCATCTCTCCACCTCTCTCGTGCGGGCCAGCGCCCCCCGCCGAGGTTCGTCTGGGACATCTCGGATCTGGATTCTACCCCTCCTGGCGGGGGTTCTTCGTAGAAGGGCAACGCATCCAGGGCACCGAGCGATCCGCGATGCTGGAAAAGTAGACTGGATGCGGTTACGCGGAGGTCCAGA
>CAYRIB010000035.1:0-24904 GCA_964424165.1 uncultured Myxococcales bacterium | reverse complement strand
CGGGTGGTGATCATCGACGGGTACAACTTCATCGGCAGCACGGGCACCCTGCGTCTGCCACGCCTGGCGAGCGATCGCGACCGATTGGTGCGGCGGGCTCGTTGGTATGCGGCCGTGCGTGGCCATCGGGTCATCTGCGTGTTCGACGGCGCGGATCATGACTTCGGGCATGCCCCGCCCCCGGCCCGCGGAGGCGTGATCGAGGTCTACTCACCCCCGGGGGTCAAGGCGGACCCCTACATCGTGGCCGAGGTTCGGCGGCACAACGGAAATTGCGTCGTGGTCACCGACGATCGTGCGCTGACGCGAAGTTGCAACCGCGCCGGGGCCGTGGTGGTGGATTGCGCATTCTTCGACGACCGGTTGTTGCGCACCGAGAAACGACCTGCCACCACCCCGATAATGACGGCACCTGCTGCGCCGCTGCTTCATCCCCCCACGCCCCCCGAACAAACGCCGTCGCCCGAGCCCCGACCACCCGCCAACGACGAGGATGCCTGGGCAACGTTCGTGAAGGCCTTGCAGGGCCCGCCCACCGCGGCACCATCGGTCGCGGACCCGCTCGATCAGGATCTGCTCGCCCGCATGCTCGAGGTGCCCGACGAGGTGGCCGTGGCGCGAGCCCGGGCGGTCGATGACGAAGCCGATCAGGTCCGGGCCATGAATCGACGGCAGGCCGTACTGGAGGATCTATAGTGTCGACCGAGCCAAAACGCATCATCCAAGCCCCACCGGATCGACTGGTCGAGAACGGCGAGGTGCACTACGGCCTCTTTCGGGTGCCCCTGCGCGCCCCGAACCTGCTCGCAGCCCCGGGGCTGCCCGGTTGGGCACGGCCGTGGCGCCTGAAGGAATGGCAGCACTGGGGCCTGATCCACCCGGACTTCTACGTGAGCCTCGCGGTGGTCGACTCGAAATACCTGGGCACCGCATGGATCAGCGTCTTCGACCGCCATACCCGCGTTGTGTTCGAACACTCGCGCAAGGTTCCTCTGCGCACACCGAAGCTGCCGCCGGACCTGTACGACGGGGGCTTTTCGTGGTCTGTATCCGGCTTGCATGTCGACATCCGCAACGAACTGGACCGCGGGTGGCACCGCATCTCGTTCGACGCACCGGCCCGCGGCGATCGGCCGGCAGTGCGCGGCGAAATCGTGGCCGAACAGGACATGAACCGCATCCCACCCTTGGTTGCCTGCCTGCCGCTGGGCCCGGGACGACCGTTCTATTCGCACAAGGCGCCCTGCCCCCTTTCAGGCTCGCTGACCATCGGGTCGCGCACCGTGGCGTTCGAGCCTGGCCGGGACTTCGGGCTGCTGGACGAGCACAAGGCGTTCTATCCCCGCCAGACCTTTTGGCGCTGGGCCACGTTCACAACCCGCGACAGGGACGGTCGCGTGCTCGGGGTCAATCTGACCCACAATGTGATTGCCGATGATGAGCACAACAACGAAAACGTGCTCTGGTGCAATGACCGCATCCTGCCGCTGGGCGCGGCGCGCTTCGTCATCGGGATGACCCCGGATGCACCCTGG
This sequence comes from uncultured Myxococcales bacterium, assembly GCA_964424165.1. Taxonomy (GTDB): domain Bacteria; phylum Myxococcota_A; class UBA9042; order DTJE01; family DTJE01; genus CAYRIB01. The sequence continues at coordinate 23,369 of CAYRIB010000035.1, read as the reverse complement.
CAGGTCCGCACGCTCGACGGGTGCGTGGACCTGACGTTCGAGCCCCAAGGGGCCCGCAGCGAAGACCTCGATGTTGTGGTGGCCATGTCGCGCTTTCGCCAGCCCGTGGGGTTGTTTCGCGGAACGCTCGTGGATGGCGACGGACAACGTCACGACGTGAGCGACGCGTTGGGTGTGGTCGAGGACCACCGAGTCGCGTGGTAGTCAGCGCACGACCAGGGGATCCGCGCCTTCACCATCCAGCACGTCCCGGACCTTGCGCGCCAACCCATCCGCGCTGAACGGCTTGCCCAGAAAGTGGATTTCCTCGACCGGAAGGCCCTCGTCCCCGATCGTGTTGTCCGCATACCCGGACACGTACAACACCGGGATCCCGGGTCGGACCCTGCGCAACGCCTCGGCAATCGCCCGTCCGCTCATGCCCGGCACGACCAGGTCCGTGACCAGCAGGTCAATGTCGCCCGAGTGCCGGGCCGCGATGTCCAGGGCCTCGTTACCGTCCGCCGCGCTGAGCACCGAATATCCCCCGGCCGTCAGGATGCGGGCTTCGAGCTTGCGAATGGCTTCTTCGTCCTCGACGAGCAGGATGGTCTCGCTACCCGCCGGTCGTCCAGTTGCCGGGGCTGGCCTGACCTCGGGTGCGGGGTTGCCCTTGCGGCGCGGCATCCACACTCGGAACGTGGTTCCCTGTCCAAGGGCGCTTTCGACCGCGATGTGTCCGCCGCTTTGTTTCACGATACCCCACGCCGTGGACAGGCCGAGTCCACTGCCCTTGCCCTTTTCCTTGGTCGTGAAGAACGGCTCGAACACCCGCGATCGAACGCTTTCGTCCATGCCGCAACCCGTGTCCGACACCGTGATCACCACACAGGGCCCGGCCTCCACACCAGCCTCGGCCGAGGCATCCACGTTGGCGGTCTCGATGCGCAAATGCCCGCCATGAATCATGGCATCGCGCGCATTGACCACCAGATTCATGATCACCTGCTCCATCTGGCCTGGGTCCGCCATCACCATCCCGAGGTCCGGGGCGAGCTTCAGTTCCATCTGGATGTGTTCGCCCACGATCCGCCCGAGCATCTGCGCCACCCCCGAGATGACCTGATTGGGGTCCATCATCCGCGGCTGCAGCATCTGGCGGCGACTGAAGGCCACGATCTGCTGGGTCAACGCCGCCGCACGCTCGGCCGCGTTCTTCACCTGGGCCAGATAGTCTCGCGCCTGCTCGTTGCTCTGCACGGCATCCAGCGTCAACTGCGTGTAGCTCAAGATCAGAGTCAGCAGGTTGTTGAAGTCATGCGCGATGCCCCCTGCCAGGTTGCCGATGGCTTCGAGCTTCTGCGACGCACGCAACTGCTCTTCGAGCCGCAAGCGTTCCTCTTCGGCACGGGCCATCTCGTCCATCCGCAAGGCCAGTTCCTGGTTGGCTCGCTCGAGCACGGCCACCTTCTGTTCCAGCTTGCGAAACACGGCCTCCCCGTATTCCTTCGACAGTTCCGCTTCGTCTGCGGCCTTGCCGGTCGGCACCCCGCGGCCCTCGCGAACCTCGGTCAGGACATCCTTCACGATGCCCAGCAGGACCTCGGGTTCCTGCGGCTTGATCACGTATCGTACGGCCCCCATCTTCCGCCCCAGGTCCTGGTCCCTGGGCTCCGTGTACGTTGCGGTGAAGAACACGAACGGCACACCGACCAGATCCGGGTCTGCCTTGCACTCCCGGCACAGCGTATAGCCGTCCATCACGGGCATCAGGATGTCGGATACGACCAGGTCCGGCTTGTCCTGGCGGGCCAACGCCAGGGCCTCGGCACCGTTGCACGCGGACTGCACCTCGAATCCGTGGCCGCGAAGCAGCACCTCGAGGTACAGCCGGTTCTCGGCAATGTCATCGACGATCAGGATGCGTTCCATCATCACTTCCTTTCCGGATCGCCAGGACCCGCGATAAACGTCTGCACCTGTCCCATGAAGGTGTCGGGGTTGATCGGCTTCTCGATGTAGCCGTTGCAGCCTGCCTCGAGCGCCTTTTCGCGATCCCCTGCCATGGCGTATGACGTGACGGCCACGATCGGGATGTCTGCAAGGTCCGGATTCCGCCGCAATGCGCGGGCCACCTCGTAGCCATCCATCAGGGGCAACTGAATGTCCAGCAGGATGAGGTCCGGCCGTTCTGCCGCGGCCAGATCGATGCCCTGTTGACCATCCCGAGCCGCCGTCACCACATACCCGTGCCGTTGCAGAATGAACGTGATGAGGTACAGATTCTGTTCGTTGTCCTCGATGTACAGGATCCGTTTCTTCATGATGCACTTCCCCCCACCGGCAACGTGAACCCGAAGCTGCTGCCCGCACCCTTGGCGCTCTTGACCCGGATGCTGCCTCCAAGAATCACGGCCAGCTTCTGGCAGATCGACAGTCCCAGTCCGGTGCCCTCGTAACGCCGACTCAACCCCGTGTCGATCTGGTGGAACGGCTTGAACAGGTTGACCTGATCCGCCTCGCTGATGCCGATACCCGTATCGATCACGGTGATTTCGTAGGCGGTCCCAGTCCGAATGCAGGCCAGCGTGACCCCGCCCTGTTCGGTGAACTTGACGGCATTGCTCAGCAGATTGAGCAGGACCTGCTCGACCCGCCGGATATCGCTCACGCAGGGCAAGACTCCATCGACCCCCACACTTGACAGGGTCAGGGCCTTCTTCTCGGCCATCGGTCGCACCACATCCATCATCTTCGCGATCGAGGCGCCCAGATCAAAGGCCTCGGGCGATACGGTCAACTGCCCCGCCTCGATCTTCGAGATGTCCAGGATGTCGCTGATCAGGGACAACAGATGCTGACTGGCGGCCTTGACGATATTGAGTTGCTTGACCTGTTCGTCGTTGACCGGCCCCACCAGCCCCTGCAGCAAGATCCCCGTGAACCCGATGATGGAATTCAGCGGGGTGCGCAGTTCGTGCGACATGGTGGCCAAGAACACCGACTTCAGGTGATCCGCGGCTTCAGCCCGCTCCTTGGCCTCCTGCAGTTCGACCGTGCGTTCTGCCACGCGCTGCTCGAGCCGCCGGTTGCTGTCGACGAGTGCGGTGTTCTGGGCCTCGATGGTTGCCAGCATCGCATTGAACGATTCGACCAGAAGTCCGGTCTCGTCGCGGGATTCGACTCGGGCCCGAACCGAATAGTCCTTTTCGTCCGAAATTTTGCGGGCCGTGGCCGCCAGATGCGTGATCGGCTCGGACACGATCCTCAGCAGTCGGTAGGACAACAAGAAGGCCGCACCTCCGGCCAGCAGGCCGATCAGGATGGTGAACAGCAGGTAGTCCTGCCAGGCCCGTTGCAAATCGTTCAGGGATGCCCGGATGCACACGGTGCCGATGCGCTTGCCCTCGAACCACATGGGTTCGAACACCACCATCTGATGGGCCTCGAACCGAAGCGTCCGCTCGGCTTCGACCGTCGGGAAAGGCTCGTCCGGCTCGCCTGAGGCCACGAACGCCGCAAAGACCCCGCCATCTTCCCGGTAGATGCAGGCACTCGTCACCGATGGCGCCACCCGCAGCGCTGCCAGATTTTCGCGCGCCAGACTGGGGTCGTCGAACAGCAGTGCGGCATTGCTGCGCTCGGCCATCAGCATGGCCAGAACCGACACCTCCCGCACCATCGAGTCCTTGCTCCGGCCCCGGTCGAATAGGGTGAACGCGATGCCGGTCAGCACCAGGCTGCTGATCACCGACAGCATGGTGATCAAAACCAGTTTGCGGACGATCGAGATTCGGCGCGCGGATTCCCGCCATGCGGCCAAACGGGTCATGGCAGGACCTTCGCAATTTCCAGCAGCTTGGCCCGGACTTTCAGCCCGGCCTTGCGCAAGGCCCCCTGACCAATTTCCATGCGCACGCGACCGTTCTCGGTCACGAACCCGATCATTCCGCCACGACTTGCGAAGTCGGGGATGTCACTGATGGTCAGGACCGGGCTTGTCGACACCTTGGACAGAAACAGAGGCAGCAGGGTTTCTTCCGAACGAGGCAGGAACATCATGTGACACGCCGGCACGGGATCGGATGCCTGCAGGTGCACGACCCGAATGCCCCGGCTGCCCACCTTGCGAATTGACAACTCGCCCAGAAACGTGCGGATCGGGTCGGAACCGACGACGCACACCACGATCGGTGCCGCCGGATCGTCCGAAGGCCAGTCCACGAACTTGGGAAAGTTGTACACAAAGGCGACTTTCACACGGGCCTCGGTCTCCCAGGCCACACCGGCCTCCTGGGCGACCACCGCACCGGTCAAACCCAGCAGGCCTGTGAGCACGACCCACGCCCGCAACCACCGCCACCTGTTTGTGGGGTCGATCTTCGCCATCAGAACGTCAACTCCACGCTTCCCCATCCATTGAACCCGGGATCCTGGAACTGCCACGGCATCTCGTACTGCCGATTCAGCATGTTGTTCAGATCCACCGCAAAACGCAACGAAAACGGCTCGCCGTCGAGCACGCTCTTTTCGATTCGCAGATTCAGCAAGAACACGTCTCCGAACTCCTGACGCGCCCCCCGGGAGGTGCTGTCATGGTAGGGGCCCACGACCTGCAGCCGCGGGGAGATGCAGACCTCCCAGGGAATGGTCGCGGTGAGCCCCAGGTTCGCCATGAAAACGGGCACGAACGGGATGTCCGAACCATCCTGATCCGGGTCCAGTGCGTGCTCGACCTGCGTTCTGGTGACCGTGCCGTTGGCAAACCATTCCAGAAACGACGCGACCCGGTGGTTCACATCGACTTCGCCCCCGAAGGAACGGGCCTTGCCCACGTTCATCGAGCGGGTCTGTGAGGGGCTGGCGCTGACCACGTTCTCGACGATCGCATCGACCACCTCGTTGTAGAATCCGCGCACGCCGATCGACAACGTCCGAAGCGGACGAAACTCGACCCCGAGGTCCGTGCCAATGCCCTTCTCGGGGGCCAGGGTCAGGCTCGGCAGTTGCCCGTTGGCGCCGGGCATGCCCATCTGCTCGGCACGGATGGTCCCTCCGAGCTGTTTCGCGGAAGGTGCCACGAAGCTCGAACCCGCGTTCGCATACAGCGACAGCCACGACAGGGCATTGAAGCGCACGCCCCCGCTCCACAGAAACGACTCCCATGCGTTGTGCTGTCGCTGCGGAATGGCGCCTGCGAAGATGTCGTACGCATGGCCCGTGTGATGAAAGCGCCCGCCGACCCGCATCACCCAGGGTCCGAGGACCAGCTTCTCCTGCAGGAAGACGCCCACGGAAAACGCGGTCACCTTCTGACCGGTCTCGGACGCCCCGTCGACCTCGGCATACGAGCGAAACGTCGCGACCTGCCCATCCACCCCGGCGGTGAACAGGCTCTTGCCCCAGTGGGTGACGCTTAGGGTCGCGTCCGCCGGAATGACCATCTGCCTGACCCCATCGTGTTCGCGCAGCGCGAGGTCGATCGGATGGCGGTCCTCGGCCCAACGTCGATCGTAGTCGCGGAATCCGGCCTTGACCTGCAGATGCAAGCGCTCCGAAATCCGGTTGCTGTAGGCCAGGTTCACCGTGCCATAGCGATGATCGAAATCCCGGTTCGGGCGCCCCGCGTCCCCGGTGTGGCCCGCATGGTGCGCAAACAAGGATAGCCGATGATCGTTGCGGTCGAAGAGATAGGTCAGTTTCGCGTACAGTTTGATCTTCAGGTACTGCGGGTCATCGAGGATGGCGAGCCAGGAATCCCTGGTGCCATAGTCGGTGTAGTCCGAGCGCACCAGGCTCGCCCCGAAGAAGTAGTTGATGTTGTTGCGTCGATCCTGATGAAAGACACGCCCCTCGAACGTACCGTAGCTTCCCCCGCCCACCTGGATGCGGGTCAGGGGGGCCTCAATGATCTCCTTGAGGATGAAGTTCGTGATTCCGGCCAGGGGCGTTTCGTTTCCCGCGAAGTCCATGCCTAGGTAATTCGCGTACATGATCGATGCCGGCCCTTTCTGAACCTCGATCTGCCCCAAGGCCCAGGGATCCAGACTCATCGCGTCCGCGAACGAATCGATCGGGAGGCCATCGAGCAGGTGACCATTGTACTTGGGCCCCAGCCCCCCGAACGAGCCCCAGTTCGGGTCGTTGCGGGACAGCGGGCTCACGAACATGCCCGACGTGTGGGTCAGCAACTCCATCAGGTTGCCGCGCGGCATCGTCACCCGCTCGAAATCGCGCACATCCGACCGTTCCATCTTCTGGGTGACCGTGGCCTGCTCCTGGCTCACCTTGGATTCGGTCACCACCAGACGCGAAAGTTCGTCGAGGCTCAAATGGTACAGGTCCAGTTCCTGCGCGGTGGCGACCCACGAGCCCAACAGCACACAGAACATGCAAGACAGACCGCAAACGACACCGGCTCTCATCACTATCCTCTTGACCTAGCTCACGCCAGCCTCGGAATCCACCTTCAGATCCAGGTGGAACCGCGTGAGCTGGTTCGGTTCGCTTTCGAACGTCAGCGTTCCCCCGTGCTCCTGCACGATACCGAGGCTAATCGACAGTCCCAGGCCGGTCCCTCGACCCACGGTCTTGGTGGTGTAGAAGGCCTCGAACAGGTGCTGAGCCGCCTCCGGGCTCACTCCGACCCCACGGTCCTCGACCGTGAGCCGCACCCAGGATGCGCCGTCCCGATCCATGCGCGACAGCACCACCCGGATGACCTTGTTGTCGTCCCCCCCCGAATAACGGTCGTTGAGGGCATCGCGCGCATTGGTCAGGAGGTTCATCAACACCTGTTGGATCTGCTGCACCCGACAACGCACCCTTGGCAGTGCATCCTGCGCCTCGGTCAGGACTTCGATCCCGTCGCGACGGAAGGTGTAACGCACCAGAAGCACCGTCCGCTCGACGAGTTCATCGAGGCGTATGAACTCGGCCTGCTCGCTTTCGCGACGGGCGAATCCGAGCAAACTCGACACGATGCGCCGCATCCGCTCGCATTCGTTCACGATGTGCGTGGCGTATTCGCACTCCGGACGACCCGGCGTGCACATCTGTGTGATCAGTTCGCCGTAGCTCATCACCACGGTCAGTGGGTTGTTGATTTCATGGGCGATGCCGCTGGCCATGACGCCGATGGTGTCATGCTTGTCGCGCTCACGCTTTTCCTGTTCGATCAGCTTGCGTTCCGAAATGTCCCGCGCGAACACCAACCCGCCGGCCTCGCCGCGAAATGTGAAGGGTTCGGCCGTGACCTCGACGGCTACATGCGAGCCGTCCATCCGGAGCCACACTTCATCCATGCGCGGCACCGCGACCTTCATTTCGTTCGTCTGACGGATGCGCTCTGTCACGGCACCCCGATAGTCCGGGTGGAACCGCTCGTACACCGGATGTCCGATCAGATCCGCGCCGCTCGAGGCGCCGAAGAGGCGCACGGCCGCCTGGTTGACATAGGCAAAGCATTCGCGCGTCTGGATGAAGATCGGCTCGGGTGCGGACTCGACGAGCACCTGGAACTGCTGCAGGCTCTGGGTCAGGGCCTCTTCGGCCCGTTCCCGCCGACGCTCCGACTCCACGGCCCTCCGGTAGTGATGCGCCTCGCGCCGCAGCAGAGCCACGAGGAATGCCAACCCGACCACGACTGACAGGGCCACCGACACCATCACGATCAGCATCACCCGTTCGCGGATGGGGTCAACGAGTTCCTTGCGGTCTATCTTGGCCACCACCTGCCATGCGGTGCCTTCGACGGCACGGGACACCATCACCACCGGTTCCTGCCGGTAGTCCTTGCATTCGGACGGGCGATGGTGCTCATGGGCTTCTTCCAGAGCCACGATATCGGGATTCGACAGGGACATACGCAAGGTGGCCGGGCGCCAGTCCTGATGGCGCGGCGGGCTCAGGAACAGAAGATCGTCCAACTCCCTCCGCACCAGCAACGTCTCGGCCGTTTCGCTCACCGTCGGCCATGACTGGATCATGCGGAACAAGAACTGATCGGGATCGATCCGCATCAGATAGGCGCCGACCACCTCTTCGACCCCGTCGCCACGCGCGCGGATCACCGGGACCATCAGGTCCAGGTGTACGATGCCCACCTCTTCCACCTGATGAAAGTCCGACAGCGAGGGCTTGCCGCTGAGCACCAGGCGGTCCAAGGATGCGCGGGCATTGGTGCCGATGTGTCCGCTGTAGGCCCCGACCCCGATCCGAACCACCCCATCCGCATCGACGAGCACCACGTCCAGGAAGCCGTGGATCTCTTTCAAATCCGAAAGCCATTGCCGGATTCGCTGCTCGCTCGATGCCACGTCCCGCCCCAGAAGGAACGGGGCCAAGAGCGTTTCGTTGGCAGGGTTTTGGATGAGCTGACGGGCCACGGCAAACTGCTGATCGCGCCACTGCACGATCTGTCGAACCTTCAGTTCCGCCACGGACACCAGATTTTCTTCGGCCCCCAGACGGGCGAACGAGGCCACCCGATCGGCATACATGGCGCCGATCAGTCCGATCAACAGCACCACGCCCACGAACAGCACGACCAAGGGCCATCGCGAGCGCCGCATTGTTGTTGTGGCGCCAGAGTTCTGCATGTCCAGATCATTCTCCGTTGGCGTAAGTATGCGATTTGCTGGCTTGGGGGTCAAGAACGAATCTGGCGGGTGCGGATTCCTGCTCCAATGCACGGAGTACGCGTACTCCATGCCCCCATCCGACCGGGTGGATGCCATGCCGCAAGGCCCCGTCACCATTCACGATGGCTGTTTGGCCCGAAATTTGCTAAAAGAACGCTCCGTGACGGTCCGAGAAGGAGCATCGGTCGATGAACAACGACCCGCGAACCACGAAGCCGACGGCCCCGGAGGCCGTGCGTCCATCCGCCCACATCGAGCACCTGTCGCCTTACGATGCGGTTTCGTCCCTGGCCGCGATTGCGGCCCTGCCCAAGGGCCTGGTGCCGCTGAAGCTCGACTGGAACGAGTCGGCCGTGGCCCCCTCGCCGGAGGTAGTCAAGGCCATCCAGGCCTACCTGGGCAACACCCACCACCTGAACTGGTACCCCGACATCACCGCGTCGCGCCTGCGCGACGGCATCTCGCGATACACCGGGGTCGGGGCAGAGCAGGTGTTGGTCACCAACGGGTCCGATGAGGCCCTGGACCTTCTGTGCCGGACCTTCGTAGACCCCGGCGACGATGTAGTCCTGGTATGGCCCACGTACGGCCACTTCCTGGTGTTCGCACGCTCCCGCGGCATCACCCCCCGGATGGCGCAACCCGATGACCTGTTCGCCTCCCCCATGGCCACCTTGATGTCCACGGTCCGGCCAGACACCAAACTGGTGTATATCGCAAGCCCGAACAACCCTACCGGAGTGGTGCTCTCGCCCGACGAGGCATTGGTCCTGTGTGAGCGCTTCCCATCGACCCTGTTCATCGTGGACGAGGCCTATCACGAGTTCTGCGGTATCACGGCGGCCCCTCTGGTCACGCGCCTGACCAATCTCGCGGTGACCAGGACCTTTTCCAAGTGCTTCGGAATCGCGGGTCTGCGTGTGGGATACGTAATGGCCTGCCCACAGGTGCTCGAACACCTCAAGAAACTGCACAACCCCAAAAGCGTCAACACGCTCGGGCAGATCGCAGCCCTGGCCGCACTCAACGATTCCGAATCGCGCGACCGATACATCGGCCAGGTGACCGAGGCCCGCGAACAACTGGTCCGGGATCTGACGGCGCGGGGTGCGCACGCCCGAGCCACGGCCGGAAACTACGTACTCGTGTCCGTGGCCGACCCGAAGCGACTGGTGGCGAGCCTCGAAACGGTGGGTGTGTTCGTGCGTGACCGCAGCCACATCCAGGGTTTCGAAGGATTCGTGCGCATCACCGTGGGCACGCCTGAACAGATGGAAGATCTTGTGGGGCGCTTGGATGGTATCCTGGCCACACAACCGGACCTGCTGCATCCCCCGGCCTGACGCCTACATTCTTGTCAGTCGTGAACCCAGTCGCGTGTTGCGCCGCTCGGCAGCCGCGTTGCCGACGGCCATGCGAATGGCGGCGGGGTTACCGCAGACCACGCAGATCCGTCGGCCCCGCGTCAAGGCGGTATACAGCAGATTGCGCCGCAGCATCACGTAATGCTGGGTGTGCAGACACACCACCACCGCCGGAAACTCGCTGCCCTGGGCCTTGTGCACCGTGATCGCGAAGGCCAGCGACAGATCGTCCACCTCGTCGCCTTCGAACGTCACGTCGCGCCCATCGAAGCGCACCGTCACCCCCCGCCCGTGGTGCACCTCGCGAACGATCCCGATGTCCCCGTTGAACACGTCCTTGTCATAGTTGTTCCGATTCTCGATCACGCGATCCCCGGGACAGAAGCCTTCGCCGTGGGCGTCGGGATTGAGTCTGGCCCGCAACGCCCGGTTGAGCGCGTCGGTGCCGCACTCGCCCCGGTGCATCGGGGCCAGGACCATGATGTCCCGGCGAGGGTCAAGATTCAGGCGCGCCGGAATCCGGTCGACCACCATGGTCTCGACTGCCGCGGCTACTGCCGCCGCATCGCTGCGGTGCATGACGTAGAAGTCGCCGACCGCGTCGGTGCCGGAGATTTCACCCGAGGGCACCTCGCCGGCCAGCACCCGATGGGCATTGCGCACGATCGCGCTGCCCGCGCCCTGTCGGAACACCTCGGACAGTCGCGCCACCGGGATCCGGCCCGATGCAATCACGTCGCGGAAGGGGTCGCCCGGCCCCACGGGCGGCAACTGGTCCGCATCACCAACCAGCGTGAGCCGCACCCCGGGCGACAGGGCACACAGCAGACGGCGCATCAGGCGAATGTCGATCATCGAGGACTCGTCCACGATCACCCAGTCGACCTCGAGCGGATGGAGTTCGTTGCGCTGGAACTCGCCGGTCCTGGGGTTGAATTCAAGCAACCGGTGCAGGGTTTTGGCCTCCTGCCCCGAGGTCTCTTTCAGCCGCATGGCGGCCCGCCCCGTAGGCGCGGCCAGCGCGACCCGGTGACCCGCGGTGATGGCGGCCCGGATCAGAGACCCCACGATCGTGGTCTTGCCGGTCCCAGGCCCCCCGGTCAGCACGGCCACCGCTGCCCGTGCCACCAGATCCAGCGCGGCCCGCTGCGAAGGGGCCAGCGACACGTCACCGTCGGCCCCGGTTCCCATCGCCAGGCACGGCACCTTGGCCTGCGCCAGGCGGGCCAGTCGCCCCGCCACATCGACTTCGGCCGCATGCAGTGATGTTTCGAAGATCAGGAACTCCCCGTCCACCCGCTCGCCCACCAGGGTGCCTGATCGCACCAAGTCCTCGATCACGGACTCGATCGGAGCATGCGGCGGCCCCAGCAGATCGGACACCAAGGGCACCAGCGTATCGTGCGGCAGGAACACGTGTCCCGCCTCCGCAGCGGTACCCATCACGTGCACGACCGCGGCCCGCGCACGCAACGGGGACTCGGGCTCAAACCCGATCGAAGTGGCGAAGCCATCTGCGGTCTTGAACCCGACCCCGGGCACCAGGTTCACGAGTTGATAGGGGTCGTTGCGGATCACGGCCGGCCCCGCGTCGCCCAGGGCGCGGTCCACGCGTGCGATCTGTCCGGCCGAAAGGCCCAGCGACGCTAGGATCACGAACCGCTCGCGGCTGGCCTGTTCCCGCTGCCATGTGGCCGCGATGGCCGCGCCTTTGGCCTCTCCGATGCCCGGCACTTCGGTGAGCTTCCATGGCGCCTCGTCGAGCACCTTGCGCGTCCGGGCGCCGAACCGGGCCACGATGCGATCGGCCAGCTTGCGTCCGACCCCGGGGATCCGCCCACTGGCCAGGTACTCGGCCAAAGCCGACGGTGTCTGCGCGGGCACGACCATCAGGGTGTCGGCCCGGAATTGGCGTCCGTAGCGGGGATGCTGCCGAAAGTCGCCGGTGACCCGCACCTCGTCGCCACGCACCAGTTTGGGCCCGGCCCCGGTCACGATCAGCGAGTCTCCCTGATCAGGGGTCAATTCGAAGACCGCGAAGCCTTTGATGTCATCCTGATAGAGGATGCGCCCAACGCGTCCGGACAGGGTCACCCCGGGCATCAGGCAGGCCCTCGGCGTGCAATGTCGCCCTTCTCGCGGCAGAACAGGGCACAAGATGCCGTGCGCCCGCAGTGGAACGTGCAGCCGTAGGCCTCGTTGACCTGGGCGAGTGGCCCCTCGAACACGGGAGCCCCGAAACGTTCGGCCAGGTGCAGCGCCACGTCGATGAGGTCCCCGAACGAGGAGCAATGCAGTCGGTCCACGAACCCGATGCGGAAGGCGTTTTCGCGCACCGCGTAGGTCGGCACGAACGCGGCCGTGGCCAGAGGCTCGGGCAACATACCGGCCTCCCACAAGAAACGGGCCAGAAAGAACGGGGCGAGCGGTGCCATGGGTTCGTACAACCGCCGATACAGCCCCCACAGAACCGCCCGGGGGTCGTCGCCGGTCGCCAGCGGCGTGCTGGTGTCGGTGGCCACCTTGAACAGCCGCGGCAGATGAATGGCGGCCTCACAGGCGGACACGAAGCCGGGTTCGGACGAACGCGCCATCACGGACGCCAGCCCGTCCCCCGGGAACTTGCCCTTGCCCATGTTCAGCAGAAGCCCCGGCCCCCGCATGGCTTCGAACAGCGCCTGCACGGTCGCGGGCTCGATGCCTCGGCCCAGCAGCATCGCGGCAAACGACATCTCGAATGCCAGCATGGGCGACTTGCGCGACGGGTCGAGCCCGACCCGACGGGCCGACGTCTCGATTCGGCCGGGGTATCCTGCGTGCCATGCCACCAGCAGGTCCCGCGTGACGTCCAGGTCTTCGGCCTTGACCGCGACCGGGGCTACCATCCGGTCCACGGGATGGGACGGCGGCGGCGCGGCCTTCGGGGCCTTGGGCGCGGGTGCGGTCGCGGACACCGGGGGCGCATCCTTTGCAGGGGCGGCCAAAGCGACCGCAGGCGAAGGACCCGTCGAAGACACGGACTCGCTCACGATCTCCGGTTCCGCGGGCGGCGGCTCGTCCGCCGGGGCTTGGGACGCGGCCTCGCGTTCCTCTTCCAGGAACTCCTCGGAATCGAGCATCCGCATCCGCGGAAGTTCCTTCAGGCCCACCTCGCCGATGGCCCAGCGCACCCCGACGAGCTTCAGCAGGTTGCATCCAACGGCCCATTCCACCCAGGCCTTGAAGCTCACGAGCGTCGGTTTCTCGCCCGGATAGACGAACGACGTGAGCATGCGATAGAACTCGTTGGTCGAATGGAGGCGGCCGCCGTGTTCGGTGTCCAGGGCTTCCAGGCAGTATTTGGCAATCAGAGGATTCTGCGCAATCAGGTGGCGGGCGATCACCTCGCGTCCGGTCGCCTCATCCTCGGCGGCCAGCAAGTCCCGCCCGAACCGCCCCATGCTGACGGTTCCACCTTCTTCGCGAAGTTCCAACATGGCGGTTAGCAATGGCCAGGTTTCCTTGTCGAAGACGTTGCGCAACTTCATGAAGTCGCGCAGATCCTTCATCGAAGGCGAGGATCGGCTGACCTCGCCAAAAATCAGGGTCAGTGTCTGCACGTAGGCCAGGGGCAACGTGTTGGGCAATGCGGAAAACAGAATCCGTTGAGCCATCGTTCGACCTCCTTCGGGCGATGATTATAGCATGTCAAACCGGTCGGTTGTCCGGGAGCCGGTTTCTTCCTATAATCCCCCCGCTGCCTGTTGCAGACATCCGGAGGTCTGGTGATGAGAAGCTTGCGCCCATCCTTTTCCATGGCGTGCCTGCTCGTTCTTCTGGCCGCAGGGGCGACCCGTGCGGCCGAGACGATCGACGTGCTGCCGGTGCTGTACGTGGCGACGCCCATCAACGTCGGGGGTTCGACCTCGACGGCACTGATGCCTCGCCCAATGGCTCGGTTCGACACCGGGCGCTACGTCGAATCCCTGCAGGAGGCCTTCCGATCCCTCAAGGCCGAGCATCCGACGGACTATGGCACCGCGACCCTCGAGGTGCCGGCCGACGTGGCCAAGACCCGACGAGTGACCCTGAATCTCGATGCCGAGCGCAAGGACGGTTTCGACCTCGTCACCTCCGAGGTGTTCCACACGATGCGCACGCTCGGCGTCCAGGAAGTGCGTGCGCCGCTGCTGGGCAATGCGCCCGTGGATGATTCGGCCTTGCGGCTGCCGGTATTCCTGGCGAACGTGCCCTTCCACGATGCGCTGCCTCCGCGCGCCTATCCCCACGGCATGATCGTGCTCGGGCCCGGCGACATCGTGCCGGCCGCTACGTTCTATGTCCGGCTCAAGGCCGGTGACAAGGCTCTGATCGACCGCATGCTGTCTGGACTGCGCAGCCCTTCGGAAGGCGTACGCACCTCGGTGCTTGCCGCGATTCCGCATCTGAACATCCCAAACCGCGCGGCAGTCCTGATGCCGTTGCTGTCCGACCAGAGCGCTGCCATGCGGCTGGCCGTGATCAAGCTGCTCGAAGGCGAGACGTCCAAAGAGGTCAACAACCGCCTTGGTCAGGTGGCCGAAACCGACCCGGACAGCGGGGTCAAGCTGGCGGCCGTACGTATCCTGTCGTCCCGCGGTATCAGCAAGTACGACGCCTTCATCGAGATGGGCAAGCTTTCCGACGGGTCCGATTCGGTGGTCATCGGGGCCATCCAGCGTCTGGCGGCGTCCAAGAACGCGTCGGTCGCATCGTCGATGTTGCCCACCTTGAGACACCCGAGCCCTGCGGTTCGCGAAGCGGCCCGCGACGCCATCGTGTCCCTGAATGCCGCACCCGTGCTGATCGAAGCCATGGACGACGACAGTTTGGACATGCCCACCCGCGAACAGTTCGCGCATCATCTGTCCGACGAAGGGGCGCCCGCGGATGCCATGAAGGGCCTCGGCTTCCTGGTCGCGTCCGGGTCGAACCGCGAGGCCATCTGGGCCGTCACGCAGATGGGCAAGAAGACCCCGGCAGGCGGCTTGCAGGCCCTGTACCCGGCACTGTTGCGCCCCGAGGACGAGGTCCGGGCCGCCACGGCCAGGGCCATCGGGGCCTATCGCAGCATGGACAGCCTCAAGCCCCTGTTGGCCTCGGCCCGCACCGACACGGACCGCAACGTGGTCGACGACGTGGCCAGCGGCATCCTGGCCACGCAATCGCTTGACACGATCCTGAACCTGATGGAAGGCCAGGACCCGGGTCTGCGCCGCATCGCCATGAAGACCCTGTCGGTGAGCCTCAAGGGCGCCCCGCCGCCGCCCCGTGCGATCGCCGTGCTCGAGGCGCGCCTGCTCGACCAGGACCTCGGCATCCGACGGGCCGCGGTTTACGCTCTGGCGCGCGTCCCTGACGAACGTGTGGCCACGAACATCATGAAACTGTCGCAGGACCCGGACGCCGAGATTCGTGAGGCCGCGGTAGTCGCGGCCGGGCGTTCGCAGGACGCGCGAGCCCAGGATATCTTGAAGCGTGCGCTCGCTGACGAGTCGGACCGCGTGAAGGTCGCGGCGCTCGACGGCGTTTTGGCCAAACAGATCAAGGGGGCGCGCGAGGCCGTGCAGATGCTGGTCAGCTACCAGGACGTCGAGGTGCGACGGCGTGCCGTGAAGGCCTCGATCGACTTGATGGAACCCGGAGAGGCCGTCGAATCCCTGGACCTGCTGAGCTCCCTGCTGTACGACCAGGACGTGCCGATCAAGCTGGCGGCCATCAAGGCCATCAGCACCGTGCGGGACCGCCGCGCGATCGTGGCGATTTCGGGGGTCGTGATCGACCGCAGCGCCGAGGTCAAGCTGGCGGCACTCGACGCGCTGGCCGCGACCGGCGACAAGGAGGCCCTCGAAGGCATCCAGAAGGCCGTGTTCGACGATGACAAGACCATCCGGATTGCGGCCCTGAACGCCACCGAAAAGCTCGGCAGAAAGGAAGCGATCGACTTCCTCAACGAACTGTTGCGCCTTGAAACCGACCCCGACATCCATGCCAAGGCCGAAGCCGTGGTCAAGGCCCTGATCGCCCTGTAGGGCGTAATTGCCAGGCCGCGTTATCCTACTCGAAGGCGTACCCGAGTCCCAGCTCGCTGAAGAACGGGAAATTGATGGGGGCCCCGCTGCCGTATGGGAAGAAGTACGCCGACACCCCGGTGCGCACGACCAGGAACAGGTGCCTTGCCACCCGGATGTTCACTCCCAGACTCACGTTTCCCCCCAAAAACACGTGGCTTGAAAGGCGCTCGATCTTCGATGTTGCGCAGTGCTCGGACTCCAGCCCGAAGAATTTGCACGCCGCGTCCGACGTCGACGCGAAGTCGCTCAGATACTGGAACTCGAGCCCGGGATGCAAGAACACGTTTCCCCAGGACCATCGGGCCGAATAGCCGACGCCCAGGACCAGGCGCAAACTCGTGAACCCCTCGGCCAGATCGCCGTACTGATCCGAAAAAGACGTCATCACCCCCGCACGCCCGAACGCATCGAAGTTGTCCCGGATGTGGTAGGTCAACCCGACGCCGAGCCCCGCGTTGTTGAACGGCTTGCGCATCGGATAGCGCATGTAGATCGCGTGCGCCGCGGTCGTATCCAGCAGAAAATGCGGTGGCGCATCCTTCTGAAGCTCTTTCGAAGGCAGCGCGGCACAAGCCAGCCAGGCAGAAACTCCGCGCGACACGCTCTCGACCGCAGACACCGCGTCTTTCATCGGCACGGTGCTTGCGAAGGTCACCGCGAACTCCCCGCCTTGGTTGGACGGTTCGAGCACGCGCATCTCGACGCGTTCGCCCTCGGGTGACGCGCTCAGTGAAATCGACAGGACCGCGCTGACCTTCATGGACTTCAGCAAAGCGGTACTGCGCTCGAGGGCTCCGAAGACGGTCATCGCGGTCCGGGTCTTGTGGAAGTCCACGGCCGCGGCTTCGATCGCCTTCTCGGCATCGTTGGGGAAATAGCCCTTGCGGAACTGTCGCAAAGGAGTGACGGCAAACATGTTCTTGAAGGCCACGTGGGCCAGGGCCGGACTCGACTGTTCAAGATACGTCAGGCCCTGGTACAGATACAAATCCGACATGAGCGTGGGTTCGGACAGGTCTGCAAACTCGGCCAGACCGGTGTCGATGCCCTTTTCCAGGGACACGATGGCATCCTGCAGTCGGAGGTTACGATAGAGCTCGATCCCTAGGTGCAGAAAGCCGCGTGCCACAATGCCCCGCTGCGATCCGCCCTCGCGGGAGCCGAGGCGTTCGTCCTGCACGACCCGAATCTCGGGCTCCGCTTCGAGGCTGCGGATCGCGGCCGCGGCCAATGCCTCGGCCAGATGCGATGGGATTGGCGCACTTTCCCCGGACCAGAACAACGCGTCGGTCCGAATTCGATAGTCCATCCCGGTCAGCACCAGGACCCTGCGTTGCGGGAATGCGGGGGATTCGTCGGGCGTGGCCACTGCGAGCCGGGGCAGGCCCACGGCGATCACCGCCCACACGAGCACCGCCACCTTGGCAGCGATACGCTTCACTCGGCCTCGCATTCCTTGTCCTCGGGCACCATCTCGTTTTCGGTCTTGTGCCGCACGAACGTGACCGACACGGAATCGCCCTGCACCGGGGTCAACGTGCCGGCGAGGGTCTCGTCCGAGTCCGTGAGCAGCAAGCTGACCGACACCTTGGCCACATCCTCGGGATGCGGGCAAGGCGACGGGGAAGGGAACGCAAACGTCAAGGTGTCGCGGCTTCCGGCCCACACCCCGGTCTCGAGCACGCTGCATCGACAGAAGCTGTCTGCCGAGGGCGGAATGTTGAAATCGGTGTTGCCGAAATACTTCAGAAGACCAGCCACGTCGGGGCCGTAGTGTCCGATCACGAGTTCGACGCTGACATCGGTGAACCCAGGAATCTGGGCAAGCGTGACGGGCTCGACCGAACGGTAGGTGCCCGAGAGCAGGTGGGTGTCCGAGCAGGCCGTGATGGCCAACACCAGCGCCAGCAATGCGCCATAAAGGCCAGCGCGGGCGCCAGGACGCGCCTGGTCATTTCCCATCATCAAGCCGTCTCTCCGGCGGGCTCCTCGTCGACGACGGGCACTGGATCGTCCTCCGATTCCGGATACTCGACCACTTCTTCGGGGGCCGCCACTTCACCTGCCGGCACCTCAGCTTGGCGCCCCAAACCCAGGATCGGGCGGGGCTTGCCCGTCTGTTGGATCGACAAGCGATCCTCGGCCAGATCGAGTTGCATCTGCGTAATCAGATAGGCGCGCCGATTGTTTTCCGCCTTGCGCAGCGCGACCTGCAACTGCGCATGCAGATCCGCGATCGAGCGCTTCATTTCGGCCACATCGGCGCCGCCGGGGGGTGCTGCCGGCCGTTCGATGATCGGCGCGGCCACCGGAGTCTGGCGTAAAGCCTCATCCAAGGCAGTTCGCAGGCGGCTCACCTCCGCACGGGCCTCGTCGAGGTTCTGCTGCAGCCGCCCGGCCTCCCCTTTTGCTGCCTCGGCCTCGGCCCGTGCGGCCGCCGCCTCTGCACGGCAGCGCTGGGCCTCGTCGGACGACGCCTTGACCGCGGATGCGCGTTCCTCGAGCCAATGGGCCATCTGCTCGGCCTTGCCCATGCGTTCCAGGGCCTTGTCGCGGGCCGATTCGGCCTCGGAGAGCAGCCCCTTCAGTTCGTCGCGTTCGGTCTGCAAGGTTCGAAGCGCCTCGCCGATCGTGTTCTCGTGGGCCGTGGTCTGTTCGATCCGCTTGGCCAGACGCGCAATCTCGGCGCGAGCGTCCTGCAGTTCACGATGTGCCCGATTCAGCGCCTTCTTGTTGAACAGGTCCATGATCGCACCTCCCGAAAAGACGAGGCCCCTCAGGAATCTTCCCGGACCTCGAATGCGCGCGTGGCCAGATCGGCTCGATAGACAAATGAACGGATCAGGTGGTTAGCCTCGTCGGGCAACGCCACGCGGGCCTCGTGCAGCCCCAGGGATGCCCCATCAACCAGGCCGTATGCGGCCACGATCACCTTGTCACCCACCTGCACCCGACGGGCAGCCGCCCCGTTGACGACCACCTCGCCAGCCCCGGGCCTGCCGGGCAGACAGTAAGTCGAGAAGCGCTCGCCGTTGGTCACATCCCAGACCTCGACCTCTTCGAGCGGCAGCAACCCGGAAGCCTCGATGAGCAAGGGGTCCACCGTGATCGAACCCATATAGTTCACGTCCGCCGCGGTCACTGTCGCGCGGTGGATCTTGCCCAGCAGGATTTTTCGCAGCACCGTATCCGCCTCCATGCGGCAACCGTTCCTTACTAGCACAAAGCCATACTCAAGGAAAGGCGGGAAAGCACAAGCCAGTTTGGCAGCTCCTGGAACGATCCGGGAGTGCGGTAGCTTGCTACCGCTTTCCGGGCGGCCCGTAGCACCCCGGCGTACCAAGGCGCAAGCAAGCTTGCGCAAGCCGGTTTCAGAACTCCTGGAACGATCTGGGAGTGCGGTAGCTTGCTACCGCTTTCCGGGCGGCCCGTAGCACTCCGGCGTACCAAAGCGCAAGCAAGCTTGCGCACTCCTCAAAACCCCTTGCAACCCGCGACCTTCTGCAGTATAAGGATGCACCCTCGTTGCACGGTGCATCGGGGGAATTCGCACATCCCGCACGTGCCTCCGTGGCGCCCATGGGCGCTTGGGCATCGGGATGGAGGTCGGGACCGTTTGCGGTCCCTTGAAACGGAGGTTCGCATTGAGTCAGATTACCCTCAGAGAGCTCCTCGAAGCAGGTGTCCACTTCGGGCACCAGGTCAAGCGCTGGAATCCCAAGATGAAGCCCTATATCTTCGGGGCTCGCAACGGCATCCACATCATCGACCTGCAGAAGACCCTGCGCCTGTTCAACGACGCACTGCACTTCGTGTCGCGCACCGCGTCCGACGGCGAGTCGATCATGTTCGTGGGTACCAAGCCCCAGGCCCAGCTCGTGGTCGAAGAAGAGGCCAAGCGTGCCCGTATGCCCTACGTCACCAACCGCTGGCTCGGCGGCACCCTGACGAACTTCGTGACGCTGCGCAAGTCCCTTGAACGCATCGACGCGATCGAAAACATGCTGGCCGAAGGCAACGTCGAAAAGCTGCCCAAGAAGGAAGTCGTCCGGCTCGAGAAGGAACTCCTGCGCATGAACCGCAACCTGCGCGGTCTGCGCACGCTCAAGGGCCTGCCGGGCGCCGTGGTCGTGATCGACCCCAACCGCGAGAAGATCGCGGTGCGCGAGGCGAACCGCCTGGGCATTCCCGTGGTGGCCCTGGTCGACACCAACTGCGACCCCGACAACGTGTCGCACGTGGTGCCGGGCAACGACGATGCCATCCGTGCCATCCGTCTGATCATCTCGTCCGTGGCCACGGCCTGCATCGAGGGCGGCCAGGCCAAGGGCGAAGGCTGGGACGGTGGCGTGCCGGTGGCCGCTGCCGGCCGCGACGAGGCGGGTCCGGAAGTCGTGGTCCGTGGCGTTCGCGCCCCGACCGCAGAGCCCGTGACCGACGAAGTGAACTAGCGAATCAAAACGACGACGCGAGGAGGACAGAATGGCATTTACCGCTGAAACCGTAAAGGACCTGCGTACCATGACCGGCGCGGGCATTCTGGATTGCAAGAAGGCCTTGGAAGCCAGTGACGGCGACATGAACAAGGCCGTGGAGTACCTGCAAAAGCGCAACCAGGCCACCGCGGTCAAGAAGATGAACCGCGAGGCCAAGGAAGGCAAGGTGGCCACCTACGTCCACGGCGAAGGCCGCATCGGCGTGATGGTCGAGATCAGCAGCGAAACGGACTTCGTGGCGCGTTCCACGACATTCGACGAATTCGTGCGCGAGGTCTGTTTGCAGATCGCGGCCATGTCCCCGAAGTGGGTGAAGCCCGAGGACGTTCCCGCCGACATCCTCGCCCACCAGCGCGAGATCTTCGACGCCCAGGTCGTGGATCAGAAGAAGCCCCCCGAGATTCTGGCGAAGATCACGGAAGGCAAGCTCAAGAAGTGGTACAACGACGTTTGCCTTCTCGAACAGACTTACATCCGCGACGACAAGAAGATCTTCCGCGACGTCCTGACCGAGGTCGTGGGCCGCACTGGCGAAAACATCAGCGTGCGGCGCTTCGCGCGCTACGAGATGGGCGAGGGCATCTGATGACGTCCGTTCCCATGGCCTATCGCCGGGTGCTGCTGAAGCTCTCGGGCGAAGCCCTTTCGGGGGGACGCGAATCCGGTGTGGACACGACCACTCTGGACCGTCTGGCCGGGGAGGTGGTTCAGGCCGTGCGGGCCGGCGTCCAGGTGGCGCTGGTGATCGGCGGGGGCAACTACTTCCGGGGACTGTCGAGCGTGGGACGCACGTTCGAACGGGCCACCGCGGACACCGTAGGCATGCTGGCCACGACCATGAACGCCCTCATCTTCCAGGATGCCCTGGAACGTGGCGGCATCGAGGCCCGGGTGATGAGTGCCATCGAGATGCCGCGCGTGGCCGAACTGTTCGTGCGGCGCGAGGCCATCCGTCATCTTGAGAAAGGGCGGGTCGTGCTGTGTTCGGGGGGAACGGGTCACCCGTACTTCTCGACCGACAGCGGCGCGGCCTTGCGCGCGCTGGAAATCCACGCGGACGCGATCCTGAAAGGTACCAAGGTCGAGGGCGTGTACAGCGCGGACCCGGTCAAGGTGCCCGACGCCACGCTATTCGAACGGATCCGATATCAGGAAGTTCTGGAGGGGGGACTCGCCGTCATGGACGCGACGGCCGTGGCCCTTTGCATGGACAACCGGATGCCGCTGCACGTGTTCAGCATCCGGACCCCGGGGAACATCATGCGTGTCCTGCGCGGCGAGCGCATCGGCACCGTGGTTTCATGACAGGGAGGAAGCCATGATCGAAGAACTGTTGAAAGAACTCGAGGCATCGTTCAAGAAGGCCATCGACGCATTCGAAAAGGACCTGTCCCGCGTGCGCACGGGTCGAGCCAATCTGGCCCTGCTCGACGGGATCCGGGTGGACTACTACGGCGTGCCCACGCCCCTGAGCCAGGTGGCGGCCGTGACCGTGGCAGACCCGCGGCTCATCACGGTCCGCCCTTGGGAAAAGAAGCTCATCGTCGCGATCGAAAAGGCGATTGCCATGGCCGACATCGGCCTGACGCCCTCGAACGACGGCGACGTGGTGCGCCTGCCGATCCCGGCCCTGACCACCGAACGTCGCAAGGACTTGGCCAAGCAGGTCAAGCGCATGACCGAGGATGCGAAGATCGCGGTCCGCAACGTCCGACGTGACGTGCGCGGCCGTCTGGACAAGGCCGAGGGCCTGCCCGAAGACGATCAGAAGAAGGGCATCGAGCGCATCGACAAGGAAACCGACCTCTGCATCAAGAACGTCGAATCCATCGGAACCAAGAAGGAAGCCGAGATCATGGAGTTCTGAGGCCTGCTGGCGTCAGGACGGTGCGGCTATCGCATTGTGCAAGGTTCCCAGGCCCTCGATCGTGATTTCAACGCAATCACCCGGTACCAGAAAGCGAGGCGGCTTGCAAAAGAGGCCCACGCCTGCCGGGGTGCCTGTGGTGATGATGTCCCCAGGACAAAGGGTGATGGCCTCGGACACATGCGCCACGATCCGGGCGACTGAAAACGCCATCTCCGAGGTGCAGGCATCCTGACGGATTTCGTCGTTGACCCGGGTCTGCAGATGCAGATTCTGGGGATCGGGCACATCCTCCGCGGTGGTCATCAGAGGCCCCATCGGCCCGAACGTATCGAGCGACTTGCCCCGCACCCACTGTCGATCGGCATGTTGCAGGTCGCGAGCGGTCACGTCATTGAACACCGAATAGCCGAACACGCGAGACAGGGCCTCGGATTCGGGGATAGCGCGACCGCCGCGACCGATCACCACGGCCAGTTCCCCTTCGAAGTCGAGTTGTGACGTCACGGGCCATCGGATGACCGGTTGCCGGTGCGCGGCCAGGCAGGAAGGAAGCTTCGCGAAGAACATCGGGGTCAAGGGAGTCTCCTTGCCCTGTTCGGCGCAGTGCGAAGCATAGTTAAGACCGATGGCGATCACGGTGCGGCAATCCGGGACGGGGGGAAGGAACACGGCCTCGGCCGGGTCGAGCCATGCAGACCGGGGCACGGCGCCGGACAAGGCGCCAGCAGCAATCTGGTGCAGAGGGCCAGATGCCTCTTCCAAGCACCACGCAGCGATGAACGGACAGCCGCAAGGCGCTGAAGCCAGCGGCACCAGCATCCCCCGATGAGCAATGACGGTGACGGGTTGTCC
Source organism: uncultured Myxococcales bacterium (assembly GCA_964424165.1). GTDB lineage: Bacteria > Myxococcota_A > UBA9042 > DTJE01 > DTJE01 > CAYRIB01. The sequence goes on along the minus strand of CAYRIB010000035.1, from coordinate 74 downwards.
AGCGACAGTGATGGTCCCGAATTTCATGAATTCACCTCACGAGCAACTGCAGGAGCAGAAACCAGACCGCGCCA
>CAYRIB010000034.1:0-25154 GCA_964424165.1 uncultured Myxococcales bacterium | reverse complement strand
CACAGACCCATACCGGCCCAAGTACCCCAAAACCACCTTGAAAGTTCCTATACGCCGTTCGTGAACGGCGGGGGTCTGCGAGCCCCGATCCCTTCGACCTACGCGCCGGCGAATCACGAGCTGCGACGCCCGGCCGAGGGCTACGCCGGCGGACCGCCCTGGGACGTGGTCATCGGGGATGCTTATGCCGTACTTCCATTCGGCAATGCCGTCGTCACCCGGACCGTGACCGGTCAACAGTTGTGGGAAATGCTCGAACACGGGGTCGACGGGATTCCGGAGCCCAAGGGATGGTTCCCGCAGGTGTCGGGCTTTGGTTTTGTTTACGACGCCACTCGGCCCGCATCCTCGCGGGTGGTCAGCGTGCACAGGGCCGATGGCACGCCGATACCGAACGACGACACCCGCTACACCCTGGCCACCTCGGATTTCATCGACGCAGGCGGGGACGGATACCTGATGCTGCTCGGCGGGGACGGCAAGAGCCGCGACAAAATGGCCGAGGTTCTGATGGACCACATCCGCACATTGTCCAGTCTCAACCCCGCCTTGGAAGGCCGAATCGTGAACCAGGCCTCGTCTGCCACCGCACGATAACGTTTTGATTGACACCCGACAACAGGCTGCAGAGAATCGGGGTTTCCGGCGGGGGTTTGCGTCGTGTTGACGGTCCTCATCCTGTTTCTGCTCCTGGCAATCCTGTTCGACTTCTTGAACGGGTTCCATGACAGTTCCAATATCGTGTCCACCATGATTTCGTCGCGGGCCCTTTCCCCGCGGACGGCGCTCACGATCACCACGATCGCCGAGTTCATCGGCCCCTTCCTGTTCGGGGTGGCCGTGGCCACGACCATCGGCGATGAGGTATTGGCCTCCGCGGTCCTGACACTGCCCGTGATCATCTGTGCGCTGATCTCGGCGGTGATGTGGAACCTTCTGACATGGTACTTCGGGATCCCGTCGAGTTCTTCGCACGCCCTGATCGGGGGCATGCTCGGCAGCGCCCTGATGCAGGGCATCGTCACCCATCCGTTCGCGGGATTCCCCACCATGGCCGATGCTGCGCAGATTGTTTCGGTGATCAAGGCGGAGGGGATCCTCAAGATCCTGATCGCCCTGTTGATTTCGCCGCTGCTCGGGTTCGTCACGGGCTATCTGCTGCACCGTCTGATCCGGGTCCTGGCGGCCAAGGCCCACCCGAAGATCAACACGTTCTTCAAGCGAGCCCAGGTCGTGACCGCCATCGGGCTGGCCCTGTCCCACGGCACCAACGATGCCCAAAAGACCATGGGCATCATCACCATGGGACTGCTGGCCATGACGCACATCCACGGGTCTGCCATGCCCGGGTGGGCACATCTCACCGAATTCGCGGTACCCACGTGGGTCATCGCGCTCAGCGCTTCGGCCATCGCGGCTGGAACGGCCACCGGTGGGTGGCGTCTGATCCGAACGCTGGGTGGCAAGTTCTACAAGATCCGGCCCGTGCACGGTTTCACCACACAGGTCTCGTCAGCGGCCGTCATCCTGGGCGCGGCCCTGCTCGGCGGCCCGGTCAGCACCACCCAGGTCGTGTCCAGCAGCATCATGGGTGCAGGCAGCGCAGAACGTCTCTCCAAGGTCCGTTGGGGGGTCGGCATGAACATCGTCCTGACCTGGATCATCACGATCCCGTCCACGGCCCTCGTGGCCGCCATTCTCTTCCTCGTGGCGCGGAGCGTATTATGAACTTGTTCAAAGGCCTCATGAAACCCAAGACCGACCCGTTCATCGATCACCTGAACCGTCAGGCCGAGATCGTGACCAAGGGCCTGAAGTACCTCGTGGAATACATGGCGAACCCGACCGCCGACAACGCCGCGGCGGTCAAGCGTGCCGAGGAAGAGGCGGACGAGGAGCGACGTCTTCTGATCGACGAACTCAACCGCACATTCGTCACGCCGATCGACCGCGAGGACCTGCACAACTTATCGCGATGCATCGACGACCTTCTCGATTATGCCAACAGCACGGTCGAAGAGATGGTGACCTTGCGGGTTGCGCCGAACGAACACTTTCAGCACATGTCCACCCTGATGTTCGACGCGGCGAACGAAATCCACCTGGCCATGCAGCGGCTCGAGTCACACCCCAACGTGGCGACCGAACACGCCCGTCGGGCCAAGGGGGTCGAAAACCGCATGGAACACGAATACCATCGCGCCATCGCGGAACTGTTCGAAGGACCGGCCAACCCCGAATCCATCATCTGCATGCTCAAGAAGCGTGAGATCTACCGGCACCTGTCGAATGCCGCGGACCGTGCCGACGAGGCCGCGAACGTGATCAGCAACATCGTGGTCAAGATGACCTGACACCCCATCATTTTGGAGGCAGACATGTTCCGCAATGCAGAAGCCGTCATGGCGTTCGTCGAGAAGTACGGCATCCGCCAGATCGACCTCAAGTTCACGGACCTCTTCGGGGGATTGCACCACATCAGCGTTTCGACCCGTTACGTGAACCAGGACAAAATCGCCGAAGGCATCGGATTCGACGCGTCGTCGATCCCGGGATTCAAGGCCTTGGAAAGCGGGGACATGGTGCTTCGGCCCATCGTGGAAACGGGGTTCAAGGACCCGTTCTTCGAACTGCCGACCCTGTCGTTCTACTGCGAGATCGTCGAGGCCGACACCCTGCATGGCTTCAGCCGGGACCCGCGCACCATCGCGTGTCGCGCGCTCGCTGCCATGAAGCAGAGCGGGATCGCCGACGTGTCGTTGTGGGGCCCGGAGTTCGAGTTCTACCTGTTCGATCGGATCTCGATGTGCAACCACGAGGGCGTGGCCCACGTCGAGATCGGCTCCGAAGAGGCAGAATTGACGGGGCATGCGGACGCGGCCTGCGATCATGCGCTGCGGATCCCGTCCCAGAAGGGCTACCTGGTGTCGCCGGCCCAGGACCGCTACATGGACGTTCGTGGCGCCATCTCGGATCAACTCTTCGAGGCAGGCGTGCCGGTCAAGTATCACCATCACGAGGTGGGAGCCCCCGGTCAATCCGAGATCGAACTCGAAATGGACGACCTTGTGGCGGCCGCGGACAACGTCCAGACCGTGAAATACTTCGTGCGCATGCTGGCCGCGCAGAACGGCCTGACCGCGACGTTCATGCCCAAGCCCCTGTACAACATGGCAGGGTCGGGCATGCACTTCCACCAGCATCTATTCAAGGGGGGCCAACCCGTGTTCTACCGCGAGGGCGGATATGCGGATTTGAGCCCCGAGGCCCTGTCCTATATCGCGGGCATCCTTCGGCACGGGCCTGCGCTGCTGGCGCTGACCAACCCGAGCACCAACTCCTTCAAACGGCTGGTGCCGGGATTCGAGGCACCGGTCAAGTCGTTCTTCTCGCTGGCCAACCGCAGCGCGGCGATTCGCATCCCGAAGTACGCGCGGGCCCCGGCCGAAAAGCGCATGGAGTTCCGGCCCCCGGATGCGACCTGCAACCCCTATCTGGCCATGGCGGCCATGTTGATGGCGGGACTCGACGGGATCCGCAACCATCTCGACCCCGCGGCGCTCGGGTTCGGACCGTTCGACGAAAACATCTTCGACACGGCCCGCGAGGGTTTGCAGTCGTTGCCCACGTCGCTGCCCGAGGCCTTGTGCGCGCTCGAGGCTGACCACGACTTCCTGACGCGCGACGGGGTGTTCACGCCGGACGCGATCGAGACGTGGATTCGGACCAAGCGCGAGCGGGATGTGATCGCGATCGAGCGGCGTCCGCATCCGTACGAATTCGAGTTGTATTACAACTGCTAGCCTGACAGGCGCGGTCTGGTGACCGCGCCCTACAGCAGACTGCGGCACTTCAGCAGACTGCGGCACCGGCTGTTGGGCTTCCGCAGACTGCGGCACCGGCTGTTGGGCTTCCGCAGACTGCGGCACCGGCTGTTGGGCTTCCGCAGACTGTAGGGCGGCGTCACCAGACGCCGCCTCCTGGTCGCAGCACAATGGCAACACAAAGATAGCCGTGCTTCCGTGACCACGCCCTACGCGGTCCGCGGGGACCCCTTCTCTTTCGCCCCTGGAACCGCCCTGGGATACGTCATGGCCGCGGGGTCCAGGATCTCGTCGAGCCGCCCCTCGGGCAGATGTCGCGCGGCCAGTTCGCGCACGGTTCGGCCCGTTTCGAGCGCCTCGGCCGCAATGCGCGCGGCCAGGTCGTAGCCCAGATGCGGCACCAGGGCCGTGACGATCCCGATGCTGTTTTCAAGATGCAGGCGGCAACGATCCTCGTTGGCCTCGATGCCCTTGACACACCTTTCGGTGAGCACATCGATCGCATTGCGCAGGATCGTCAACGAGAAGAACAGATTGAACCCGATCACGGGCTCGAACGCGTTGAGTTCCATCTGCCCGCCGTGCGCCCCCATGGTGATGGCAACGTCGTTGCCGATCACCTGGAAGCACACTTGGTTGACCACCTCGGGAATGACCGGATTGACCTTGCCAGGCATGATCGTCGAGCCCGGCTGCATCGGGGGCAACCGGATCTCGCCAAGCCCCCCGCGCGGACCTGACGACAGCAGACGCAGGTCGTTGCACACCTTGGACAGCTTGACCGCCACCCGCTTCAGCACGCCCGACAACTGCACGAACCCTCCCGCGTCCGAGGTGGCTTCGACCAGGTTCGGGGACGTCACGAACGGCAGTGCCGACAGCTCGCACAAACGGATGCGCACCTGCTCGGCATAGCCTTCGACGGTATTGACCCCGGTGCCGATGGCCGTGGCCCCGAGGTTCATCTCGAACAAGAGGCGCTTGGCCTCCTTCAGACGCTCGATGTCCTCGAACACCATGATCGAGAACGCATCGAAGCTCTGTCCGAGCGTCATGGGCACCGCGTCCTGGAGTTGGGTGCGACCAAGCTTCAGCACGCCCGAAAACTCGCGGCCCTTGTCGGCCAGGGCATCGACCAGACGGCGCATGGCCGCCTTCAGGTCCTCGATCGACCACACGAGAGCCAGCTTCAACGAGGTGGGATACACATCATTCGTGGACTGCGACAGATTCACGTGGTTGTTCGGGTGGCACGACACGTAGTCGCCCCGCTCGCCCCCGAGGATCTCGAGCGCCCGGTTCGCAATCACCTCATTGGCGTTCATGTTGGTTGACGTGCCCGCACCGCCCTGGATCACGTCGACCACGAAGTGCTCGTCAAAGCGTCCTTCGCGCACCTCGCTGCACGCGGCCACAATGGCATCGCCCACCATCGGATTCAACAACCCCAGGTCCATGTTGGCCCGCGCCGCCGCCTGCTTGACCACGGCCAAGGCACGGATCAAGGCGGGAAAGCGCGCGATCGGGATACCCGTGATCGGAAAGTTCTCGATGGCGCGCAGGGTCTGGATTCCATAGTAGGCGCGGGCAGGCACCTCGCGGTCGCCCAGGCTGTCGTGTTCGATGCGAATACTCATGAAAGCTCCTTGGTGGATGATTGGCAGACCTACAGGGAACGGATGGCCCGAAACACACGTTCCGGAGTGTACGGCGAAACGGCAACCCGCGCGCCCGTGGCCGCGAAGATCGCGTTGCTGAGCGCCGGCAGAGGCCCGTTGATGCAGATCTCGGACACGCTCTTGGCCCCGAAGGGACCCGTGGGTTCCCACGTCGGCACCAGGATCGTGGTGAGCTTCGGCATGTCGCGCATGGTCGGAATGCGATAGTGCCGAAAGCTCGGATTCACGCACGCGCCCTTTTCGTTGAAGACCATTTCTTCCATCATGGCGTAACCGATGCCGTTGGCCACTGCACCCTCGATCTGGCCCTCGGCCAACTTCGGGTTGATCGCGGTGCCGCAGTCCACGGCCGCCACGTAGCGCAGGATCTGCACGGCCCCGGTCCACGTGTCCACCTCGACCTCGGCGAAGTGCGCCGCGAACGGGGGCGGCGACACGTGCGAGATCGCGGAGTTGATGGCCCCGATCTGGAACTGGTTGTGGCCGTAAAGCGCATGGCGTGCGATCGCCTCGTAGGTCACGGACTTTCCGTTGGCAGTCGCGGTCGCGTGTTCGATGTGCACGTCCTCGGGACGGGCCTTGAGCATGTCGGCCGCCACCTTACGAATCTGCTCGAGCACGGTCAGGGCCGTCTGGCGCACCGCCTCGCCCGACAAATAGGTCGTGGACGACGCATACGCCCCGACGTCGAACGGGGTCAGGTCCGTGTCCGACGAATACACGATCATGTGATCCAGCCGCGTACACAGGGCCTCGGCCGCGATCTGCGCCAGCACGGTGTCCGAGCCCGTGCCCAGGTCCGTGGCGCCCATCAGAAGGTTGAACGAACCATCGTCGTTCATCTTGATGCTCGATGACCCCATGTCCACCAAGGGAATCGAGGACCCCTGCATGAGCGCGCACATGCCCATGCCCCGGCGAATGCGACCCGTACCGGGATGACGGTCACGCTGATACCAGCCGATGGCCTCGGCCCCGAGTTCCAGACAACGTGCCAGGCCGCACGAGCCGATCTTCTGTTCCACGCCCTCCTGACCCTCGCCCAGGGCGCGGAACACCGGGGAGCCTTCGCCCTCGCGAATGTGCAACTTCTTGCGCAAATCCACGGGGTCGATGCCCAGCTTGTGGGCCGCCTCGTCCATGGCGATCTCTAGACCGAATGCGGCCTGGGTCCCGCCGTAGCCACGGTAGGCCCCCGACACCGGCAGGTTCGTATACACCGAGTCCCCGTCGAACCCGATATGGTCGCAATGGTACAGAGGCAGGGTCTTGGCTCCGCAGTTGCACACCACGGTCAGCGCATGGCTGCCATAGGCCCCGGTGTTGGTCCTGGCCCGCATCATGAGCGCGTTCAGGGTCCCGTCCTTCGAAAACCCGAGCTTCACGCGCACCACGGCCGGGTGCCGCGTCCTGGTGGACACGAACTCCTCGGCCCGGGTGTATTCCAGCTTCACGGGGCGCTTCGTGGCCATGCACATCGCGGCCACCACGTCTTCGAGCACCTCTTGCTTGCCCCCGAACCCGCCCCCGATCCGCGGCTTGATCACGCGGATGCGGCGCACCGGGATGCCCAGGGCCTGGGCCACGATACGGCGCACGTGGAACGGCACCTGGGTGGAGGTCCGGATGACCAACCGTCCGTATTCGTCGATGTAGCAGATCGTGATGTGGGGTTCCATGGGGCAGTGATGCCCGTACTGGGATTCGACCTCACGGTCGACCACTACGTCGCTTGCGGAGAGGGCCTGGTCCACGTCCCCGATCCGCATGTCCACTTCGGCGCCCACGTTCTTTTCGGGCTTGAAGGGGACCGGGATCACGACCCGGCAGTCCGGTTCGTCGTGGATCACGGGCGCCCCCGGCGCATCGGCGCGGCGCACGTCGAAAACCGGCGAAAGCAGCTCGTATTCGACGTCGATCAACTTGACGGCCTTTTCGGCGATTTCGCGGGTCTCGGCCGCCACGGCAGCAACCCGGTCGCCCACGAACCGGACCTTGTTGTCCAGGATGAGCGAATCGTAGGGCGATGGTTCGGGAAAGCCCTGGCCCGCGGTGGTGTGCATGATCCGCGGCACGTCCTCGTGCGTCAGCACGCACACGACCCCGGGCAGGGCACGCGCCTTCGACGCATCGATGCGGGTGATGCGGGCGTGGGCATGGGGGCTCCACAGCATCTTCAGGTGCAGCATCCCGGGGATCACGATGTCGTCGGTGAAGCGCGCCTGGCCCGACGCCAGGGACAGGGCATCCACCTTGGCCTCGCTGTGTCCGACGACCTTCAAATCCTTCGCATCCATCACGCACCCTCCCCGTTCTTCGCGGCCATCCGCTCTGCGGCGAGTTGCACCGCCTTGACCTGCTTCACATAGCCCGTGCACCGGCACAGGTGCGCATCGAGGGCCGTGCGGATTTCCCCTTCGGTCGGCTGCGGGTGTTCGTCGAGCAGCGCCTTGGTTGACAGCAGCATGCCCGGCACACAGTAGCCGCACTGAACGCCCGCCTCCTCGACGAACGCCTGCATGATCGGATGCGGGTCGTTGGGCGTGCCCAAGGCCTCGATCGTGGTCACTCGCCGCTTCTCGACCGATCCGGCATACATGGCGCAACTGAACTGGGGCACGTTGTCCACCAGGACCACGCAAGACCCGCAGGTCGCGGTTTCGCAGCCACGCTTGACCCCGTGAAAGCCGGCACGTCGCAGAACGTCGAGCAGGATTTCGCCGGGTTCGATGTCCAGGGCGTGATCCACCCCGTTGATATTCACGTTCAGTGTCATTGTGCACCTCCTGCCCGCTGCGCCGCGAGGTTCAGGGCGTCCCGCACCACGGCCGGCAGCACCGCGCGACGATAGTCCGCGCTACCCCGGATGTCATCGACCGTCTTGGCATCCTCGGCCACCCGCCGCCCTGCATCGAGGAACGTGCCTTCGTCGGGGGCCAGACCAGCCAAGGCCTCGGAGGCCAGGGACATGAGTTGCGGCATGCCAGCGACCCCGCCCACCACGACGCGACCCGCAGTGATCCGCCCGTCAGTTACCCGCAACCATGCGGAAGCACTGGCGATGGCGTGGTCCGTGCGTGCACGGGCCAGTTTCACGTGGGCACTACCCTCGCCGGACCCGGCCTTGGGGAACACCACTTCCACCAGCAGTTCCCCGGCCTTGAGCAGGCGCGTGGGGTGCTGGGCAAAGAAGGTGTCGGCATCCATGGTGCGCCGTCCATCCAGTCCCTGAATCACGAACCGGGCATCCAGACACCATGCTGCAACCGGGAGGTCCGACCAGGCATAGACCATCACGCAGTTGCCACCGACGGTCACGTGGTTCTGTAAGACCCGTGCGCCGACGCCCGAGGCCGCCTCGAACAGGCACTGATGGGGCTGCGCAGTTAGATGCCGACGAAGGCCGTTGAGCGTCACCATGGCCCCCACGTGCAGACCATCGGATTCGTTCGTGATGCGATCCAGGCCGAGTTCCTGCAAACTCACCACGGCTTCGTGCCGGCCTCCCCGTGCCAACACCAAGGCCGTACCGCCCGCCAGGGCACGGGCCTTTTCGCCCCGTTGTGCCAGCAGGGTCAGCGCCTCTTCGAGGCTCGTCGGTCTCAGGAATTCCTTCAGGTCGGGCATGCTCAACCTCCTCCCACGAGCAGCAGAATATCCAGGATCGCGACCTGCGCGATCGGCGTTTCCAGATCCGAGCGGACGCCGTCGAGCAGCACGATCAGGCTTGGAAGCTCCGCCTCCTGGTACCCCATGTGTCGCAGGACATCCGCCACGGTGACCAAGCCGGATCGATCCACGACCCGTGACCGTTCCGGCCCCGGGCGTCTCACCGGCCCCACGAAATTGACGGTCAGGCCGTCCATCCGGGGGAGTGTACTACAGGACCGCCGCGGAGGCGAGGCCCCGGGGATGACAGGTCCCATGGATGCACGGCAGCCCGGCGCAGGAAAGCGCAAGCAAGCTTGCGCACTCCCAGAACTGGTCTTGGAGTGCGGTAGCTTGCTACCGCTTTGGTGGCAGTTTGCGTCGCCTCGGTGTTCGAAAGCGCAAGCAAGCTTGCGCACTCCCACGGCTCGCTTCGCTCGCGGATGCAGGGCGCGGTCTGATGACCGCGCCCTGCAATCTGCTATCATTCCAACGGCTCTTTCTTTCGGAGGCTCGAATGCCCGGATATACCCTGATTCGTAACGCCACCTGCGTGGCGACCATGGATGATGCGGATACCCGCATCCCCGGCGGCGACGTTCTTGTCCACGACCAGGTCGTCGAGGCCGTGGGCAAAGACCTCAAGGCCCCCGACGGCGCGAACGTGACCGTGATCGACGCGACCGACAAGGTGGTTCTGCCTGGGTTCATCAATACCCACCACCACCTCTATCAGACCCTCACCCGCAACCTTCCGCGGGTCCAGGACGTCAAACTGTTCGACTGGCTCATCGAACTCTACGAAGTATGGCGCGGCCTCGACCCCGAGGCCGTTCGTGTCGGCGCCGAGGTCGGCATCGCAGAGCTCCTGCTTACCGGTTGCACCACCACGACCGACCATTTCTACGTGTTCCCCAAGGACCAGCCCGACAACCTGCTCGACGAGACCATCCTCGCCGCACGCGACCTCGGGATCCGCTTCCACCCAACCCGGGGCAGCATGAGCCGCAGCCGCAGCAAGGGCGGTTTGCCCCCCGATGACGTGGTCCAGACCGAAGACGCGATCCTGGCCGATTGCGAGCGCGTGATCGCCCGCTGGCACGACCCCTCGCCCTTGTCCATGTGCCGCGTGGCCCTGGCACCCTGCTCGCCGTTCTCGGTCACGACCGAACTGCTGCGCGAAACTGCGGTCTTCGCCCGCAAGCATGGCGTGATGCTGCACACCCACCTGGCCGAAACGCGCGACGAAGACGACTTCTGCATCAAGGCTCTGGGAATGCGCCCGTTGGCCTACATGGAAAGCGTGGGCTGGATCGGAAGCGATGTCTGGTATGCCCACGGCGTGCACTTCACCGATGCGGAACTCGATTTGCTGGCCCGCACGGGCACGGCCATCGCTCACTGCCCGACCTCCAACATGCGCCTGGGCAGCGGCATCGCGCGCATCCCGGACATGAGGGACCGCGGCGTCACGGTCGGTCTGGCGGTCGATGGCAGTGCCTCGAACGATTCGTCGAGCTTTCTGCGCGAGATGATTCACTGCATGCTCGTGCATCGTGTCGGCTGGGGCGTGGGTCGCATGCCTGCGCACGAGGTGGTGCGCCTTGCCACGCGCGGAGGCGCGCGGCTGTTGCGTCGCGAAGACATGCTGGGAACGCTCGCGCCCGGGCATGCCGCGGACATCGCGATGTTCGACCTGAACGAAGTAGGCTACGCGGGCGCCCGCTTCGACCCCGTGGGCGCCCTGCTCTTCTGCGGCACCCTCGGGCGTGCCCACACCGTGCTGGTCAACGGGGAGGTGGTCGTGCGCGACGGCCACCTGACCCGCATGGACGAATCCGTCATCCGAGCGCGCGGCGATGCAGCCGCCACCCGTCTGGTCGAGGCCGCCACCCGGCGCACGGGCAACGACTATCGAGAGCGTTTGTGATGTTCAGGGATTGAGCAGCCGCACCGGCACCCCGATCGGCAGGGTAGCCACCTTGATTTTCGGGCGCTTCCTGGCCATGACGTCCATGAACGCGTCGAAATCGACATGGAAAATGAAGTCGAACGTGTCATCCACGTCATCGAACATGTCGTCGATGTGGATCGGGATCACGGTGTGCGCCCCCAGCACATCCACCACGTTGGCCAGATAGGGTTCGGTGTCGCCTCGCCCCGCCAGACCCAGCATCACCGCATCGGCCTTCACCCCGGCGTACATCTGGTCGCGGTATCCCGCACTGCCGTGATGCACCAGGGTCCCGGACGGATGCTCGATCACGATCCCGAACACCCCGCCCATTCGATACTGACGGGCCCGAGCCGGGGGCTTCAGCGGTTCGGTGATGAACCCCGGAAACGGCACGCGCCCGAACAGGGCCGGTCCGTGCTCGCTCCACAGGAACGTCACCTTGAAGCGCCCGATCTGCATGCTATCCCCGCCCGTGACCACCTTGATCAGGCCTTCGGGCAGGCCCGCACCCCGCGCCACGTTCGCGGTGCTCTCGGTCCCGACCATCACGGCCCCGGTATTCTGGGCGAACCACGGGGCGTCGAGCACATGATCGTAGTGGGAATGGCTGACCAGCACGGCCTTGACGTCCGTGGCCTGCATGCGTCGAAGCCATTCGTCCACGAGGTCGAGCCGCGGGTGCAGGAGGTGTCCAAGTCCGACGCGCAGCATTCCATAACGACTGACGAACGGGTCGATCAAAAAGCCCGTCTCGTGGTCCGTGACGTACACGCCAGCGTTCCCCATCCACGTCACCTCGACCACCTGCCCTGGCAGGATGGGCTCGGGTTGGATCAGGGCCCCCTGGTAGCGGCCGTAGGTCGACGAGGTGCACGATGCCCCGAACACGGCCAGCAAAGGCAACAGGAATCGCTTCAACGCAAGCCTCCAGATACCAGTGTGTAACCGTCGACCGGCGCCAACGCCTGGAGGTTCACCCCCACCATCGTGTCGGGCGGAAGCGACGCCTCGGCCGCACTCAGGTCGAATTCCGGGATCTGCAACGAAAACAGCGTGGTGTTGGCGTAATCCTCGATCAACGAAGGGAACAATTGATCGCGCAGCAGGTTTTCCAGCGAGCCCTGCAGCGAGGCCATGGATTCGGTGATCTCGGTGATCTCGAAGTCCAGAAGCACCACATCTCCGAGCCCGATCGACAAGGTGGTGCCTGCAACCGCACCGATCACGGCCTCGGCCGACACCGTGGCAAATGCCTCGACCTGCAGCGCCTGACCACCCATGGTCATGTCCGCCACCACACGTGCATCCCCGACCTGCAGCATCCATGACCCCACCGGGTTGCACGTGGTCAGGATCGGCGGCAGCAGGAGGTCGGCGTGGACCACCAGGTCCTGTATCCCGTATCCGGCCAGTTGCGCGGCCACCTCGTCACTCAACTGCGCGACCGGGACATCCAGTTTCATCATCCCCGCCCACCACAACGCAAAAAGAGCCCGGTTCAGCAAATCGTCGTGCACGCCGACCTGCACTCCACAGGGTTGAACCCCTGCCTCGCCCGGCGTGCAGTCTACCGACGGGTACGCAAACGGCGTCGGGGTCGCATCCAGACACGCGGCGCGACCGATCGAACCCAGCACCTCGTGGGTGTTGTTCGGAGTCGAAGCCACGGTCGCCGAGACCGCCAGATCCAGGCCGGTGTTTTCGTGTTCCACCCGCGACAACCGCGTTCGCAGGCGAATGGTCACCGGGTCGGTCAACGCCGTATCGCCGATCTCGATGGCGGGAATCGTGAACTCCCGGTCCAGGTTGATCGCGGCCAGCGCCGCTTCCAGGCGCGGCGGCACCTCGTTGTCGAGCAGGTTCGTCATCACGTTGGCGAGCACGCCCTGAATGGTCGTGGTCGCCAGGTTCAGCAACCACTGCAGCAGGTTCGAGTCCATGCCCGCAATGTCGAACTGCAGTCCCTGCAGATACACGTTGGTGCCGACCATGGTCACCACGGGGTTGCCCAAGGCATCCAGCGAGATCTGGATGAGTGACACCACGCTCAGCGTGGCATGCAGGGTCCCAGCCAGGGTCGGACAGGCCCGGGTCGCGGGGGCCAAGGCCACGTCCGCGAACAGGTTCGGCAGCGTCAGGGACAAGAAGATGCCGGCCACGTTGGGGCTGAGCTCCACCACCGGAGTGCCGGTACGGATGTTGGTCATGGACACTTCGTACTTGCACCCGGTTTCCTGAGCCGCCAGGGGATTGGTGATCATCGCGTTGAGGTCCAGTCCGTCGAAGATGTGCACCGCGAGCGACGCGAGGTCATCCAGGGTGGCCGGGTCGTTGTCGTCCCAGAATTCGCGCCCCAAGAAGGCCCGGACCGCATCGTGCACCAGGGTATCCTGATTCTCGAAGCCCGCGGTCGGATACCACATCGGGGAATAGTAGTAGGCACGGACCGTGTGAGCCTCGTTGCCGAAACGATCCGCCACGTCGACGAACACGGGGTTCATGCCCTGCACCGAATCAACGGCCGTGGCGAAACGTCCATCCGTGTCCACGAGCACCGTATTGCCGTTGACCTTCAAATCCAGCGACATCAGCGGTACCGCGCTCGAATACACCCGGCCGCGGACCTCGACCGCCCCGTCGCCCGCCACCGTATGACCGCGCGCCGGGGCATCGACCTCGATACGCGGCAGGCAATCGGTCAGTTCGGCCAGGAATGTGTTCTTGCAGGTACCGTCGGGCAGTTGCTCGTCACGGGTACACACGCTACCGTCGTCGCAGGTGACGGGCCCCGGCTGACAGGCCTCGGATGGCAGACCGGGAACGCACACTCCTTCCCGACAAACATCACCCACCGTGCAGGGGTCCTGATCGTCGCAAACTCCGGCATTGGCCGCAAATACGCACAACCCATCGTCGCCGCAATGATCATCCGTACACGGATTGTCGTCATTGCAGGGACTCGCCCCTTGCCCGCAAGACACGGGAACCGCGTCCTGTCCCAGGATCTCGGGCGTGGCCTGTACACCTCCCCCTTCGCACCCCAAGCCCAGTGTCAAGGCCATGAATCCAAGCAGCATCATCCGTCGCATGGTGTCACCCCGTTGGACCGGACGGCATTCTACCCCGATTGACTTTTCGTTGCGAATCTAGGATATTCTGGATCCAAGACCGAATACTTGCTCTCACGAGGAAGGTACCATGACCCGCCGACTGGTGTGCCGGTGTGCCCTGCTGTGCCTTGCGCTGCTGATGGCGCCTGCCATGTTGAGCTGCGACATGACCACGTTCACCATCCTCGAGGGCCGGCACCGCGCGGTCAACCGGATGTCCCTGGTCACCAAGGACGCCCTGGTGTTTCAGGTGATGTTCGACGAATCCGCGATCTACGCGACCACGGACCCGGCCAACCAGGCGGACATCAACAAGCTCTACGGCTTCTCGGACTGCAACAGCCATCACCAGACCAACAGCGCCCGCTTCGGGTGGCGCTGGCTGAACAACCAACTCGAGATCCTGACCTACGTCTACAAGGACGAGATTCGCACGTCCAAGTCGTTCGGGGCCATCCCGATCAACGAAACGCTGGACTACGCGCTGCACATCGAAGGCAGCAACTACGTATTCACGCTCAACGGGCACTCGATCACCATGGAGCGCGGCTGCTCGGACACCGGCCTGGTAAAGTACATGCTGTGGCCCTACTTCGGTGGCGACGAAACCGCCCCGCACGACATCACGATCTGGCTCGAAGAAGACGACTAGGCGGAACTCGACCGTTCCCCATCACTTCATGCGCGCTTCGACGATGCCCCAGTCCACGTGGTCGAAGAAGGCCTGCAGGTATTCCGCCCGCTTGAGTTGGTAGTCGGTGAAGAAGGCGTGTTCGAACACGTCGAGCACCAGGATCGGACGGCAGCCCACCATGCTGCCGGTATCGTGTTCATTGACCCAGGCGTTGAACAGGCGACCGGTTTCCTCGTCCTGAAACACCACGGCCCACCCGATTCCCCGCATCGAAGCCACGGCCGTGAAGTCCTTCAGCCACGCGCTCAGGCTTCCGAACTCGCGTTCCACGGCCGTCACGAACTTCCCGTTCTTGACCGCAGCCGCCTTGCCCCCGAGGTTGTCAAAGTAATACTCGTGCAAGCGCATGCCGTTCCATTCCCAGCCGAGCCGTCGCCGAAGTTCCATGAGTTCCGAGGCATTCCGCCCCTCGGTCACGGCGACGAGAATCGCCTCGAGGGTCTTGTTCACATTGACCACGTAGCCCTGGTACAGCAAGAAATGGTTCTTGAGCAGGGTGTCCGAAAAGCCCTTCATCCCAAGAAGCCGGTCGTAGGACTTGACCAAAAATGCCGTCCTGGCAGCCCCGTCATCCGCCCGGGCTCCCTGCGCCCACACGTCCCCGGACCCCGCGGCCACCATCGCGAACAAGACCAGACCGAGCACCCATCTTCCACCCGTCACCATTCTCATCCCTCCCTTGTGTTCAATACCCCTCCGAACCGCCGTCACATGAACGGCGAGAACAGCTTGAAGAAGGCGTTGCGCAACCGGACCGACGAGGGCTCGCGATCCAGGCTCCCAGGCTTGATCTGCACGGACTCGTCGTAGAAATCCTTCATGTAGGCGGTCACCTGCGAGGCCAATTCCTTCGAATAGGCCTCAACGTTGAATTCGAAGTTCAAGCGAAAGCTGCGCGGATCCAGATTCGCGGACCCGAACAGCACCCAGGCCCCGTCCACGACCGCGAGCTTGCTGTGGATGAACGTGCCCGAGACTTCGCGAATATCGACGCCTCGATCGACCAGGTCCCGCAGATACGCCCGCGCGGCCCAGTGCATGAAAACGTGGTCCGTTTCGCGGGGGAGCCAGAGCGTGACCTTGATCCCCGCGCGGCTGGCCGTCCCCAGCGCCGTCAGGATCGCGATGTCCGGGATGAAGTAGGGCGTCATGAGGTCCACCCGCTCGGTCGCCGATCGCAATGCCCCGAGAAGCAACTCGTAGATGCGCCACATTTCATCGTCATCGGGTCCCGAAACGATGCCCCGGGCGATCACGTTCCCTTCGGACGCCAGGGGCGGAAACCATTCGGGTCCATCAAGGACCTCGCCCGTGGCCAGGTACCAGTCATCGGTAAAGGCCTCTGCCAGATGGGCAACGACCGGTCCCCGAATGCAAAAATGCAGGTCCGATGACAAAGGACGGCTTGGACGGCTGGCATCTCTCCGATCGGCTTCCGTCTCGGGAAAGGGCCGCGGCAGATCGTCATCCATGGGCGTGTTTCCAGGATTATCACCCGTATGATCAGATGCCAGTTTCGGCTTCTCGGGGGGGGCCATGTGGCGCTGACTGATGTTGATCCCCCCGGTGAATCCGATCTGGCCATCGACCACCAGGATCTTGCGATGATTGCGAAGGTTGAGCCCAGGATGCTTGAGCCACCGCCCACGGCGCCAGAAGCTCACGATCTTCCCGCCCGCGGCCAGCAGCTCTCGCCGCACCTCCGGCCCCAGGCCCCACGCACCCACACCATCGACCAGAAAGCGCACCTTCACCCCCCGACGGGCTGCCGAACAGAGCGCGTCCATGAAGTCCCTGCCCTGTGCGTCCTTGTCGAAGATGTAGCTGCAAAACCCCACCGTGTGTCGTGCGCCCTTGATGGCATCGAGCATCGCCGGATAGGTCTCGTCACCGTTGATGAGCAGTTGGACCTGATTGCCTGGGCACAGAGGCCGGCGCACAACGTCGTCCCCGACCCGCACGAGCTCCTGCAAACCGACCGACAGGTCCGGGATCGGATCCGAGGGAACGGGGTTCTTCGACGCCACCGTCACTGATCGTACGGCCGACGCCGAGCTGCGCAGGCGGGCCTTGCGCTCGACCCGGTTGACCCCGAAGGCCCAGTAGAGCAGGAACCCGATCACGGGGATCCACACCAAGGCCATCCACAACGCCGCGGCCCGGGGTTCCCGCTTGTTCAGCAGGATGTGGGCGGACAACTCGAGTCCGCCCATGAACCACAGCATTGCCAGCAGCCACCAGATCATCGTGCGTCAACCCATCCAGGTCAGTAGGAGATATCGAAGGTTGCCACCCCGCTGTTACTGCCGAGCTCGATGGCCACGGCACAAGCAGAGTCATTGCAAAGGGTCACGTGATACACGTCGGAGTAGGCTTCTCCCGAATGATCCCACGAAGTCACGCGAATCTGGTCCCCGGACCGGATGTCCTGCAGGCCTCCGGCGCCGTCCCCGAAGGCCACCACGACCTCGCCCGAATTCAACGACAGGAAGAGGTTGTTCGGATCCCAGTAGTTCAGTTCGTCCATGGGGCCCAGCACCTTGGCCGGATCCGCGGCCGTGTTCTTGACGCATTGGGTACCCAAGCCGGTCGCGACCACCTCGGTGGCCCACCCGATCCCGGTGCCGTTGCGAATCAGTTCGATCGAATCGATGTCCGCACCCGGGTTGAAATAGCAGTTCACCAAGGACTGGTTGGCCGGGTCGTCCTTGATGCGCACCCACTTGTACTGCAGCGGCGTCACCAGGGCCCCCAGCGTGTACGGGGTGCGACCGAAGGATTCCACCCGCACCCAGTAGTCGCCGGTCTGTGCCACGTCGGTGACCACCAGATTCGTGGTCATCACCGCCATGCTCACCGAGGCGAGTTGGGTCGCCTGATCCGGCGCATAAATCTGGGCCATCAGCACCCCGGGTGCCGGCGTGACCGTCACGGTCAGGGAGTCGTGGGCGTTGAGGCTGATTCGGAAGTGGTCCGGGTCCATCGGACAAGCGATCAGGCCCGAGATGGTTTCCTGGGGACGATTGAGGGGGGTTGCCTGCACGAAGGTGTCGTCCTCCTCCAAATCGTCTTCCTGACACACCGGAGGGGTGTTGGATACCTTCACCTCCAAGGTGTAGTCCGAGGCCGTGCCCTCTTCCCCGATCTCGTACACCAGCAGGTACACGATCCGATCGCCCTGGGCCACGTAGGTGAACTGCTCAACGTTGCCCACATCGTAGCTGTCGGCCAGGACCTCGTTTTCATCCGAAGCGAACAACTCGATGTCGATGTCGCTCTTGAGGTGATCGAACGTCACGATGACTTCGAGGGTTTGTCCGTCGGTCAGGGACAGTCGGAAGATGTCCCAGTCGTCGGTCACCTCGGCGGTATCGCAGATGTTGAATTGGTAAGTCCCGGGCGCAAGGTCCGAGGCTTGCGGAAAATCGTCGTTGCGTTCGGCGGAATCATCCTGGCACCCGGTGACGGGCGGCGCCGCTATAACCGCGATTTCGACGGTCTGATAGGTGATGAAAACCCCGTCCGACGCCACGAAAACGAGATCGACCACCCGGCCCACCTCGGACTCCGGGGGGGTCCACACAAAGGTCCCGGTGCCCGGATCGAACGCGGCATCGTTGGGCATCCCGGACTGAACGTTCAGTGTCACAAGGTCCCCGTCCGGGTCCGACGCGGACAGCACGAAGTTCGCCTGCGTACCGAACTGCACCTGGAACGGCCCCGCGGCAACGAACTCCGGTGGAGAACCCACGTCCCCCACCAGGAACTGCACCGGCATGGTGTCTTGATAGACCCCGTCAGACACCTGGAACGTGATGCGCACGATGCTCTGATCGAGTTCGGTTGGCACGGTCCAGACGAACTCTCCGGTCGTGCTGTTGATCGATGCGTTGGCAGGCGCATCACCCATGATGCCGAACTGCAGGATATCCCCATCCGGGTCGGTCGCTTCGAGCTGAATGTTCAGATTCTGGCCCACGGCCACCTTGCGGTCCGAGATGCGCTCGAGCACCGGCGGATGCCCCACCTTTTCGGCCACGACCTTGATCTCCACGGTCTCGTGGTCCACGTAGACCCCATCGGTGACCAGGAAGGTAATGAACAGATCGAGCCCGGCCTCGAGTGGGATCCATGTAAACGTATTGAGTTCCTTGTCAAAGGTGGAATCCGCAGGGATGGTTCCATACAGCGAAAACTTCAGCGGGTCCCCATCCGGGTCCGTGGCCGACAGCACGATCACCAGTTTCTCGCCCACGGCCACGATACGATTTCCGATCTTGGCGAGCACCGGCTCATGCGACTGTTCTACGCTGCCCTCGTCCGAGGTGCTGGTGTCTTCGACCACGTAGGGGATGTCCTCGACGACCGAAGTGTCCTCGGGCACCGTGACCCCGCCCCCACCGCTGCAGGCGAACAGGAACAACAGCAACACGCCCCAGGGTAGAAGGCCGCCCAACTTCCGATCGATACGTGCTTTCAAGCCCGACCTCCCATGTGCAGGCAAATCCGATACCTCTGTCTGGCATTATCGCAAATCGTGATCCAAAATGGCCAGTTGTTGCCGGGGACCTCCGGCAGCGGGCGAGAGTGGCGGAATTGGTAGACGCCCTGGATTTAGGTTCCAGTCCCGAAAGGGGTACGGGTTCGAGTCCCGTCTCTCGCACTACGCGGATCCATTCCACAGAACTCCGGACTTGACCGGCGTTTCCTTTTGCGGACAATGTTGCCTGGTTTTCTTGGCATGTTGCCCCTAGAGGTTATCATGAACAAACGTTCGTTCGGACTTCTGCTTCTGATGATTCTGCTGGTTGCCGGGTCGGCCTGCTCGGGCAGCAGCAGCGATTCTGCGGACACCTTGGATGTCCCGACGTCCGGTGACCTGTCCGAACCAGACTCGATCGTCGCGGACCCCGGGACCGCTTCGTCGGATTCGGATGCCGAGTCGGACACGCCCACGGATCCGCTGTCTTCAACCGATGCCGCACCGGATACGCCGTTCGAAGATGTCGCCCCGGATGTGCCGTTTTTCGACGACACCGACGACACCAACGATGACCCGGAAGCCGTCGAAGATGCCTCCGGCGATACCAGCACAGAAGACACCTTCGAAGTTGTCACCCCAACCACGGACAGCGACGGGGATGGCCTCACCAACCTGGCGGAAACGACCCTGTACGGAACCGATCCCTACAAAGCCGACACCGATGGCGATGGCGTCAACGACGGCAAGGAAGTCGCCGACGGGACCAAGCCCAAGGACCCCTCGTCCGCCAAGGTCTGGCGCCCCGAACTCACCGAACACCCGCGTCTTTTTTTCGAAGCCGAAGACATCCCGACCCTGTTCGCACGCACCCAGGCTACCGAGGGACCCCACAAGGCCCTCTATGACGCGATCGTTGCCACGGCCAATCAGGCTCTGCCGACGTTCGGCACGACGTTCGACGTTCATGTGAGCGCCGACCTGGGCCACATCGCGGAGGCCGCCGCTTTCGTGGGCCTGATTGCCGGGGATCAGGCCGCAACCAACAAGGCCCTCGATGCGCTGTCCATGCCCTTCCCGGACCCGCGCGAACTCGACTACAACCAGCATTACGACCTGTTCGAATCGCACGCGCTCGTAGCCATGTGCACGGCCTGGGACTATCTGGCCGGCAACCCGTTGGCATCCGAGGACCGTCTTCGCACCGCGCGCGACCGTCTGCTCGAACGCATCGGGGACTACTACTATATCGGGCACCAGGGAAACTACTTCTTCATGATCGCCTTCTCCCAGAACAACCATGCCATCAAGTACTTCGCCGGGCTCGGGATGTGCGCCCTGGCGCTCAACGAACGATCGACCGCGGCCCGGGACATGTCCGAGGCCATGACCGCCCTGGACTTCCTGCTCAACATCTACCAGGCGTCCGAGAGCGAGGGCGGCTACGCCGAAGGCTTCAACTATCTGCAATATGGCGCCATGACCTTCCTGCCCTTCTTCGCGGCCTACCACCGCTGGGCCGACGGAGCGAGCCGCCCCTATTTCGGCGTACCCGGATTGCAGAACGGCAGTCCTCACGAAGGCAAGGTCGCCCTGATCCCGGACTTCGGAAACCACCCCACGACCCGCGCCATCTTCCTGCGATCCCTGTGGGCGAGCATGCCCGACGGCCTGATGCCCCCGACCGACGATGGGCGCCCGGTCGGACTTTACGGGGCTTTGCTGGATTATCTGTTCGACTTCGACGGTTTCTTGTGGCAGTGGTTTCGCCCTGCAGTGGGCTGGATGTCAGGTGGTGCAACGACCGCCTCGCTTGCCCTGTACGATGGGACCCCTGCCCCCGAACACCCCGGACTCGACGACCTGGCGGGCTACGGTCGCGAAGGGTCGGCCCCTGAGGCCGGCTTCGCGGTGCTGCGCACGTCCTGGGAGCCTGATGCCTCGGTGCTGGTGCTGCAGGGCGAACACGGCAACGTGCGCGAGAACGCCGAAGGCCACGAACATCGCGACGAACTGAGCTTCCTGCTGCACGCTTACGGGCAACTACTGATCATCGATCCCGGGTACTCGGACTGGGCCAACCGCGACCAGATCGAGGCCCCCTCGGACCACAACACCATCCTGGTCGACGGCCAGGGCGCCCCCTGTGGTGGATGGTGGGGCGAATCGGGATGCGCGGACGGCAAGGAAGATCTGGTCGAGTACGGCGTAGACGCACACTTGGGCGACTTCCATCAGGACGGGTCCATCGCCTGGGTGCAGGTACAGGTGTCCTATCGCGAGGTGACCTTCGTGCGACGCGTGCTGCGTCTGGACGACCGTTTCTACGTGATCGAAGACCGTGCCCTCGACGACACCGGGCACAACTACACCCTGCTGCTCAACGGTCTGGCCGGCGGCAACGTGCCGTCATCATCGTTCACCATGCTGTCCGACGGGGCGCGTTGGGCAGGGCCCAAGGCCTGGGTCGAGGCCCATGTCATGCCGTTCACGAGCACGGCCACATACGGCCACGCCATCGAAGAGCACGAACTTGCGGCCAACCAGGGCAGCACCCACGAGAAACTGACCGCGAGCGCACACATGTCCAGCTATGCCGGGTTCCTGACCCTGTTGGTGCCGGGGCCGGCCGGGGAAGCGGCACCCTTGGTCGAGACCACCGGCAACTTCGCCGGTGTGCGGGCCATGACCTGGGTCGTGGGGGACCGGCGTTACGTGGTCGTGTCCAACCGCACGAACATCGAGCAGACCGCGACCTTCACCGGTCCCGAACCGGATCTGGCCCGCACCATCAACGATGGCCTGTGGGTCGAGATCCTGGACTTGTCCGGGAACTCCCTGGAGTCCCACTTCATCCCCTAGAGTCCGGTCATCCCCCGTCAGATCCCGAACAGGGCCGCCAGGTTTCCCCCGACCACGCGGGCGATGCCGTCCGGGTCCAGGCTTTCGCCCGCCAGATGGCGCGCCACTTCCGCCACGGTGAGCGGGTTCGACGCCACGTGCGACAGGTCGCTGTCGACCACCAGACGCTCGGCCCCACCGGTGCGCAGTTCGGTCGCCACGTCCGCCGCCGTCGACTTGCCCGGCTGCACGGTCATGCCCGCGAAGAACCCAAGGCCGCGCACGCGCGACACGGCCGCACCCGTCAGGTGGTCGATGATCACCCGCTCGGGCCGCACGTCCGACGCGGCCAAGATGCCGAGCGTGTCTTCGAGCATCGCTTCCTTGTTGGCCCGCGGCGTGTGCACGATCACGGGCACGTCGTGCCGGGCCGCCATCTCCAGTTGGAGGGACAACACGTCGCGCTCGACCTCGTCGCCGCACTCCAACCCGACCTCGCCCAGGGCCGCGGCCCTCCCGGTTTCGAGCAGGGTGTCCACGGCCGCCATGGCCACGTCGAGACCCTGATCCGGAATGCACCTCGGATGCACCCCGACCGCGATCAGGGGACGCATGCCGGCCTTGTGCACCCGACCCGCCTCCTCGTCAACGAGCCAGCGGAACAGGTCCGTCAAGGTTGCGGCCGCGCTCGGCTTGACGGGAATGAACGCACAGGTCACCAGGCCCTCGATTCCGGCCGCGGCCATGGACTGCAGTTCCTCGAAGCCTCTCAGATGACTGTGGGTATGGGAATCGAAAAGTCGCATTCGCTTTGACCTCCGCTACCCGCGAACGTTAGCACACCTTGGCCGGGTGACGAAACCGGGGGGTTGTTTCGATGGATCGCGCCATGGCAGCTCTTCCTCAATCGGCCGGATTCCGCTATGATTTTCGCGCCTGTTTGGGAGGCCCAAGCCTTGAAATCGTCGCCGATGATCGCCCTGCTGGTGCTTTTTTGCGCGTGCGGCAGTTCCTCGCCAGACACCACGCCCGGAAACGACATCCCGGATGCCGTCGAAGCGGACCTCATGAATGACGATGCGCCGTTGACCGACCTGTCTGGCGGTGACCTGCACTCCCAGGACGTCGTGGCGGATACGACCATGGATGCTGAACAAGACGTCCCGTTCAGCGATGTGCCCCCTGCGGACGTGCCGCTTGTGGACACGCCCGCCGAAGACATTCCCGTCATGGACCTGCCCGGGTACGAGGTGGTGACGGACGTGCCGGTATTCACCTCGTTCCAAGCGATCGAGTCCTTTCCGGATCTCTTGATCGGCACCTGGCAGAGCGGCTATGGCTATCCCACGATCACGTTCGTAACCCCGCAGACTGGCCTCGATCAGTACGGGCTCGGCTATCTTCTGGTCCCGGATCATCGCGACCCGGCCAATCCGACGACCCGCGCCTTCTGCTTCGACTACGGTATCAGTTCGAGTGCGCAGGAAGGCTACCGGCTCATCCGCGACTTCAAGATGGTCACGATCCCCGGGGTCACCTGCGGCAACGACATCGAGGACAGCTTCTCGTACACCGGGTACTACGACAACGATCGCTACACCGACTTCGTGTGCACCGACGGGAACATCCTGTCGTTCCATTGTTTGCACAGCGAACCCATGACCCGCTCGGACCCGGACTTCGCGGGCCTGTGGGAAATGGAGGAGGGATGGACCGATGGTTATGGCACGGTGTATCCGAACGACGAAGACCTGATCGTCCAGATCACGATGTCGGGTGACGGCTCATACGTGTCCCGCGACTACGACTGCTCGTCGGGCGGCGGCGAATCATGGGATCGGGGCGAGATCGCGTGCCCGAGCTCCGGTTTTGAAGGAACCTGGTCGTTCGCAGACGGCGAACTGACGTTTTCGTGCACCTCGGAAATCGCCCCTTGCATCGGACTGACCGAGCCTTTGTGCTCGTGCACCCATGCCCGCGTCCAGGGAACGTACAAGTCGCTCCTGCTGCAGCAGAAGGGGCGCCGGTTCATCGGGTTCGAGGCGAGCGCCGAGGGCTTCTGGTACAAAATTTGATGACGACCCTATCGATAAGGATTTCCCCGTGAAGAAGAAGCTCCCCCTGCAGATCATTCCCCTTGGCGGCCTCGGCGAGATCGGCATGAACCTCACCCTTTACGGGGTCGGCGACGACTGGATTGCCGTCGACGCGGGCACGCAGTTCTGCGACCCTTCGTACGTGGGCATCGAGCAGATGCTGCCGGACCTGGATTTGCTGTCCGAATACCGCGGACGAATACACGCGATCCTGATCACGCACGGGCACGAGGACCACATCGGGTCCGCGGCCCACGTGGCCGCCACCTTGAACGCGCCGGTCTATGCCACGGCCTTCGTGGTGGAACTCATCCGGCTCAAGGAATCGGAATACGGAACGGTTGAGCGCCCGACCCTGAACGTGGTTGCCCCGGGCGACGAACTGTCATTCGGGCCCATGAAGGTGCGCTACCTGCCGGTCACCCACAGCATCCCCGATGCCTGCGCGATCGCCATCGACACGCCGGCGGGGATGATCATCCATACCGGGGATTTCAAGATGGACGCGACCCCGGTTGCGGGCCCGGCCTTCGACCCGGCGCCCTTCCGGGACCTCGGCAAGCGCGGCGTTCGGATGCTGCTGTCGGACAGCACGAACGCCCAGGTCCCGGGACACACCCGTTCGGAAAAGGACGTGGTCACGGACCTCGCGGATTTGATGGACGATGCCCCGGGGCGCGTGATCATTTCGATGTTCGCGTCGAACGTCAACCGCGTGCGCGGACTCGCCGAAGCCGCACAGCGCTCGGGACGTCGGGTGGCCATGGTGGGCCGCAGTCTGTCGCTATATCTCGAGGCCTCGGTGCGCGCGGGCCTGGGCCCGAC
>CAYRIB010000033.1:20863-25590 GCA_964424165.1 uncultured Myxococcales bacterium | reverse complement strand
GCGGAGGCATGACGAATGGACCTGGATACCAGACTTCGAAACGTGGCCGTGATCGGGGCGGCCGGGAAGATGGGCAGCGGAATCTCGCTCCTGCTGGCCCAGGAGATGGCCTTTGGCGCGCTCGAGCATCCCGAGGCGACGTATGTCCTCAATCTGGTGGACATCAACGACGCGGCGCTGCAGGGGCTGTTGCGCTATCTGAAGGACCAGAGCCGCAAGACCGCGGAAAAACAGATCAACCGCCTGCGCAAGCTCTTCGCCCCGCGCGAGGACCTGGTCGAAAACGGCGAGATGGTGGATGCGTTCGTCGACGAGGTGTTGCTGCACGTGCGCACCGGACGAACTTTCGATCTGGCGAAGGACGCGCTGCTGGTGTTCGAGGCCGCGATCGAGCAGGAGGACCTGAAGATCCGGATCTATCGCGAGCTGAAGGCGATATGCCCGCCCGAGGCCTTCTTCCTGACCAATACCTCGTCGATCCCGCTGCACGTGATCGCGGATGCCGCGGGCATCGAGGGGCGCATCATCGGCTACCACTTCTACAACCCGCCCGCGGTGCAGAAGCTGGTCGAACTGATCACTCCCGCCGTGTGCGACGAGGAGCTCAAGGCCCTGTGCCCGGATCTGGCCAAGCGCCTGGGCAAGAAGATCGTGCCCGCCAACGATGTGGCCGGCTTCGTGGGCAACGGCCACTTCACGCGCGACGGTCTGCATGCCGGTGCGGAAGTGGCGCGACTGGCCCCGGAATTCGGGCTAGCCGGGGCCGTGTACCTGGTGGACAAGGTGTCGCGCGATTACCTGCTGCGGCCCATGGGCATTTTCCAACTGATCGACTACGTGGGCTTGGACGTGTTCCAGGCCATCTTGCGGGTGATGGACCAGTACATGCCCGGCCAAAACCTGCACAGCGACCTCGTGGACCGGTTCATGGCCGCGGGAATCCGGGGCGGCCAGACTTCGTCCGGGGCCCAGAAGGACGGCATCTTCCAGTATGACAAGGGGCGTTTGGTGGCGGTCTACGACCTCGACCAGGGACAATACGTGCCGTTCGGGGACTGGTCCAAGGCCTTGGACGGCCGTCTGGGCGCGCACCCTGCCCCGGATCTGAGCTGGAAGGGCCTGCAACGCGACCCGGCCAAAGAGGCGAAGCTGCGCGCCTACTTCGCAAACTGGAAGGGGGCGTCGATGATGGGCGTGGATCTGGCCGAGCGATTCTTCCTGGCCAGTCGGGCGGCGGGCGAACATCTGGTGGCCACGGGCGTGGCATCGAGCGCCGCGGACGTGAACAACATCATGATGCTCGGCTTCTTCCACCTGTATGGGCCGATCAACGACTACGTCTGAGAGGAGACATGCGATGAAGACATTGAGAAAGCCGGTCTTCCTGGCGGCCGGGGCCTATTCGGTGAGTCTGGGTACGGGCCGTAGCGAGTTTCATCCCCGTAAACCCCGCCCGGGACTCGAACAGTACGTCAAGGACGTCGGGGGCGCGGTGTTGGCGCAGATCCCGGATGCGAGCCTGGTCGACGAGGGCGTGATCGCGAATTTCATGGCGGCCCGCTTCAACCGTCAGGGCAATCTGGCGGGTCTGATGCCGACCATTCATCCGTCGTTTCTTTACAAGCCGTTCGTGCGGGTCGAAGGCGCCTGTGGGTCCGGGGGGCTGGGGCTCGCCACGGGCATCAAGACCGTGCTGGCCGAAACCGCGGACGTGGTCATGGTGCTTGGGGTCGAGGTCCAGAACACGGTCAAGGCGGTCTACGGGGCGGACATTCTGGCCGGCGCGGGGCACTATGCATCGCAGCGCAAGAACGGGCACGCGTTCTTCTTCCCGGGGTGTTTTTCGGACCGGGCCGGGGCCTATGCCGCGAGATACGGCGCGGAAAAGACGCGTGCGGCCATGGCGCGGTGGTTCGTCAATGCCATCGAGAATGCACGGCGCAACCCCCTGGCCCAGGAATACCAGAACAAGGCGGGGGATCTGATGGCGCTGGGTATGACCCCGCCGAACCCCGCGGGCTTCACGGATCACCTGAATCTGTACGACTGCTCGAAGGTGTCCGACGGTGCAGCAGCCATCCTGGTGTGTTCCGAGGAGGGCATCAACAAGCTGGGGCTCCGGCGCGAAGACGTGTGCGAGGTCGCGGGACTGGGGCAGGCCGAGGGGGATTTGACGGCACTGCCTCCGGACCAGACCGAACTGACCACCAGCAAGGCCGCGGCAACCAAGGCCTTGGCCATGGCCGGCATGGCGGCGCGCGACATCGGGGTGTTCGAGGTCCATGACTGCTTCACGATCACGGGCGTGCTGAGTGTCGAGGCCTTGGGCCTGGCTGCACCGGGAGAGGGGGCGGACCTGGTCAGTGCGGGCGCGACGGCCGCAAACGGTGCGCATCCCATGAATCTGGGCGGGGGCCTCGTGGGCTTCGGGCACCCGACCGGGGCCTCGGGCGTGCGCCAGGCCGTGGATCTGTGGAAACACCTGACCGGCCGGGCGGGCGACATGCAGGTCACGCCGCGCAAGGACACCGGGATGCTGATTTCCATGGGCGGCAACGACAAGAGCGTGGTGTCCCTCGTGGTGCGACGCTGACCCAGGGCGACTACCCCATTCCGAACCGGGCCCGGAAGGCCAGATAGGCCGCCTCGGCACACATCTCGATCGGCAACGTCCCGGTATTGAACAGCAGGTCGTAGTGGGCCGGGTCGTGGATGTCCTTGTTGAACTGCTTGCGGCAGAAGGTCTGGCGTTCCCGGTCCTTGCGCCCCACGATGTCCGTGGCCTCGGCCTCGGTTATCTTCTTGGCTTCGGCCATGCGGGCGATACGCAGTTCCAGCGGTGCGAAGGCCCGGATGCGCAGGGTCCATTCCGGGTCGAGGATGAAGTGGGCCCCGCGGCCAACGATCACTGCGCGCCCTAGGTTACCAAGCGACATCATGACCCGCGACAGGTTCACCAGATAATCCGAGGGTGACAGAGTGTCCCCCCCGAACTGCTCGGCAATCCAGGTCGAGATCATGTCCTGCACCCGGTCGTCGACGAGTTCCACGAGGACTTTGCGGACCTTGGCGCACTTTGCCACTTCCTCGACCAGTTCACGGTCATACAGATCGAAGCCAAGGCGGGTGGCCAGGAGTTCGCCGATCTGGGTGCCCATGGCCCCGCATTCGCGGGAAATCGTGACGACTGGACGCTGGATGTGGATCCGGGAACGACCCGAATGGGAGTCCACGGCCTTGGCCTCGGCCTGCCATCGAAGCACCTGCTGATTGACCAGTTTGTCGATGCCCGAACTCACCTTGCCCTCCGTGGTTATCGCAGTCGTGCCTCGACGATCGCGTCGACCAGGCGCTCCGCGAAGTCGATGGAAAACAGCACCTGTTCGATGTCCAGGTTCTCGGGGGTGTCGGTCGGCATGTGGTAGTGGCGCGGGGCGCCGATATCCGGGTCCACGCACGCCAGACACACCCCGTCCCAGCCACGGGCCAGAAACGCCGAAATGTCCGAACCCCCGATCGGCAGTTCGAACCCCGTGACGGGTGCGAAGCGCGGTTCGGATGCCGCCACGTCCCGGCAGAGCTTTTCGAGCCACGCCGGGATTCGGCGGGCGCGAACCTCGCCTTCTTCGACCATGTAGCGGAGGTTTCCGTTTCCCAGACCGTCGAGGCCCAGTACCACGGTTCGGGACTTGTCCCATTCGCGTTCGAAGTCGCGTGCCAGGGCATCGCCGCCTCCGAGGCTCGCCTCCTCGGCCCCTGTGGCCGCGAACACCAGTTCGACCTCGGGGGGCTTGCGGGCCACGAGGCGGCGGGCCAGCAAGGGCAGGGCGGCCACGCCCGACAAATCGTCATTGGCCCCCGGAACGACCGTGTTGCGGATGACCACGTCCAAAAAGCCCGCGGTCGACGCGATCGACGGCAGGGTCAGCAGCCATTCCAAGGGGCGCAGGGGCAGGGCCAGGGTGAACGGTCCTGCCAGGATGCGCAGCAAGTCGATGCCTGCGAGCATGAACTGCGTGGTCACCGTGAGTTCCACGCTGCGATGGATGGTCTCGATCCCGAGCGGCGGGTCCTTGGCGATGGCCTTCAAGGTGCCGGGCCAGAAGAAGAATCCCGTGAACGCGGCGTCCACGTGGGCGCAGAGCACGATGCGCAGGGTCGGCTCCGGGGTCGCGGCCGGTGCGATGCCCAGGATGTTCTGCGAAGGCTTGAACCCGAGCAGTCGGCGTCCCAGATAGGCCTGACGCGTGGATTCCAGATAGTACGACAGCGCGGGCAGCAGATGCAAAGGCAGGGCCAGGGCCGGGGCCCAGCCCGAGATGGCGGTCCCAACGATGCCGGGCGCGCAGTGCAGCAGACCGTTCGCATACAGGTTGTCGCTGAACCGGAACGCATGGGTGCGCAGCAGCAGGTCGAGATGCTCGAATTCGCGGCGCACGATTTCCGAGGCGCGGCGTTCGTCCGGGCTGCAGGCCTGACGGCGGGGGCATTCCGTCACGATGCGCTTGACGAGGTCGCGCACATAGGCGGCTTCCGCGTCGCGGGACAAGGGGCCTGGCGTCTGCCGGGTCGTGGTTGAATCACGGGCCATGGTGGATGCCTCCAAGGGTATGGTGCCACGAAAACGGGCGAGCGTCACGCGGGGTGAGCGGGGGCCATCCGCTTAGGGGGGCGGGGTGCCGTCCCCAGACGACCTTGGAACGACGGTGTCGTCTGCGGGTGTTGCG
>CAYRIB010000033.1:18248-20763 GCA_964424165.1 uncultured Myxococcales bacterium | reverse complement strand
TCGCCGGAAGTCGAGGCCCCCGACGTGGTGTCGACCTGCCCGGCGCTCGATTCCTGCCGGGCCGAGCATTGTTCGACCATCACGGATGCTGCGGCACTCAAGATCTGCGTATTGCAGCAGTGCCGGACCGATTACGAGGCTTGCTACGGGGCGTTTGGCAGTGCCGGTTGTGCCGATGCCTATGCCTGTGCCCAGGCCTGCACCGGTACCAGCGACACGTGCATGGTCGATTGCACCGACGACACGAGCTTCGATGCATCGATCGATTTTTTGGAACTGAGCGTCTGCATCGTCGAGAACTGCGCCAACGAGCTTCAGTCCGGCAAGGTGGTGTCGCTGCAACAGTGCATCCTGGCATCGTGCCGTACCACGTACGAGACGTGCAACGGTGCGTTCGGGACCGCGGACTGCAAGACCCTGCTCAAGTGCCAGCAGAATTGTGGTGGCGGCGCGGGCGAGTGCTCGCTCGACTGCATGGCCGCATCGAGCTACGACGCCAACGTGCAGTTCGTGGACCTCGGTGTGTGCATGGAGGAGAACTGCCCGGAGGCCATCTCGAACCCCATGGGCAACCTCGGCTGCTTCACGGGCCCGTGCTCGACTTACATCAATGCGTGCTGCGGTGGCAGCATGCTGAACTGCCTCTGATCCTGGCGGCTTCTGTGGGGCGCGGTCACCAGACCGCGACGTTTGAATTCGCGGTCGGGTGAGGTGGCGTGTGACTCGAATCTGCCGACCTCTGCTGGTTCTTGCCCTCCCGCTGCTGTCTGGGTGTAGCGCTCAGAATTCTCTGTCCGTCACGGATGTTTCGGACATTCTTGTCGATGCGGATGGTGTTGCTGACTCGCCCGTTCCCGATGCCGATGTGTCCGGGCCCATCGATGCCGTGGATCGGGATGAGGCTGCCGAGGCTGGTCTTTTCGAGGTCGTTGACCCTTGCGCATCCAACCCTTGCAAACACGGCGGAACCTGCGTGTCCGAGGTTTCGGGATTTCGTTGTCTGTGCGACACGGCGCTGGGGTGGCAGGGAAGCTTGTGCGACGATGACGTGCCCGACTGCGCCGCGTTGCCTTGCGCCCACGGCACCTGTGTCGAAGGGGCCCCGGGTACCGGCTTGTTTTCGTGTGCGTGCGAAGAAGGTTTTGCTGGCGACTTGTGCGCCACGAACGTCGACGATTGCTCGCCCAACCCTTGTGCAAACGGTGGGACCTGCGTGGACGGCGTTGCCTCGCACACATGTACCTGTGTCGGGGGCTTCACTGGGCCAGACTGCGGGGCTGTGGTCACCGACTGCTCGGACGACCCCTGCGCGCACGGGTCGTGCAGCGACGCCGAGGGAATCTCGTACGCCTGCGCTTGCGAAGAGGGATGGGGCGGCGACAACTGCGATGCGAACCTCGACGACTGCAAGCCGAATCCCTGCAAGAACGGGGGCACTTGCGTAGACGGGTTGGCAGCCTTTACGTGCGATTGTTCGACCGCCGTCGGCTGGACCGGGCCGACCTGTGACGCATGGATCGACCGATGCATTGCGGCTCCGTGCCAGAATGGCGGTACCTGCGAAGTGACCGGCCCCGGAACCTACGCCTGCGATTGCACGGCCGAGTTTGGGGGCAAGGACTGTGCCTATCCACGCACCACCACCTGCGTGGCCACGTATCTTCTGACCCTCGGCAATGGCAGTGACGACGCCTACGGATGGACCGGGACCAACATCCGTGTCCGGGACACGTTCTTGGGGCTTGGCGACGGGACGTATGGCGTAGGACCGGGGGCGCTGACCCTGCGGATGGCCAGCGACACCGGGCCCGAGCCTGGTCCGGGGCCGGTGGCGATCCTCTACTACGAGTTGATTCAAGGCGTGTCGCAGACGGTATCGGGCACCACCATCACCACGGACGTGACCGCGGCGTCGCCGGCATTCGGTCAGACCGGAAACACCTTGCCGCTGGCGGCCGGGACCCTGACGCTTGGCACGCGCCCGCGGATTGCGTGGGGGTCATGCACGTATCCGGACGGGTACGACGACACAGTGACGTCGTTCACGTCGGACGTGGTCGGAACGGGGCCGGGGTGTCTGCAGCCCTACCACAGTGTAGGTAACGTCACGTGCACGGGGTCGTTCTGCAGCGCCGGCGGCCTGGACGAGGGCGACAACCCCCAGGATTCCGAGTGGGAACAGGCGCTCAACGCTCTGGTGTTCAACGCAACGATGACCACGTTCCGCATGGAATTCACCCAGGTGCCGAACAAGACCGCGAGTCGCAGTTATGTGGCCTGGGAAGGGGTCCGAACCAGCCTCGTCTGCGAGTAGGGCGTGACGGCCTGAAGGGCGGCGCGGTCTGGTGACCGCGCCCTACAGCGGGCAGCGAGTGCAACTGTAGGGCGGCATCACCAGATGCCGCCCGTTGTCGCCGGGGCGGCGCGGTCTGGTGACCGCGCCCTACAGCGGGCAGCGAGTGCAACTGTAGGGCGGCATCACCAGATGCCGCCCGTTGTCGCCGGGGCGGCGCGG
>CAYRIB010000033.1:0-18148 GCA_964424165.1 uncultured Myxococcales bacterium | reverse complement strand
TGCAACTGTAGGGCGGCATCACCAGATGCCGCCCGTTGTCGCCGGGGCGGCGCGGTCCGGTGAGCG
Organism: uncultured Myxococcales bacterium; assembly: GCA_964424165.1. Taxonomy (GTDB): domain Bacteria; phylum Myxococcota_A; class UBA9042; order DTJE01; family DTJE01; genus CAYRIB01. The sequence continues at coordinate 18,082 of CAYRIB010000033.1, read as the reverse complement.
CGCATTATTACGGTGGGCAGCCTTCCGGCCAAGGGTCGAGTGGTTGCGATAGCACCGTGACGTCGGCTTCGGGTTGGCCGGGGGCCAGGACATCGAGCGAGGCCGTGGAGCCCCTCAAGACCCCGTTGAGCAGGGCCGTGGCATAGCGGGCCGCAATGGCCTGCACCCTCTCGGATGGGACGAACGTGTCGACACAGCCCTCCTCGCGCGGGTCCAGGACTCCAAATCCGAGGCCGTCCTCGAACATTTTGGCCCAGTCGAACGCACACAAGTCCGTGAACGACAGGTGGGCCGCGCCCGCAATCTGCACGTAGGACAGCGAGGGGGCCTGCATCTTGCGCAATTCGCAATACTGGGTGGACATGGGCACCACGTGGTCCAGGGTCCCGCCAACCCCGACCACGGGCACTGGGAAGTCCTGGTAATGCAGACCGAAGCTCTGCGCGATCGCGATCACAGGGGCCAGCAGCACAATGGCATCTACCCGCTCGTCTACGCACGGTAGGGCCACCGTGGTCGATCCGCCGAGCGAATGTCCCACCGCCCCGACGTGGGTCATGTCGACCAGACCTTCGAGGAAGTGTCCGCTGCCTGCCGTGCCCGCCGCGGCCACCTGATCGAGTACGAATGATGCGTCGGTCGGCCGCAGCATGGCTGAGGCAATCATCGGGATGGTGTCGAATCCGGTCGCAAGCCCATCCCACAAGCGGCTGCCCGGGTATTCCGGGGCCACGACCACGTAGCCGTGCGAGGCGATGTGGATGGCCACGGTCGCATGGATGAATCGCAGTCCGTACGCGCCGTGCGACAGGATCACCACGGGGTATGGCGCATGCTCGCCATGCCCCGGGGCATTCGCGATCGCGGTCGTCAGGATCTGGTGTGATAGCGAGATGCCATCGGCCTGGCCCGCCGGGACCCCCGCAGCCCGCGCCTCGTCGCGCAGCACGTACGTGCGGGTTGTCCCGTCCGCAGACCGGGCGGGATACCAGACTTCCAGCGAAATCTGCCGGGGCGCGCCGGTCTGCGTATCGGGTCGCAGGGCGTCGGTCACCATCCAGGTTTGGACCCCGACCGTGAACGGACCGGTCATCGCCGGGTCTGGCATGTGGTCAAAACTCGCGGGCGCAAAGGGCAGGGCATTGTTGTCACCGCTGCCACACGACCCCATCCATGCCATCAGGGGCAGACCGCAAACCAGCAAGGCAATCGAAGTTCGGGGTGCACCCAAGGGTGACCTCCAGTGTGAAATCAGACGGAATGCAGGATCGTGGCCGGCATGCCGGGGGTCGCTTCGATGCGGTGCAGGCCGCCCTCGGTACGCCACACCAGCAGGCCTTCGAAGCCGGGGCTTCGGGTCAGCACGGTCAGGGCCTCGGTCGGGGACATCACCACGCAGGCCGTGGCCATGGCGTCTGCGGCCATCGCGGTGGTCGCCATCACGGTCGCGCTGACCACGGCATCACCGGGTTCGCCCGAGCGCGGATCCACGATGTGGGGCACCCGGCGCCCCTTGATCTCGACGAACTGTTCGTAGGTGCCACTCGTGGCCACGGCGCGATCCGCGGCCAAATCCAAGGCCGCGAACACACGATCCGTGTGCAGGGGGTCGCGCACGCCGATCCGCCAGGGCTCCCCGCCGGCGCAGCCACCCGCAACCCGGATGTCGCCCCCGGCATTCACGATGCCGACCAATCCGCCGGCCTTGAGGGCAAGGGCGGCCTGGTCGACCGCATGGCCCTTGGCGATACCGCCCAGGTCCAGACTCATGCCCTCGCGTGCAAAGCTCATCCGATCCCCATCCGAGGTCAGCTTGTCCAGTCCCACCCGCTCGCGGGCTGCCCGCAAGGCCCCGGATGACGGAATGTCCGCAATCACTGCATGATGGATTCCCCAGGCCGCCAGCAACGGTGTCACCGTGGGGTCGAAGGCCCCGCCCGTAGCACGATGCGCTGCGCGGGAGGCATCGAGCACCGACAACAGATGCGGTGAGCCCGTGTGCGCCTCGCGCCCAGCCTTGCGGTTGAAATGCGACAGGTCACTGTCGATGTCGAAGTACGACAAGGTGCGTTCGATCTCGGAAACCGCGGACACGGCACGACGGATGGCCTCCGGGTCGGCCGAACCCTCGATGCTGAGGTCGAGGTAAGTGCCCATGGCCGCGAAGCGTTCGGTGTGCAGGCCCTGCTCAGAGGTTCGGTCCGACCGCCCCGACCACCATCCGGACCGGTATCCGGCGAACCCCAGACCGGCCAGGATCGCGGCCTGTCCCCCGTAGATCAGGAACTGACGCCGCCCCAGAAGCTGGTCGTTGGCAGTACGCGTCTTGTTGCCCGAACTCATCGTGCCCTCCTGCATCTAGTCACCGGCCTTGCCGGTCAATTTCACTTTGAAGCGCCCTGCACCGCCGGTTCGGGAGCGCAGTCGCCGTTCAATCAGCGCTACCGCACCCACGCCCAGGCCCAGTCCCGCGAAGGCCATCCCAGCGAGCAAACCGTCGTGGGCCCCGTCCTGCAGGAATGCGGCGCCCACGATAACCGCACCCAGCATGGTGGCCAAAGGGATGCCGTACACGATCAAACAGGCCCCCAAAAAGCCGCGGTCGTCCAGGTCCAGGGTCACGCAGTCCCCGACCGACACCCCGATCGGGTCCTCGACCACGAAACGCATCTTGCGGCTGAGGAAGGTCATGGCGCAGGCCCCCCTCGCGTGGCAGCCGTCGCACGCAGCGGTCCGTGAGACCTCTACGAGTACGTCGCCCGAGGCGCGCCGCTCGATGACCGTTCCGGTTTCGGTCATGCGGATGTCCCCGCTTCTGCTGCGGCCTTGCGGGCGGCGGCAGCGGCCTCGGCCAAAGCTTTCCGTTCCGCCACGATGCGGTCCGCAGCCTCGCGCGCGGCCGGGTCAGGCACCAGACCATCGGGGAACGTCAACACCCCGAACTTGCACGAGCCCAGACAGATGCCGCATCGGGTGCACTGGTCGTGGTCCACGACCGGCAGGTTGCCATTCATGGTGATGGCCCCGTACGGGCAGTCCTTGACGCACTTTTTGCACGCGATGCACCCGGCCTTGCAGGCCTTGGCCACGAGCTTGGCCGGCAGTTTCGTGCTGCAGCGCACCGTGACCCGGGAGTTCTTGCCGACCAGGGCCAGCACGTGCTTCGGACAGGCCTGTGCGCAGGCGCCGCAGGCCGTGCACTTGCTTTCGTCGACCACGGGCAGGCCGTTTTTTCCCATGGACAGGGCCCCGAACAGACATACACGCACGCAATCGCCCAGTCCCTCGCATCCGTAGGGACAAGGCTTGGTGCCGCCCTGGGCGACCAGCATCACGGCCTTGCACGAGGACAGTCCCTCGTACAGAAAGCGCGGACGGCAGCGGTCATGTCCCCCGCCGCATCGCAGGCGCATCACCTGGGGTTCCTTCTCCGCGACCGTGACGCCCAGGATGGCGGCGATTCGCTTGGCCAGGTCCGGTCCCCCGGGGTTGCAGGCGTTCGGGGGCATGGTGCCGTTGACCAGTGCCGCGGCGAACCCCGCGCATCCGGCCTTGCCACAGCCGCCGCAGTTGGCGCCCGGCAAGATCGCGAGGATGTCGACGACCCGTTGGTCTTCCTCGACGCGGAAAAAGCGGGCCGCAGTGGCCAGCAGGACGGCCGCGGCGCCCCCGACGCCCCCGAGGGCGGCCGCCGAGAAGAGGATGAGTTGCGTGTCCATCGAGCCCCCCTCGATCAGATCTTGACCAGGCCCGCGAACCCCAAAAACGCCAGCGAGAAGATACCGGCTGTGATCAGCGCGATCGGCATGCCCCGAAGCACCTTGGGAATGCGGGACGAAACTTCCATGCGCTCGCGGATGCCCGCGAACACGACCAGAACCAGACCGAACCCGATCGACGACCCGATCGCATAGACCAGGGTTTCCAGGAACGAGAAGTTTTTCTGGATGGCCAATAGGGCCACACCAAGCACCGCGCAGTTCGTGGTGATCAGCGGCAAATAGATGCCCAGGGCCTGGAACAAAGTGGGCGATACCTTGCGGATGACCATTTCCACGAACTGGACCAGGGCCGCGATCACCAGGATGAACAGGATGGTCTTGAGGAACTCGAGACCGAACGGAACCAGCAGTGCCCCGTACAGGGACCAAGTGATTACCGCGGCCAGGGCCATGACGAACACCACGGCCAAACCCATGCCGACCGCAGCCTCGACCTTCTTGCTGACCCCCAGAAACGGGCAGATGCCCAGGAATTGGACCAGGATGAAGTTGTTCACGAACACGGCCCAGACGATCAGAAGAAGATACTGTCCGAAGTCCATGTCACGTCCCCTCGTTGAGGCGCTTCACGCCCGCCATGAGCAGCCCGAGCGTCATGAACGCCCCGGGCGGCAGGATCATGACCAGCATCGCGTTGGCCTTGAATCCATCCCCGAACACCGCGAACTCGTAGGCGGACCCCGACAGCAGCGTCCCGTTGCCCAGGACCTCGCGCAAGGTGCCCAGGATGATAAGCGCCATGGTGAAACCGAGGCCCATGCCGAGCCCGTCCAGGGTCGAACGCAGGATGCTGTTCTTGGAAGCGAAGGCCTCGGCCCGTGCCAGGATGATGCAGTTGACCACGATCAGGGGAATGAATACCCCGAGCGCCTGGTACAAAGACAGGAAGTAGGCCTCCATCAAAAGGTCCACCATGGTCACGAACGAGGCGATCACCACGACGTAGGCAGGGATGCGGACCCCGGACGGGATGAAGTTGCGCAAGGCCGAAATGAAGATGTTGGACATGACCAGGACGAACGTCGCGGCCAGTCCCATCCCGATGCCGTTGATCAGGGTCGTGGTCACGGCCAGTGACGGGCAGGTACCAAGCACCAGGATGAACAGCGGATTCTCTTTCAAAAAGCCGCGCGAGAAGTCCTGGGACAGGGTGCTTTCAGCCATGATTGCCTCCTGCGGCAGGCGCGGGGGCCGGGGCGAGGCGGGGCTTGATTTCGCGGAACTTCTTGACCGCCTCGTTGACGGCCCGGGTTACGGCGCGCGACGAGATGGTCGCGCCGGTGATGGCCTCGATCAAGCCGCCGTCCTTCTTGACCTTGACGCCGTTGTCGGGAACGGTCAGGTCCTTGAACTGCCCTGCGAAAGCAGGTTCAACCATCTTGCTGCCGAGCCCCGGGGTTTCCTTGTGCTGCAGCACGTTGATCGCGTGCACCTTGCCGTCGGCGGTTACGCCCACCATCAGGTCGATGTTGCCCGCGTACCCGTTCGGGTCCGTCACCTTGATGGCCACGCCGACCAATCGGTCGCCCTGGAACGCGGGATAGATTTCGGGCAGCGCCTCATCCGAGGTTGATCCAAGCAACTTCCGGAGGTCCTCGGGTTCGACCACGAGGCGGTCCGCGGCCGGCAGCACGGTCTGCACGGCGTTCATGGTCTTGGCCTTGCGCGAAGCAGCAATGGGTTCCTTGGTCACCACATAGACCGCGGCCAGCAGCGAAGCCGCCACGCCGCAGATGACCAGCAACACGATAAAATAGCGGGCTCCCTGTTTCATGGCGCCACCTTCTTCACGATGGTTCGGCTGCCGAACGTCTTTGGCCGCATGTAGCTATCAATCATGGGGGTGAAGGCGTTCATCAGGAGAATGGCGAAGCTGACACCTTCGGGGTAACCGCCCCACAAACGGATGATCGCGGTCAGCAGGCCGCATCCGATGCCGAACACCACCCGGCCCCGGAAGCTGATCGGCGAGGTCACCATGTCCGTGGCCATAAAGAAGGCGCCCAAAAAGAGGCCGCCCGCGAGCACGTGGAATTCAGGGGACGCGAACTGTCCGGGGCTGCCCATCATCTGTGCGATCCAGGTGAACACGTACACGGTCCCGATGAACGTGACCGGGATTTCCCAGGTGATGATGCGCTTGGCGAGCAGGATCAATCCGCCAAGCAGCAGTGCCGCGGCCGAGACCTCGCCCACGCTGCCGCCCACGTTGCCCACGCCGAGATCCATCAGATTCGACGCGATCTTGTCGATCCCACCTTCCTTGAGCAGACCGAGCGGCGTGGCCTCGGTGACGGCCTTCAATGCCTCGCCTTCGAGGCCGGACGGCAGCAGGCCACGGATCCCCGGCTTCATCCAGGTGGTCATGAGGGTGGGCCAGGACACCAACAGGAACACACGTGCGGTGAGCGCTGGGTTGAAGATGTTGCTGCCCAGGCCCCCGAACAGGTGCTTGGCCACCACGATGGCCACCACGGACCCGACCGCGATCAGCCACCACGGGGACTGCGGGGGTAGGTTCATGCCAAGCAGCAGTCCGGTCACGACCGCGGACCCGTCGGACACCTCGCCTTCGGTGCCCATGAAGCGCAGGCACAGGTATTCGATGCCTGCGCAGAAGGCGGTCGATAGCACAAGCACGCGCAGGGCCTCGAGCCCGAACCACCAGATCGATGCCGCGGCCGCGGGCAGCAGCGCGATCACGACCCACCACATGATCGTGCGGACGGTCTGCGGCGCGTGCACGTGGGGGGACGCCCCCATGTGGAACCGGGTGTCTTCGGGTGCGCTGGTACCGGCCTCAACCGGCGGACTTTTGCTTTCGCTCATACAGCTTGACCTTCCCCAAACGCATGGACTGGACCAGCCAGCGGGCCGACGGACACACGAAGCTGCAGCACCCGCACTCCATGCAGTCGCGCAGGTGCAAGGCCTCGGCGCCATCGTAGTCGCCGGCATCCACGTGGGCGCTGATCTCGGACGGCTGCAGGTGCAGCGGGCATGCCTGGCCGCACCGACCGCAGCGGATACACGGCATGGTGCGCAAGGCCCGCGCCTCGGATGGCGACAGGAATACGAAACCGGAACATCCCTTGATCACGGGCACATCCAGATGGACCTGGGCGATTCCCATCATCGGCCCGCCCATGATCACCTTGCCCGGATTTCCCTTGAGTCCGCCCGCAAAGGCCACGACGTCGGACAGCAGGGTGCCCAGGCGCACGCGGACGTTCATGGGAGTCGTGATGGCCGAACCGGACAGGGTGATCACGCGTTCGATGAACGGTTCCCCGCGCGTGACCGCCGCGGTGACCGCTGCGGCCGTGCCCACGTTCTGCACCACCACGCCCACGTCCATGGGAAGGCCGGGCGGGGGCGGGACCTGGCGTTTGGTCAGGGCCTCGATCAGTTGGCGCTCGGCACCCTGGGGGTACTTCACGCGGCAGGGCACGACCGTCACGGCGTCGACGCCCTGGAATGCGGCGGTCATGTGTGCGATGGCGTCGGGCTTGTTGTCCTCGATGCCCACGAGCACCCGGTCGATGCCCAGGATGTGGCGCAGGATCTGGACGCCAGTCACCACGTCGCGGGTGTTTTCGAGCATTACCCGGTGGTCGCACGTCAGATAGGGCTCGCATTCGGCCCCGTTGATGATCAGTGTGTCGATGCGGCGGTCCGAGGGCGGCGCGAGCTTGACGTGCGCCGGGAATGCCGCCCCGCCCATGCCCACGATCCCCGCCTGGCGGATGATGTTGCGCAATGCGTCGGGGGACAAGGCCTCCCAATCGGCACGGGCCTCGGGGATGCGCCAGGGGGGCAGGTCCGCGGGCGGCGGGGATTCATCCTCGGGCTTTGGAACTACCGCCCGGATCGTCACGGCCTCCCAGTCGAATCCGCCGGGATGCGGGTGTGAGGCTACGCTCACGACCTCGCCCGCGATCGGCGCATGAACGGGCACGGACACGAACCCGATCTCCTCGCCGATGGGCTGGCCCTCGGCCACGCGGTCACCGGCCTTGACCAGGGCCCTGGCCGGTGCGCCCGAATGCTGGCGCAGCGGCACGACCACGCGTGGTGGCGCGGGCATGGTGCACACGGGCATGTCGCGGGTCAAAGCCTTGCAGTCATCGGGATGGATGCCGCCCCTGAACGTCTTCTTGCGCATTTTCCAAAGCCCCTGATAATTCGGAGTCTGCTCGTCGGTCCGAGGTCTCCGGGGCGAGATTATTGCCGATTTCGTCAGAAAGGCAATGATCAGAATCGATAACGGAAGCCGATGGCGCCATCCGCATCGTAGTAGATGCCGGGGTCTGGGACCACCACCACGAGGCTCAGGGGGGCGAGCTCGAAGAACAGGTCGAAGGGGGCGTTGCGGAAGGCAACGCGGATGCCGGCCAGGGCCCGGGCACCGATGCCGAAGTGCGAGTGGTCGTCGAAGCTCTTCTTGTCATCGCGTACGTAGGCGAAGTGCCGTCCGGTGAACCACATGCCTTTGGCCCCGACCCCGAAGTAGAGGTACATGGCTGCGGTGCTGTTGCCGCGCAGGAAGTCCCAGGTATCGTACGTCCAGTCCACGGTCAGTGTGACCGCGTCGCCCGGGAAGAAGCCGAAGCCCAGGGCCGCCTGGATGGCGCTCGGTCCCCCGATGCCGCCACGCAGAGTGATGCCGCTAGGGTCCCCGAGCACGAGGCCCAGCGACAGGTCGTTGGCCGCGGACGCCGAACGGGCGGTCAGGGCGGTCAGGCCCATGGCAACCATGGCGACGGCCAGGACCAGACGGCGGGTGTTGTCTTTCATGTCGATTCTCCTCTTCACCGCGTTCGATGCGGGCGTTAGCCGCGTTGATGACGACGTCAGTATCCCAGAACGCGGCCTTGCAGGTCAAGGCTTGCCAGGTCCAAACAACGATTTTTGATTCTTGGGAACTTTTTGGCGCGACCTCGTGTCCAAGGGGTTGTAACTTTGAAAAACTGGATGGAGGTGACCCATGGCACATCGTAGACGGTTCCCGGGAGTGTTGGCGATGCTGATGTTCGCGTTGATGGCGCAGGCGGCCATGGCCCGACAAGCGCCTCGCCCCGAAATCGACCGGGGCGACCAGACACTGTCTCCTTACTTCCTGGTGTCGAGTCCGGATGCGGCGCTCGACTCGCTTCCGCTGAAGTCCACGTCCGCGCACGTCAACATCTCGGGCGTGATCGCGGACGTGACGGTCACTCAGGTGTACGGCAATCAGGGCAGCAAGCCGCTCGAGGCCATCTACGTGTTTCCGGCTTCGACCCGGGCGGCGGTCCACGGCATGAAGATGACGATCGGTGAGCGGGTGGTCGAGGCGAAGATCCGCAAACGCGAGGAAGCGCGTCAGGAATACGAGGCCGCTCGCGACGCGGGAAAGAACGCGTCGTTGCTCGAGCAGCAGCGCCCGAACGTGTTCCAGATGAACGTGGCCAACATCATGCCGGGCGACGAGGTCAAGGTCGAGCTGCGCTACACCGAACTGGTCGTGCCCACGGACCAGGTCTACGAATTCATGTACCCGACCGTGGTGGGACCGCGATACGTGAACAAGACCGAGGCGGACGTGCCGGCCTCGGAGCACTGGACCAAGAACCCCTACCTGCGCCAGGGCGAGCCTCCGACCTACGCCTTCGACATGAAGGTGTTACTGGCGGCCGGCATGCCGATCAGCGAAGTGACCTGCCCGTCGCACAAGGTCGATACCGTGTTTTCGGGCACCTCGACCGCGGGCATCACTTTGGACGCTTCGGAAAAGCACGGCGGCAACCGGGACTTCGTGCTGCGCTACCGCCTCGACGGGGCGAAGATCCAGTCGGGATTACTGCTCTTCGAAGGCGAGAAGGAAAACTTCTTCCTGCTGATGATGCAGCCCCCGAAGCGGGTGACGACCGCGGACATCCCGGGCCGCGAGTACGTCTTCATCGTGGACGTGTCCGGGTCCATGCACGGGTTTCCCCTCGATGTGTCCAAGAAGCTGCTGCGTGACCTGATCGGCAAGCTTCGCGCCTCGGATCGGTTCAACGTGATCCTCTTTGCCGGGGCCTCGTCGGTGATGGCCGAACGCTCGGTGTCCGCGACCGAGGCCAACATCGCCCGCGCCATCGCGTTCATCGATGCCCAGCAGGGCGGTGGTGGCACGGAACTGCTGCCGGCGTTGTCGCGCGCGTTGGCCCTGCCCCGCGAAGACGGTGTCTCGCGCACCCTGGTGATCGCCACCGACGGCTACGTGTCGGTGGAGGCCGAGGCCTTCGACCTGATCCGCAAGCGCCTGGGCGACGCGAACTTCTTTGCGTTCGGGATCGGCAGCGGCGTGAACCGGCACCTGATCGAGGGAATTGCGCACGTGGGCATGGGCGAATCGTTCGTGGTGCTGAACCCGACCGAGGCACCTGAAAAGGCCGCGCGATTCCGCGAACTCGTCGCGTCGCCCGTGCTCACTGGGGTGAAGGTGGACTTCGAGCGGTTCGACACCTACGACGTGGAGCCACCGAACGTGCCGGACGTGCTGGCCGAGCGGCCGGTGATCGTGTTTGGAAAGTGGCGTGGTGCGGTCGGCGGCCAGGTGAGTTTGAGCGGCACGTCGGGCAGCGGCAGGCATCGCGAGACCATGGACGTGGGCGGCGTGTCCCCGGCGCGCGAGAACGGGGCCCTGCGCTATCTGTGGGCTCGGCATCGCATCCAGATCCTCGGGGACTACAACCTGCTGGGCGCCACGGACGAGCGGGTGAAGGAGATCACGGACCTGGGCCTGACCTACAACCTGCTGACCGCCTACACGTCGTTCGTGGCCGTGGACACGGTGGTGCGGCACCAGGAGGGCAAGCCGACCACGGTGCAGCAACCGCTGCCTCTGCCGCAGGGAGTGTCGGACCTGGCCGTTGGTGGTGGCATGGCCACGCAGGCCATGGGGGCTGGTTCTGCGGGCATGGGATATCGCAAGTCGGCCCCGATGCTCGGGACAGGGCGTGGCGGCTACGGAATGGGTGCCGCTGACCTGGCGGCATCTCCCGTGCGCGAGGAGGCCGTCGAAGGCCTCGTACGGCCGCCGCATCCGAAATCGGGAAAGCGGCCCGAGACGGTGAGCGTGGCATCCCTGCGGATGACCCGGGTGCAGGTCCAGGGGGGCGTGACCGAGCAGGCGGTGCGCAAGGCCTTCGAGGCGCGAACCAGCGAATTGGAATCGTGCTTCGCGTCGAACGGATACCGCGGCGAGGTGGTGATGAAGCTTGTGATCGGTGCGGACGGTCAGGTCAAGGACGTGCGGGTGGTGTCGACCACGCCCAAGGATGCCAGCAACTGTCGCTGGTGTCTGGTGTCGTGGGTCAAGACGGTGCTGCTGGACGCGACCTCGGATGGAAAGGAAGCGACCGTGACCATCACGATCCAGCGCGGGAGGTAGAAACCATCCACTGTCAAGCCGCCAGCCTTCATCCGATCTCTCTGCTAAACCCCGCAGCCTGCGAGCGAAGCAAGTTCAAGGAATCCGCGGCCCGCTCACGAAGCGAGTTTTTGGAGTGCGCAAGCTTGCTTGCGCTTTGGCGCGCCGGGGCGAGACGGACTTGGGTGAAAGCGGTAGCAAGCTACCGCACTCCGAAAGGGCTTGTGGAGTGCGCAAGCAACGCTTGCGCCTTGCCACAGACGCCTTGGCTGCTGCCCGACTTCGGATCCTTCCGGTCCGGGCTTGACACCATGTCGCACATGGGTTGTGAATACCGCATGGGGTTCCCGAACACCGCCATCGACGACACGGACGCCGCCCTGGTTGCACGCTGCCAGAGCGGTGACGTCGAGGCCTTCGCCGGCCTGGTCGAACGCCATCAGAAGCACATGCTGAACTTTGCCTTCCGCATGACGGGCGACTACGAAGAAGCCTGCGACGTGGTCCAGGAGGCCTTTCTGTCGGCCTATCGTGCGATCGGGAAGTTCCGCAGCGACGCGCGCTTTTCGACCTGGCTGTGTGCCATCGTGGGCAACCACGCCCGCACGAGCCGTCAGAAACGCCGCATGCGGGCCGGCCGTGAGGGCTTGTCCCTGGATGCCCCGGTAAAGACCCCTGACGGGGAACGGGTCCGCGAGATCGCCTCGGATGCCGAAACCCTGGCGGAGAACATCGACCGACGCCACGTGGAGGCGCGGGTCCAGGAGTGCATCGGGGCGCTCGATGCCAGCTACCGCGAGGCGCTGGTGCTGCGGGACATCCAGGGGCATTCGTACGAGGAAATCGGACAGATGCTCGGCTTGGCCGAGGGCACGGTGAAATCCCGGATCTTCCGGGCCAGGAGCGCGATGAAGGACTGTCTGGCCGACGTGCTGGGTGAAACGCCATGACGTGCAAACAGACACAGAGGTTGTTGCCGGGCCTGGTGGACGATGCCCTCGTGGCAGGGGATGCGCAAGCGGTTCAGACCCATGTGGAAACATGTGAGCATTGTTCGGGTGTGCTCGTCCGGCTTCGACGGGAACGAGCGATCCTGCTCGGGCTTCCCGAGGTGGAACCTCCGCCGTGGTTCGCGACCAAGGTGATGGCCCGGGTGCGCGAGGAAGCGGGGGCCAGACAAGGGTGGTGGCGGCGGCTCTTTCACCCCTGGCACGTCAAGGTCCCGATCCAGGCCCTGGCCGTTCTGGTCGTTGCAGTGGTCGCCGTGCAAGTCTATCGGACCACAGGGCCGCAACGGGAATTCGCAGAGCAGCGGGAAGCGTTTCCCAGCAAGGCGCCCGCGCCTCTGCCCCAGCCAACCCAGCCGATCGGGGTGCCTCGTGGGAATGGAGCGGTCGCCACCTCGGGAAAGCCGCCGACGGCGAGTCCCGGCCCGATGCTGGGCGCAGCTTCCGAGTCGGTGGCGGTCCCCGGCAAAGGCGCAGGCCCTGCGCAGACTCCGGCATTCGTCCCACCGGCAAGGCCCGCGGCGCGCGCAAAGCCCCACGAGGGCCTGGCCGCCGTGTCCACGAAGGTGTCCGAACACGAAGATAGGGCTGAAGCTGCCGGACTGTCTGTGCGCGGCAAGGGCCTGATGACCGGATCTCGCGATACCCCAACGGGCATGTTGAAGATGGAAGAGGGGGCGGACAAGGGCTACGGGGCGGGGGGCATGCCCAAAGAAGCGAAGCGGACGACCGCGGCGGCGATCACAAAGGACGATTCTGCGGCAGTCGCGGCCGGATCTGGGGCTGGAAGGGCTGCGGCGACGGCGGATGCGGCCCCAGTGGCAACCGCGGAACAAAAGGCGGATGTGGCAATCGCGTCATCCACCTTCACCGTGCGGGTGGCGAATGCCGCCCTGGCCGCGAGCCGGATCGAAACCTTGGTCAGAGTGGCCGGCGGGGTCGTGAAGGACAAGTTGGTTTCCGAGGGCAGGGCCACCATGGTGGTCACGGTGCCCGAGGGCAGGGAAGGGGAACTGGCCGCCGGCGTGAGACGGTTGGCGGCTGCGCCGACGGACGAAGCCAAGCAATTGGTCACGGTGCAGATGCTGGTCGTGAAGTAGGCATCCCCACCACACGCCCCGCCCTTGCCATCGACGCGATTTTGGTGCCAAATAGACCCATGGCTGGCGAACTCAAAGATAACGCGTGGGTGTTCTTTCTTCCTTGCAAGGACGCCCAGGGCAGGGACGTGTTGACCTGGGTGGTCAAGCGGACCTACGACATCGAACCCGAGTCGGGCCGGGTCTTCCCGGCGGCCGAACAGCCCCCGATCGAGGACTGCGACCGCTACCCGGAAGGCCTCGATGCCTCGAACTCGCCGGTCCTCGTCGAATCGGACATGGCACCGTTCAAGGTGGCCACCGATGTGATGGTGCATGCACGGGCCCTGGCACCGGGCGGAAAGCCCACCCCGAGCTTCGATGTCACGGTCCAGGTCGGGCCTCTCAAGAAGACCGTTCGCATCTTCGGCCCGCGAACCTGCCGTTTTCGCCCGCCGCGCAAGGAATCTACGGATTCGACGAAACGTGTGCCCACGCCCCCGCTGTTTTCCGATCCGGAACCGATCGCGGGTGTGGACCTTACGTGGGACAACGCCTACGGTGGCATGAGCTACATCGTGCCGCTGGATCCGGAAGCCTACGCGGCGGCCAAGGCCCAAGCCCTGGAAGTGGATGCCCAGGCGCGCGCCGATGCGGGACTGCCCCCGGCCGAGCCCGTGGACCCGGACGAACTCGACGTCATCCCTTGCCCGACGAATCCCTTTGGAAAGGGATTCATCCTGGGCAACTTCGAACAGACGGTCGAAGGCGTGGAACTTCCGCTGATCGAGGACCCGGACAACCTGCTCAGTCCCGACAACATCGTGATTGAACCCATCGACCTGCCACAGGCTCCGAACCCCGCGGGCTTCGGCTATTTCGGCCGTGCATGGTTCCCGAGGGCAGGTTTGTGGGGCGTGCTCGAGGCCGACAAGGAAGACCAGGAAAACATGATCCGCGAGCGCGTCCTGGACATGGACCCCGAGGACCCCGGCGAACGCGCAACCATCGAGGCGGTCCTGGACATGGAGATGCCGATCCTGAAGCCCGAATGCTACAACGCGGCAGCGCCTGGCATGACGGTCAAGGACCTGGCGGGTGACGAGGGTGTGTCGATCACGAACATCGCGCCATCGGGCCACTACGCGTTCCACCTGCCCCGCGAGAAGCCGTTGCTGTTCGTGGACCGCGGAAAGGGACCGGAATTCGTGGACGTGAAGCTTGATACGCTGTTCATCCAAACCGACGAAAACCGCTTCTGTCTCGTGTGGCGAGGGTATCTGCCTTACGGCGGAATCGACGAACTCGAGACCTATCCGAAGATCGAACCCGCGGTCGAGATGCTGTCGCTCGACGAATTCCGCGACCGCTTCATCAAGATTCCGAAGACCGAGGATCCACCGCGTAACACGCCCGAGCCAGACCCCGACAAGAAGAAGGAACGGACGAAGCTGCGCAAGAAAATCGAGGCCATGCGCGCCCGGATCGAAGAGGCCAAGGCCCGGGAATCGAAGAAGTAGTGTCGCCCCGGGCCTGTCATTGTCCGGGGGGTTACGGTAGAATATTGGTGGGTGCAACAGGGGGAAGGGATGCCGGCACCGCAAGCTTCGATGATGCAGAACCTCGCGAAGCAGAACTTCCGTCAGAAGCTTGACCTCTTCGTGGACTGGAAACAGCCCCAAGGCGATGCGGCCAAGCAGTACGGGGACGCGTTCAAGCCGGACGAGAAGAACGCCGTGGCGAGCCCCATGTGTTTGTTCAAGAGCGTAAGTTCCAACAAGTACCACGTCGAGACCGCCAAGAAGATCGGCGACAAATTCGAGAAATTCATCGATGGCATGTGCTCGGCAATCTGTTCGGGCTGGTCCCAGTGGCAGTCGCTGGCCATGATCACGGGTTCGCTGCACAACGCCACGGTATTGTCCGTGCTGCCCGGGAATCTTCAGGGCCCCCCGATGTTCCCGCTCATCTTCGCGTCCGCGCCCAAGGCCACGGCCCAGGAACTCAAGTACTCCAAGGCGATTGCCCAGGCCATTGGTACGGCCTGGCAGACCTGGCAACTCGGGTATCTGGCAACCCTGCAGGTCGCTCCGCACGCGGCGTTCCCGGGACCCATGGGGCCGCCGACTCCGACCGTGCCCATGCCCGTGGCAAGCGGGTCTTCACCCGGCGAGGCGCAACTGTCGGACGCGATGCTCAAGAACATGATGATCGCAAACCTGGGCGATCCCCAGGCCATGCACCACAAAGAACTGTTCGACGCGATCGCCAAGGCGTTCAAGAGTTGCTACGACACGTGGAAAACATCGTCGATGCTGTCGAACATCATGGGACTGGGACCGATCCCGACGTTCGCCCCGCCGTTCGTGCCCGTGGGGCCGGTCGTGTGCGGGACGAACCTGCCGATCCCGTCGATCATCACGTAGTACGAGGAGGATTGAGATGCCCGAAGCCGCCAGACTCGGTGATAAGTCCAACATCGATGCGTGCGCTCACGGTTGCCCCGCATGTCCGCACCCGGCCAAGGGGCCGGCGATCATGGGTTCCCCGGACGTGTTCATCAACAAGATGCCGGCCGTGCGGGTCGGGGACATCGGGATTCACATGGCCTGTTGCAGCACCAACATGTGGGAAGCGAAGGCCGGTTCGGCCACGGTGCTGATCAACGGCAAGAAGGCCCACCGCAAGGGGGACCAGGACCAGCACTGCGGTTCCGGCATGGGGCAGATGATCGAGGGCTCGTCGGACGTTCTGATCGGGGGCTGACCCGCCTTTTCAACCCCCGTCATCACGGACAGACGGGGGGCGTTGACACATCCATGGGCAACGACAACTTCTGAAGCACGATGTCGCCCACGTCGGGGATTGCGGCGCACAGCGAATAAGCCATGGCGGTCGACATGCCCGAGGCCGTGGCCTTGATCTCGTTGATAGCGGTGCCCGACAGGAGGGCGAACCGCCCGTCCGACCCGGTGATCGTCCAGTCCCAACCCCCGGTGAAGCACTTGTGCCCGCTCACGAAACCGTTGGCGATGGGGGTGCCGTCCTCGCGGATCAGGCGTCCTTGGGTGATAATGTCTTCCTGCGGCGAACTGCCGGTGTACGGGGGCGGCGCACAGGCCACCGTACCTGCTGCGTAGGGATCGAACACGCGGAAGGCATCCGCGGCCGGTCGCTCGGTGCCGTCCCAGCGCACCAGACCGAAGTGCTCGCCGGGCGGGCCCCAGTGTACGTCACGATACAGCCACCACTGCAGACCCATCGAGCGGCAGGCCCGGGCATAGTTCAGCACATGGCGCGCGAAGGCCGCCTGATCCGCTTCGGTGGCGCCATCGTCTTCGACCGAGATGCCCGTTTCCCCGACCATGCTCGGGTAGGGCTCGTTGCGGATCCACGTGAACACGGATGACAGGTGGTTGCGGGCGTACGAATCCCAGGTCCAGCCCGAGTAGATGTGCCAGGATACGAAGTCCAGCGGCATCACGCCCGGGTCGAAGGTTTGGACGGTGCCGATCTCCGCGAGTCCTGCGGTGACCATTTGCCGGGTGGTGCCCGCGCGCACCGCCGCATACCACTTGCCAAAGAGGGTGTTGACGTCCTGTTTGGACGGCCCTTTTTCAGCGAACTCGTAGATGGGTTCGTTCGTGAGGTCATAGGCGAAGATCGTGGGGTTATCTGCGAACCGAGTGGCCAGGGCCGTCAGATAGTGGGTGTAGGCGTCCTGCACTCCGGGAAGGTCCACCTTGCCATGGCCGGCCAAGAAGATCACCTTGAGCCCTGCCTCGGCCACCAGGTCCATGGCGTCTGCGATCATCTGGAAACCGACTTCGTTGATCGGCCACATCACGATCTTGCGATCGTCCCCGCACAGCCACAAATCCGTGGTCGATGCCTGGAAACTGCACGATCCGAGCGCCACACTGTCGCCCCAGGGGATGATCGAGAGGTCCACTACGCGCAGCGAGTTCATGCCCATCGCCTTGATCTGGGCGAGTTGCTCCCGGATCGCAGTCCGACAGGACGCGGGGTCCCCGCAGCAGAACGTCGGGTTGTCGCAGAAGCACGCGCCTGGGGCGATGAAGTACTCGCCTTGAGGGGTCACCCGGATGTCGAAGATGTAGTTGACGCTCAGCGGGAAAAACGCCTCGTTGCCGATCCGGAACTGACGATCCTGCAGGTAGACATACGGCGACGTGCAGTCGAGCGGGGTGTCCGGCACGATGTCCGTGAGGATATCGGGCGCAACTTCGAACACGTCCGACGGCGTGACGTCCGCGACGTCCTCGGCCGCGTCCGAAAAGACCTCGATGGCGACGGAATCCGCGTCGAGGACGGGGGCGTCCTCGAAGGCGTCGGTCTCGGCGGTATCCTGCGTGATGTCGGGGGCCACATCCTCGGCCGCGGGGATATCTCGGGTCACCGTGTTCGACGAGCAGGCCACGATGGCGGTCGGGGGGATCATCAAGAGCCACAGCAGCCGGTCCAATGCAGCCATGAAGGCCTCCGCCTAGAGCATGATGGAATCATAACAGAAAGACGTTGCCCGCCGCGCAGGCCTCTTCCATCTCGTGGGGCCAGACCCCGACCGAGACCTCGCCGATGTGGGCCGTGCGAAGGTAGAACATGCACAAACGCGACTGACCGATCCCGCCGCCGATCGTGAACTTGCCCCGCATCAGACTCTCGACGCTTGTCCGGGTCTTGAAAACCAGCACCAGATCCGCCGCCTGCACGCCAATCTGCCAGCCCAGGCTGCCGCCCGTGAGCGTGATGAATGCCGGCGGTCTCCAACCCCCGGCATCGTCCCGCACGAGGACC
>CAYRIB010000032.1:0-25757 GCA_964424165.1 uncultured Myxococcales bacterium | reverse complement strand
CCGGGGTGGAACTGGCCCAGGCGGCACTGAACATCCAGATGGGACTGCCGACCGACGAACCCACCACGCTGGCGGGTGACGACGCCGACCCGCCACCCGAACTGTCGCTGACCGAGGCTGACGCCGTGTCACGGGGGGTGACGAACCGTGCGGACCTGCGGGCTATGGAACAGCGTGTGCGGATGGCCGATGCAGGACGACAGGCCGCAATTGGTGCCATGCTGCCGAACATCAGTGCGCGGTTCCAATACAACTACCAGAAGGGCAATCGTTTTGCCGACGAGAATCTGTGGTTCGTGGGCGGATTCTTGTCCTGGAACTTCTGGGAATGGGGTGCGACGTGGTATCGCATCGACATGGCCACAGCGGACCGGGTCCGGGTGGAAGAAGCGGTAGCCGGCCTGCGGGACGCAATCACGCTCGATGTGCGCAAGGCATGGCTGGATCTGCGGACGGCCCGGGCGTCGATGGCGACCTGGCGCAAGGGCATCGAATCATCCGAAGAGAATCTGCGGGTGGTCACCCGGAAGTACGAGGCCGCGAGTGCGACATCGGTCGAGGTGCTTGACGCCCAGACCTCGCTGACGCAGGCGCAGAGCCAGTATCAGGTGGCCCTGGCCACGTGGTACACCGCGCTGGCGAACCTTCATCGCGCCATGGGCGAGCCGTAGGGCGGCGTCACCGTCCGACCTCAGCCGACCTTCACTTCGATTTCGCGCGGCTTGGTCTCGGGCTTCTTGGGCAGGTGCAGAGTCAGTACGCCGTCCCGACTCTCGGCCTTGATCTTGTCCGCATCCACGTAAGGTGGCAGCGAGAACGAGCGGCTGAAGGCCCCGTAGCTGCGCTCGACGCGCAGGTAGTTGTCCTTGTTTTCCGTGTCCTCGAACTTCTTTTCACCCTTGATGGTCAGGACGTTGTCCTCGACGCGGATGCTCACGTCGCCCGGCTTGACCCCCGGCAATTCGGCCTTGAGTACCACTTCATCCGCGTTTTCCAGCACGTCGACCGAGAAGCAGCAAGGTGCCTCGCCGGTGGCCTCGACCCCTCGACGGCCGCTCCAGCGAAAAAGCTTGTCGAGGTCGTCGTGCATCCGCTCGAACTCACGAATCGGGTCCCACTTCTGGATCGTCATGGCATTCCTCCTGATGTGTATTTTTCTTTCCGGGACGAGGCCGGCCGCCGTCCCGCCACTTGCAGGAAAAATATTGGGTCGGGTTTTGCGGGCGTCAAGGGGGGGATGCCGGCACAAGGGGGTGTCAGGCAAGAAGGGGTTTCTTTCGGCCCGTCAAATCGCTACAATCCGGACGCGATGCGTGCAACCGTCTACATCGTTGCGTCCCTGTCCTGGCTGGTGGGCGCGACCGCCCTCGCGGATGCTCCGGCTTCGGCGCCGACTTCCGGCGCGATTGCTGCGGTCGTGACAGGGGTAGGGGTCCTCGACAAGGTCCAGGCGTTCTACCAGTCGACCACGGATTACAAGGCGGCCTTCAAGCAGGTGGTGCGCACCCGCAGCCCCAAACGGACGTTTCATCGCTCGGGTACCGTGTTTTTCAAGATTCCGGGCATGATGCGTTGGGACTACAAGGCCCCCGACGAGGTCTACTACGTCAGTGATGGCGAGGTGCTGTGGTCCTACGACGTGGAAGAGGCCATCGCCTATCGCATGCGGGTCAAGGACTCGGACCTGTTCCATGCCCTGAAGTTTCTGACCGGAGCCGGCAACCTGACGCGCGACTTCGATGCCAAGGTGCTGCCCACGACGCCCGAAGGCTTGACGCCGATCCTGCTGACCCCGCGGCACGATGACCGCAACTTCCAGTCCGTGACGCTGTTCGTCGATGCGTCGACCGGCGAGACCCGCGAAAGCGAAGTGGTGGACCCCATGGGCAACGTGTCCCGCATCCAGTTCGACCGGCCGGTGTTCAAGCCCCTTCCGAAAGAGGGGTTCTCGTTCGCCGTGCCGCGCGGGGTGCGCGTCCAGGAACTCGGGCCGAAATAGCATGCGCTCACACCCCACCAGACTGCCCGCCATCTATGCCGTGACCTTGGGCTGTCCGAAGAATCGGGTGGATACCGAGGTGATGCTGGGTTCGGTGCTGTCACGAGGTGGTGTGCTGGTCGGGGAGCCGGGTGACGCGGACATCATCCTGGTCAACACCTGCGCCTTTCTGGCCGCCGCACGGCAGGAATCGCTCGCTGCGCTGCGCGAGCTGGCGGACATGATGCGCCCGGGGTGTCGCCTGGTCGTGGCAGGCTGCATGGCAGACCTGTTCCGCTCCGAGATCCGTCAGGCCATTCCCGAGGCCACGGTGTTCGTGGGGACCCGCGATGTGCTGTCGCTGCCGGGACGGCTCTTCGGGGATCCGGTGGTGCCGGGGGCCGTGCCGACCGCGGCCAACCCCCGTCTGATCACCACGATGCCCCATTCGGCCTTCTTGAAGGTTTCCGAAGGTTGTGACCGTCGCTGCGCCTTTTGCATCATCCCGCGCATCAAGGGCCGGCAACAAAGCCGCGACCCTTCGGACCTCGTGGCCGAGGCGCGGGCTCTGGTGGCCACGGGGACTTCCGAGATCGTGCTCGTGGCCCAGGACCTGTCGCACTACGGCACGGATTTGCCCAATCGGCCAGACCTTGCAAATCTGGTCGGTCGGTTGGTGGGCGAGGTTTCCGGCCTGCGTTGGCTGAGGCTGATGTATTTGTATCCCAGGGACGTCCCAGAGCCCCTGATCGAGATCCTGGCCTCGCAAGGGCCCTGCCTTCCTTATCTGGACATTCCCGTGCAGCACGGGTCGGACCGGATTCTGCGTCGCATGCGCCGCGGTACCCGTGCCGCAGACCTCCTCCGACTTGTCGAGCGGTTGCGCGCCCGGGTGCCCGGGGTGGTGCTTCGGACCACCTATCTGGTCGGGCACCCCGGGGAGGGGGATGCCGAGTTCGAGGAACTGATGGCCTTCGCGCGCGAGGCTGCGTTCGATCTGGCCGGCGTGTTCGCATTTTCACCCGAGCCGCTGTCGTTTGCGGCCGGCCTTCCCGGACAGGTGAGTTCGGTGCGCAAGCAGGAACGGTTGCGGCGCCTCGAGGAACTGCTGACCAGCATTGCCGCGTCGCGTCGTCAGGCCATGATCGGCCAGGAACACGCCGCGGTGATCGAGTCCCGGTCGGGCCGCGGGTCTGCGATCGGTCGATTGTGGTTCCAGGCCCCGGAAGTGGACGGTGGCGTGCGGATTGCAGGGCCGGGCCTGCCCTCGCCAGGGACGTTCGGCAAGGTCCAAATCTGCGGGTTGCAGAACAACGACTTCATGGCCGTCTGGCTTCGGGAGTAGACATGGCAATCGATTTTTCGCGGATCGATGGCATCGTGTTCGATCTGGACGGGACCCTGGTCGATACGTTCCCGGACCTCACGACGGCCGTAAACATGGTGCGGAACGTGCGGGGACTGCCCCCCATCACGGTCGACGAGGTCAAGCGGCACGTCGGGCTCGGAGTCAGCCATCTGATCGATGGGGCCGTGCCGGTTTCCGACGTCACCGAGCGTGACCGTGCCGTGCGGGAGTTTCTGGACGCCTACGATGATCATCTCGTGGAGGCCACTCGCCCGTATCCGGGCACCGAAGACGGGTTGACCGCCTTTCTGCCGCGCCCCATGGCGGTGCTGTCCAACAAGCCGGGGGTCCAGACCCGTGCCATCGTGAATCAACTCGGGCTTGCGCGGTTCTTTGGCGCCGTGCACGGGGGGGATGATTTCGTGCGCCTGAAGCCAGACCCGGAACCGCTGCTGCAGACGCTGGCCGAGATCAAGGTGCATCCTTCCCGAGCCCTGATGGTGGGCGATTCCGCGGTCGATGTGCACACGGCTCGGGCCGCCGGGGTAGCCGTTGCCTTGGTCACCACCGGGCTGGCAACCCCCGAGG
Source organism: uncultured Myxococcales bacterium (assembly GCA_964424165.1). Classification (GTDB taxonomy): domain Bacteria; phylum Myxococcota_A; class UBA9042; order DTJE01; family DTJE01; genus CAYRIB01. The sequence goes on along the minus strand of CAYRIB010000032.1, from coordinate 21,843 downwards.
AACGCAGGTCCCTGCAACCGGACCTTCTGGTGGAGGACATCCTTGCGCTGTCCCGCGAAGCTTAATCTGTGCCTGCACGTCCTGGGGAAGCGCCCTGACGGATACCACGAACTGCGCGGAATCATGGTGCCCATCCCGTGGTTCGACGACCTGGAGGTCGAAGTGGTGCCCGGCGGGCAAGGCATCGTTCTGGACCTTGCTTCGGGGAGTGAGGCAGTTCCCTCGGGCCGGGAAAATCTCGCGGTGCGGGCCGCCGAGGCATTTCTGGGCGCGATCGGGAAAAGTTATGCGGTGCGCATCCGTCTGGCCAAGAACATCCCCGTCGGAGCGGGATTGGGTGGTGGGTCGTCGGATGCAGCCGGGGTGCTTCGACGGATGAACGAGGTCACGGGAAGTCCGCTCGATCGCGCGGCCATCGTCGAGATGGCCGCCTCGCTCGGTGCCGACTGCCCGTTCTTCCTGGACCCGCGGCCGGTCCGGATGCGGGAACGTGGTGACGTGGTCGAGTTGCTGCACGACTTCCCGAGCTTGCCCGTTGTCGTCATGGTGCCCGCGGAGCGCCTTTCGACCGCCGAGGTCTTCGGAAAATCGGGCAATTTGGGCTTGACGTGGGAGCGCAGGAATGGTAAAGATTCCTGCCTTTTGGACCAGGTTCAAGGTCCTCTGACAGGAACCGCATGGGCGGAACTCGGGGTGAACGACCTGTCCGAAGCGGTCTTTGAGGAGTGTCCGCGCACGCGCCACTGGGTCGATGCCCTTGCACGGGCAGGGGCCCGAGCGTCCGGGGTGACGGGGACGGGCAGCGCGGCCTTCGGGGTGTTCGACACCCTGGATGCTGCACGAGCCACCCTGGAAGCCTTGCAGGGCTTGATGCGGCAGGGCGAGCGGGCGATGGCGATGGCGTCGGGATTGGATTCGTGAGGCGGGTGAAGCCTGATCCCTGAATTTTCGGGGCTCGGGACCTGCCGGTGCGGGGAGGTGCAAGATGGAATACCCGGTGGTGGTGGCGAAGGTCAGGCCGTTTTCCGGCAAGGGCTATGCCCGCAAGGTGCGCGCAATGGGTTACATTCCTGCCGTGCTGTACTCCGAAGGCAAGGAGGGACAGTCGCTGGTGGTGGACCCGAAGGTGGTCGCCGGGGTCCTGAACGGACCGCGGCATGCCAACACCGTGGTCAAGTTGGACATCGAGGACAAGGACACCAAGGCGGCTAGCTGCCTGGCCCTGGTCCGCGAGTTTTCGGTGCATCCCTATCGGCGCACGCTCGAACACTGCGATTTCCTGCGGGTCGACGAGACCGCGGAACGTACCTTCAAGATTCCGATCCATATCCAGGGCAAGTCCGAAGGCGAGAAACTGGGCGCGAAGCTGAACATCGCCCATCGCGAGATCGTGATTCGTTGCCTGCCCTCGGACGTGCCGGAATGTATCGAGGTGGACGTGAGCCCGCTGAACGTGGGCCAGGTGCTCACCTTCTCGCAGCTTCCCTACCCGGAACGGACCAAGGCGGTCTACGACCGGGACGCGGTCGTGGTATCGGTCCGCATGCCGCGTGCCGAAACCAAGGACGAGGCTGCTGCTCCGGCCGAGGGCGAGGCTGCTGCTCCGGCCGAAGGCGCCGCTGCTGCGGCTCCGGCCGCCGATGGCAAGGATGCCAAGGCCGAGACCGAAAAGAAGTAGTGTCTTTGAAACCGGGTGGCGGGGCAGGTCGTGAAGCTGATCGTTGGCCTGGGAAATCCCGATGCCCGGTTCGAATGCACGCGCCACAATGCCGGTTTCCTGGCAGTGGAGGCCTTTGCCGGGTCCGATACCGGGACTTGGCTTGAAAAGTGGGAGGCGCGGGTCCTGAGGGTCCGTCGCCATGGAAGCGACGCGCTGTTGGCTGAGCCCCTGACCTACATGAACCTGTCGGGGCGGTCGGTCGGGCGGATCTTGCGTTTTCATGGCCTGGATCTGTCGGACCTGCTGGTGGTGCACGACGAGGTGGACCTGCCGCTTGGCCGGATGAAGGTCGAGTCGGGTGGCGGGGACAATGGCCATCGTGGCATCCGCTCGGTGATCGAGAACCTGGGAACCGACCGGTTTGCTCGGCTTCGGTTCGGAGTCGGGAGGCCCCGGGTGCCCGGTGCGGACATGGTCGGGCATGTTCTTTCAAAGTTCGGCCCTGATGAACTGGACGCGCTCGACGCGGCCCTGAAAGGGGCGGTCGAGGCGATCGAGGCGTGGCTGGCCGGGGGTGTGGTTCGCGCGCAGAATCGCGTGAACCGCCGGTCGAAGCCTGCAAAACCTTCTTGCCCGGGCAATGGGTCCGGGCCGCTAGACCGCAAGGAGGACGGATGAGTGCCGCTGTGATGAGAAAGTACGAGACGATCCTGGTGACTCGTACGGACGCCGGGCATGATGCCCAGAGGCGGCTGTACGAAAAGATCGCGGAGATGATGTCGAAGGCGGATGCCCGGCATATCCGGTTCGAGCTGTGGGGCAAACGCCGTTTGGCGTATCCTATCGCGAAGACCGGCAAGGGCATCTACATGTACTACATGTATCTCGCCGACAACGGATTCGTGAAGGACCTCAACCGGACGCTGAAGCTGTCCAACATCGTGTTGCGCTACCTCACGGTGCGTCTGAGCGAAGCCCTCGACCCCGAGAAGTACGACATGGAAGCGGAAAAGCATTTCGACACACTGCCGAGCGAAGCCGACGAGAACAGCGATCACGGCCGCGCAGCCACTGGCTGGGAAGGCGAGTTCGCCCCCCGCGTAGCCGCCGCCGTGTCCGATGACGATGACGATGACGACGATGATGACGATGACGACGACGAGGAGGCCCAAGCCGAAGAAGGGGCCGCTGACGAGGACGATGAAGAGGAGGAACGGTCATGAGGCCGCGCACGGACAAGAAGGATGACAGTCGCAAGAAGCGTCGTGGCCCGCCGCGCCGGAAGCAGTGCCAGTTCTGCTCGGACAAGACCGCGGTCATTGACTACAAGAACCCGGTGATGATCAAGAGGATGGTCACGGAGCGGGGCAAGATCGTGCCGCGCCGGATCTCGGGAAACTGCTCGAAGCACCAGCGGGTGGTGGCACTGGCGATCAAGCGCGCCCGGCACCTGGCCCTGATGCCGTATTCCAGCTCGGGCGCCACCAACTAGGCCTGGGGCTGTGAGGAGTAAACCATGAAAATCATTCTGAAGCAGGAAGTCGAGCAGCTCGGCAACGCGGGGGACGTGGTGGAGGTGGCGGCAGGCTATGCCCGTAACTACCTTCTGCCGCGCGGCTTCGCGGCTGCGGCCACCTCGCGCTCGGTCAAGGAACTCGAACACCAGAAGCGGCTCGTGGCGGATCGCATCGCCCGCGAGACCAAGACGGCCATGGAACTGAAGAAGCGCCTGGAGGGCGTGGCGTGCAAGATCGCCCGTGAGGCCGGCGAAGAGGACAAGCTCTTCGGGTCCGTGACCAACCGGGACATCGCGGACGCGCTGGCCGAGGAAGGAATCGAAGTGGATCACAAGCGGATCCAGCTCGAAAACCCGATCAAGAACCTCGGCGTGTTCCACGTCAACATCAAACTGGCGCCCGAGCTCACCGCTGCCGTCAAGGTCTGGGTCGTATCGAAGTGACCGGACCCCGCATCCTGATCCTGGATTCCCCCATCATCCCCGGAAGCCGCATCGTACCCGACCGGGACCGTGTACATCACCTGCGTGACGTGCTGCGGGTCCGTCTGGGACATGTGGTCTTCGTGTCCGACGGGGAGGGACGACGCTGGATCAGCCATGTGGTAGAAGAAGGGGGGGCCTTTGCCCTGCTGGTCGAAGGGTTGGCCCCCGAGGCACCCATCTCGCCGCGGGTGAAGGTCGGCCTTCTGATCGCGGCCCTCAAATCGGGCCGGACCGAGTGGGCGATCGAAAAGGCGGTCGAATGCGGAGTCCGTGAAGTACGGGTGTTCGTTGCGGACCGCAGTGTGGCTAGGACCGGCGAAGATTCGGCCAAGGCGGATCGGTTCGGACGCGTGGCCGCAGAGGCCGCTCGGCAGTGTGGGCGCGACGATGTGCCTGGGGTGTCGGTGTGGCAGAGCCTCGACCGAGCCCTGGCCGGGATCGAGGGGGGGGGGCGTTTTGTGCTCGACGAGCGTCCCGGTGCTGCCCCGTTGTCTGCTGCGCTGGGGGCATACGAAGCGGTGGATGCCGTCTGGCTGGCCATTGGTCCCGAGGGGTCGTTCACGGACCGGGAACGTGCGACCCTTCAGGCGGCGGGCTTTGCTGCCGCGAACCTTGGCCCCCGGGTTCTGCGGGCCGAGACCGCGGCCATTGCGGCCGTGATCATCGCGCAGAGCCTGATCGGGGACATGGGAGGGATGGCGTGAAGCTCGAACGCGATGAGGTGATGGCCGCTCCGGTGTTGTTGCGCGGGGTCGCCGGGCTGCTCGATTTGGCGATCGAGGCCGGGTTGGTCATTGCTGCCTTGTGGGCGTGGTGGCGTGCGTATCCCCTCGACCTGCCGCCGCGCTACTGGAATGCGTTCGACTATGCGATCGATCTGGCGAATGGGCAGAGGCATCTGCTGATCCGGGGCGCGGTGCTCTTTGCGATCGTTCACGTGGTGTGGCAGACCCTCTGGTCCAGACTGATCGGGGCAGCGCCCGTGGCGCGCTTGATGGGGATGCGGGTCATCACGACCCGGGGGCGTCAGCCGGGATTGGTGCGCCTGTGCTTCCGTGCCGGGATTGCACTGCCCCTGGCCTTGTTCGGGTTGCTTGGGCCGCTGTGGGCGTTCGTGAGCCCGCGCCGGCGCATGTTGCACGACGTGCTGACGGGGTGCGAATTGTTGCGTGGGCCGGTCACGCTGTCGGGGGACCTGCTGGGGTCGCTGGCCGACACCGAGCGTCGGCCCGCAAGGCCCTTTGCCGCGTCCACCCAAGGAGGAACGACCGATGCGAAGTAGACTCGTGCTGGTTCTTTTCGGCCTGTTCAGCATGCTTTGCGCAGAGGCCATCGCGGATGAGAGCATCACGGTGACCCGTGCCGGACGCATGGTCGACGAAGCCGACAAGCCGATGGGTGGCGTCTTTCCCATGATCTTTCGTCTGCATCCGGATGCGAAGTCGCGTCGGGTCATCTGGACGGAAACCCATTGGGTGGCGGTGGACCTGGGCAACTACTCGGTGCGGCTTGGGGCAATGAAGCCCTTGCCGGCTGCCAGGGCCCTGCAAAAGGCGTGGATGTCGGTCGAGGTTCGCGGGGTGGGCGTGGTCGCCCGGGAACCCTGGACGGATACGGCATCCGCTGCGACCACCGAAGCCGCGCCCGAAAAAGGGGCCCCCTCTTCGAAAGGGGATGTGCGGTTTGCCGAGGCATCGAGTTTCGCAGCCGAGGCCAGCCACGCGAAGAATTCGGACAAACTGCAGGACATGACCGCTGCCGACATCATTCGAAAGGCGGGCGAGGAACGATCGGACGTCACGGTCGGAACCGCGAAGCGACCTGGCAACAAGGTGGGAGGCCCCGGGGGGCGTCCGTTCGAGGAAACCTGCCCCAAGGGATACGTGATGACCGGGATCAAGGGTGCCTCCGCGACCTACCTCGATTCCATCCAGATCATCTGTTCGCCATTGGAATAGATTGTCAACTGAGCGCTCTGCGGATGCGGGCCGCCGCCTCGGCGACTCGGGGCAGGGACGGCACGAGTGCGAAGCGGACGTGGCGTTCCCCGGGAACGGTTCCGTCTGCGGTGGGTTCGCACAGGGCGGCACCAGGCGTGGCGACCACCCCGATATCAGAAACGAGCAGTCGCTTGGCGAAGTCCACCCCGGACAGGTTGCCGGGTGCCTGGGGCCACACGTACAGCGTGGCCTGAGGACCCTCGATGGCGCAACCCACGTCACGCAAGGCGGGCACCAGAATGTCGCGTCGGGCCCGGTAGGTGTCACGCATCGCGTCCACGTGGGTCTCGTCGGCGAGGGCAGCGACCGCGGCATCTTGAATGAACGTCGGTGTGCCTGAGTCAATGTTGGTCTTGAGCTTCTTGAACGCGGACACGATCCGAGCGTCCCCGGCCATCCAGCCCACCCGGTAGCCGGTCATGGCGCTGCGCTTGGACAGGGACTGGAACACGACCACGCCCTCACGACCGAACTCGAGAACCGAGCGGGGCTTTCCATCGAACCATATTTCGGAATAGGCCTCGTCCGATGCCAGGATCAGGTCATGGCGGGCCGCGAAGGCCACCAGGTCCTCGAACAAGGCGTCGGGAGCCAGACACCCGGTCGGGGAATTGGGATAGTTCACCCACAAGATTCGCGCCCGGGCCAGCACATCCGCCGGGATAACCGACAGGTCCGGCAGGAAGTGGTTTTGTGCACGCAAGGGATAATGCCACGGCACGCCGCCGGCAAACAGGGTACCCCGATGGTACGGGGGATAACCGGGGCTTGGGCACAGCACCAGATCCCCGGGATCCAGGATGGCGGCCGGGAAGTGGAAGACCCCCTCCTTGGCCCCGATCGTGGAACAGATCTCGGTCTGTGGGTCCAGGCTCACCCCGAAACGCTGCTTCGTCCAGCGGGCCACCGCGCTGCGAAAGACTTCGGAGCCAACGTAGCTCGGATACCCGGACGTGGCGCGCAGATCGCAGGCCGTCTTCATGGCCTCGCGGATCAGGGCAGGGGTCGGGTCGGTCGGGTCACCGACCCCGAAGTCGATGGGTTCTTGTCCCGAGGCTCGCAACGCCTCGACCAACCGGTCCACCTCGGCGAATGGATAGCCCGAAAGCGCCAAGAGGCGGCTCGATGAACGGATCGTCATAACAGTCACCTTGATAGAGCGGGGCAGGGGCGTCAGTTGCTCATCGAGTCGAGGAACGCGCGGTTCGAGTCGTAGCGTGACAGCTTGTCGAGCAGGAACTCCATCGCGTCGACCACGTTGAGCGGATGCAACAGTTGCCGCAGGATCCATACGCGATTGAGCGTGGGCGGGTCAAGCAGCAGTTCTTCCTTGCGGGTTCCGCTCTTGTTGATGTCGAGCGTCGGGAAGATGCGCTTCTCCATCAACTTGCGGTCCAGGTGGAGTTCGCAGTTGCCCGTGCCCTTGAACTCTTCGAAGATGACCTCGTCCATGCGGGAGCCCGTGTCGATCAGGGCTGTACCAATGATGGTCAGCGAACCGCCTTCTTCGATGTTACGGGCGGCGCCGAAGAAGCGCTTGGGCTTATGCAGGGCGTTCGAATCCACACCACCAGAGAGGATCTTGCCCGAGGGCGGCACCACAGTGTTGTAGGCGCGGGCAAGACGCGTAATCGAGTCGATCAGGATCACGACGTCGCGCTTGTGCTCGACGAGGCGCTTCGCCTTTTCGATCACCATTTCGGCAACCTGCACGTGCCGGGCGGCCGGCTCATCGAAGGTCGACGAGATGACTTCGCCCTTCACCGAGCGCTCCATGTCCGTCACTTCCTCGGGCCGTTCGTCGATCAGCAGGACGATCAGGTAGACTTCCTTGTGATTCATCGAAATGGCGTGCGCGAAGTCCTGCAGGAACACGGTCTTGCCGGTTCGGGGCGCGGCCACGATCAGGGTCCGCTGACCCTTGCCCTGCGGGCACAGCAGGTCGATCACGCGCGAACTGTAGTTCTTGCGGTCGTATTCGAGGTTAAACTTCTGATTGGGGTACAACGGGGTAAGGTTGTCGAACAAGGTCTTGGTCTTGGCGACTTCGGGGTCCTCGTAGTTGATGGCCTCGACCTTGAGCAACGCGAAGTAGCGCTCGCCGTCCTTGGGGGGCCGGATCTGACCCGACACGGTATCGCCCGTGCGCAGGTTGAACCGACGGATCTGCGACGGCGACACGTAGATGTCATCCGAACCGGGGAGGTAGCTGGTGTCCGGGGCCCGCAGAAAGCCGAAGCCCTCGGGAAGCACCTGCAGCACGCCTTCCCCATAAATCAGGCCGTTCTGTTCGGTCTGGGCCTGGAGAATTGCAAAGATCAGTTCCTGCTTGCGCAATCCCCGCGCACCTTCGATGTTGAGATCCTTGGCCAGGTTCAGCAGGTCCGCGATCTTCATGTCCTTCAGTTCTTTGAGGTTCATGTCCCTTGTCTCCTCCTTTACCAGTTTTTTTATCCGAGACGATCTGACAATGCCCGGATTCGAGTACGGTTCCGACCCCGTTCGACTAAGACGGAAACGCAGCCCTAGTTGAAGAAATTCGACCGGGAAGAACGACCCGGCCTGACAACAACGAGCGCAGGTTACAAGACGCGATCCAGGATGTCAAGTCTTTTTCGGCGCGAAAAGGGCGCGATTGCCTTGTGGGGCGAAGCTGCTATCATTCGGCAGGCTTCGGGGGTCACATGCCAGGGCTCGATCCACAGGTTTTCGGGGCCTACCGCGTAGTTCGCCAGTTGGGCGCCGGTGGTATGGGCGAGGTATTGCTCGCCCGGCAGTCATCGCTTCCCGGGGTCGAACGCCTGGTGGTGATCAAGAAGGTCCTGCCGCATCTGGCCAAGGACCCCGACTTTGTCCGCCGTTTCATGGACGAGGCGCGGGTAGCATCGTCGCTTACCCACGGCAACATCGTGCAGGTCTACGAATCGGGCGACATCGACGGTGACTACTTCATGGTCATGGAGTACGTGGATGGCCCGGACCTGCGGGATCTGCTCGGTGCATTGCGGGATCGGGGCGAACGTCTGCCCCATGCGCTGGCGCTTCATATCCTGATCGAGATATCCAAGGCCCTGGCCTATGCCCATGATCGGCGGGACGCGGAAGGTAATCTGCTGGGGTTGGTGCACCGCGATGTGAGCCCGGCCAACATCCTTCTGGCCTACGACGGCCAGGTGAAGCTGACCGACTTCGGGGTGGCCAAGGCCGCTGCCCGCATGAGTTTGAGCATGCCGGGCACCCTGCACGGCAAGGTCTTCTACGTGGCGCCCGAGCAGATCCTGGGCGAACCGTGCGATGCGCGTTCGGACCTCTTTTCCCTGGGGGTGGTGGCCTACGAGATGCTCGCGGGGCGTCGTCCGTTCGAGGGAGAGTCCGAGGTGATGGTGATCGAACAGGTGCGGCGGTGCCTTCCGCCTCCCTTGGCCGAGGTCGCCCCATGGGTACCGGCGGATCTTGCAGCCGTGGTCGCCAGGGCCATGGCGCGCCTGCCCTCGGACCGTCACGAAAGTGCGGAGGCCCTGCAGGCCGACCTGATGCGCATCCTGATCGAACGTGGCGAAGGGATGTGCTCGGCCCGCATGATGGCCGATTTCTTGGCGTCAACTGCCCCCGCAGGGCGCTCGCAGCCTCCGGTGCGCACCCCGGCGCCGACCACCCCCCCGAGGGCATCCGCGTTGGATGCGGCGGCAGAGGGTTTGCTGCGCAGCCCAATCACGGGGGGGGACGCTTCCGAGCGGACCCGTTCGATCGTGCGTGGCCAGACCCCGACTCCGGCCGTGAGCACATCTTTGACCCGGTCGCGTCTTGTGCGCTACTGGTGGGTTCTGCTGGTGGTTCTGGCCACGATGGCGGGAACGACCGCGGTGCTTACCTGGCCCCACGGAAACGGGGCGCTTGAAGGGATGCCGGATGATGCGATCGATAGCCGGTCGGGCGATCAGGAGGCGCCGCCGGCCGTGTTGCCGCTGCTCGACGTGTCGGAGAAACGCGAGGGCGTGGCGCCACCCGAACCCCCGGAAACCATGCCGCGCCGCGATCCGGCGTGGTCGGACACCCCGCCGCGCACGGTCGTTTCGCTGCGCAGCACGCCGAAAGGTGCCGAGGTCTTTCACGGTGCGCGGCGGCTCGGCACCACGCCCATCGACGTGACGCTGCCCAAGGGCGGCCCGATGCGCCTTGAAGTTCGCATGGATGGCCACGAATCGCGGACCGTGACCGTGGGGCCGGACAGTTCGTCGTCCGTGACCGTGAGTCTGGTGCCCCTGGAGATGGGGCGGGTCAAGTTCCGTTTCTTCCCGGCCAATGCGGTCGTGATGATTGACGGCACGGCCATGTCCTTGTCCGGCAACGTGGCGGACCTGTTGCTGCCTGCCGGGGCACATACGCTGACCCTGCGCGCTGCCGAAGGGGATGTCAGCCGAGTCACCCGCTTCCAGGTGAGGGCCTCCGAGACCACGGCGCTCGGGACCATCGAACTGAGCCTGAACCCCGAGGACACCCCATGAGTGAGATGGAACAAACCCGGACCGTGCATCTGGACCTCCCGGTCGACCACCTGACGTTGCGTCGCTACACCCTGAAGGTCGTCAAGGGACCGGATGCAGGGTTCGAGAAGTCGTTCGACCGGCGGCAGATCTTCGTGGGTACTTCGGCCGAATGCCAGTTCTCGCTCAACGACCCGACCGTGTCCCGGACGCATGCCCGTATCGAGTTCGAGCCGTCCGGCTACGTGATTCGCGACGAGGACAGCAAGAACGGCGTGCTGGTGTCAGGGGTGCGGGTCAAGTGCGCCTTCCTGCCGCCGGACGCCGAGATTGTACTCGGCGAGACCACGGTGCGCTTCCATCTGGGGGCCGAGACCGTGGACATTTCGATCTCCAAGGAAGGCCGGTTCGGCAAGATGATCGGGCATTCGGTCGAGATGCGCGAGATCTTCGCGATGCTCAAACGGGTGGCCCCTACCGACGCCACGGTGCTGATCGAGGGCGAAAGCGGCACGGGCAAGGAACTGGTGGCCGAGGCCCTGCACCAGTTCGGGGTGCGCCAGCACAAGCCGTTCGTGATCTTCGACTGTTCGGCGGTGCCCCACGAACTGATCGAGAGCGAGCTTTTCGGCCACGTGCGGGGCGCCTTCACGGGGGCGGTGCGCGACCGGATCGGTGCGATGGAGGAAGCCAACGGAGGCACCTTGTTCCTCGATGAGGTCGGGGAACTCCCGCTCGACTTGCAGCCCAAGCTGCTGCGGGCCCTGGAGAAGCGCGAGGTCAAGCAGGTCGGGGGCAATCGGCGGCAGCAGGTGGATGTGCGCATCGTCAGCGCCACCAAGCGTAACCTCGAAGAGGAGGTGCGTGCCGGGAATTTTCGCGAGGACCTGTACTATCGACTGGGCGTGATCCGGATGCAGTTGCCCCCGCTACGCAAACGTCCCGACGACATCCCGCCGTTGGCCGACCACTTCCTGGCCTTGCTCGGTGCCCAGTCGGGCACTGCGGTCCCACGCCTGTCGTACGACACCATGGAAAAGCTGAAGGCCTATGCGTGGCCTGGCAACGTGCGGGAGTTGCGCAACTTCCTGGAGCGGTCGGTGATCCTGAGCGGGGCTCTTCAGGGCGGCATGCTGCCCCTGGATCTGCCGGGTCCTGCGCTCGGCCGATCTGGAACGGGGGCCGGATCGCCCGAAGAAACCCTTGCAATCGCCTTCGACGAACCCTTCAAGGATGCCAAGGAGCGTCTGGTGCGGGAGTTCGAGTCCCGGTACTTCTCGCGCTTGCTCAAGTTGACCGACGGCAACATCACCAGGGCTGCGAAGTTGGCAGGAATCCATCGGAAATCGCTGGAATATCTGCTGAAGCAGGCCGATTTGTCCCGGGATATCCAGGATTAGGTTCGGGGGCTGTCGATAACGCTCTGGAATCAATCATGATTGCAGGGAATTTGACCCCGCTTGGGCGCGCGACTATCATGAAGCTGCCCGGGAGCATTGATTGCTAAGGAGGCTCAAGTGAAGGAAAAATCGAAGGAAGAGGTCAAGACCACGGTCGCCACACTCACCAAAGCGGATGTCCGTCATGCCATCCAGGCGGGATCCATGACGGAAGAGGAAGAACGCTACGTCCGCATCCGGTTCGGGATTTCCGAACCGGTTGATGCGCCGTTGACGATGCGTGGTCACGAGTTCGCCGAGACCCGCGCACGCCTGGCCATGATCGAAGCCAGTATGCTGGCGGGTCGTCCGTCTGCGCCGCGCAATCCCGTCAAGGACAAGATCATCGAGAAGCTGCGCCACTCCTAGCCTTTGCGCGCGCCCTTCCCGCAGGCCCGAGTCCTGCCCGTGTCCGTGCATCCAGGAGCTGTTCGATGGCTTCGGGGGGCAAACTGACGGGGGTACCCAGATTGCGGGCTGCCATCAGGACGCGGGCGGCCTCTTCGCAATGCTCGACCCGCAGCATGGCAGTCGACACGTCCGGGCCCCACGCAAGCACCCCGTGACTTCCAAGCAGCACGACGTCGAACTTCTGGCAAAACGGTTCGAGCGCCGCATTCAGGGACTCGCTTCCTGGAAGGGCAAACGGTACCACCGGTACGGTGCCACCGATGCTCACGATGAATTCGGGCAGGAAGAAGGCCTCAATGGGTTGTCCCAGCACGGCAAAGGCCGTGGCGGTCGGTGGGTGGGCGTGAACCACGGCACCCACATCCGGGCGTGCCCGGTAGACGGCGAGGTGCATCGGTAGTTCTGAAAAGGGCTTGCGGCTGCCCAGGACCTTGCGGCCTTGCCGATCAAGCAGCAGAAGATCGCCTTGGCGGATATCCCCCTTGTAGACGGCGGTCGGCGTTGCCAAGATGTGCCCATCCGCGGTCAGGGTCGTGACATTGCCCTCGTGATTGGCCACGAAACCGCGTTCGTGGAGCCGCTGGCAGATACGGGCAACCTCACGCTGCAACTCAGGGGTCGTGACTTCGGCATTCATCGAATGGCCTTACTCTTCAGGGAACATCCACGGCATCCACGACGCCCACGATCACCGAGCGGATGCACAGCACGGACTCGCGGAACAGCTGCCGGGCGCCGTTGCCTTCGGTGAGCACCAGAACCGTGTCACCCACGCCGGACTGGGCGCGGTCCACGGCCAAGAACGACGGGTCGGTGAACTTTCCGTCAGGGGCAATGGGTTGCACCACGTAAAGCTTCAGACCGACGAATTTCGGATGCTTGACCGTGGAGACCACGGTACCGATCACGCGTGCCAGCGTCACGGGCGGGCCTCCAGATCGATGTGGTCCACGATGCCGATGATGGCGGCGTCCACGGGCACAAACGTATCTTCCAGGGCTTGGGAGGCCTCGCGGCTGCCCACCAGGAAGACCACTTCCCCGGGCCCTGCATTCACGGCGTCCACCGCAACCTGCACGTTGCCGCGCGGAGTCCGATCGTGGGCCAGGGGTTGCACCACCAGAAGGCGAAGGCCCAGAATTCCCTCGACCTTGCGAGTGGCCACCACCGTGCCGATGACTTGACCCAGGTACATGCGACTCCTGGCCCCGCGAGCGAACGGCGTCACCGGGGCGATCCAGATCTATCGCGAGCGGCGCCGGCCGTCAACCTCTAAGCGAGTCTGCAATGGTTTGGGACTGCGCAAGCTTGCTTGCGCTTTGGTGCACCGTGGCATGACGGACCTCCGATGAGTGCGGCAGCGCGCTGCCGCACTCTCAGGCTCGATTGGCCGCAGCGGCCAAGGCTCCCGGAGGCCGCCACAACGTTGCGGGTCCTCGCAATCCTTGCTAAAGTCTGCGGCTGGCAACGCAACCGCGATCGAGTGGAGGACGCGATGGGAAGACGGCCTGCTTTCGGGATGCTGGTGCTCGTGGCCGCGATCGTCATCCCGGCGGGCGGACCTGCCTGGGCGGCAAAGGCGCCGGCCAAGGCCACCCAGGATGCGGCGGTCTCTACCCTCCTGGAGGATCTCGATGGGCTGAACGCCAAGGTGAACTCCCAGGCCCAGGAAATCGATGCCCTCAAGAAGCGTGTGGCCGAGGCCGAGGCCCGGCAGGCCGATGGCATGGCGGGCCTCGAATCCAGGCTCGCGCCGCGTGCGGAGTTGGAGCCGGTTCGACAGGACGTGGCCACCATCCGCAAGGACGTGGATGGCCTGCGCAACCGTGCCGACGCATGGTTCCACCCCAGTCTCGAACTGCGCGTTCGTCCGGAATACAAGGTCAATCATCGGGATCTCGACTCGGATATCGCGGACGGCGATTTCTTCGTGCGGCAGCGGACCCGGCTGGGCCTGTCGTTCAAGCCCGTGGCATGGGTGGAGGCCGTGCTGATGATCCAGGACATGCGTTGCTGGGGCCAGGAAGTCTCGACCAAGTCGAACGAGAAGAATCTCGATCTGTTTCAGGGATACGTTCGCCTGTCGGACCTCTTCACCCCGGGCCTATCCGTACAGTTGGGACGCATGGAAATGGCATTCGGGGCCGAGCGTCAGGTGAGCCGCAACAATTTCACCGCGGGCCGCGCCTTCGACGGAGTCCGCATCGCCTACGATCGGCCGAAGGTCATCCGTGCGGATTTGTTTGCCACGGTGGTCAAGGATGCGGGGGTGCCGGCGGGTCACGACGTGAACTTCTACGGCCTCTATCTGGCGTCGAACGCCTGGAGCTTTCTCGATGCGGAGTTGTACGGCTTGTACCTCGAGAACGGCACCGAGGGGGCAGCCGAGTTCATCGGAACCGTGGGGGTGCGTGCCGTGGCTCGGCCGATTACCGGCCTGCTGATCGAAGGCGAGGCGGCCCTGCAGTTCGGGACCCGGGACTTGACGATCACCGGTGGTTCGCTGTTGCGCGCGGATCATCTGGCGACCGCGTATGCGGCGCAGGTTCTGTACGAGATTCCCGTGAGCACCCGTCCGACGCTGGGTCTGGTTTTTTACAGCGCGTCCGGGGATGCCGACCCGAACGACGACCGAAACGTCGCTTACCGACCGCTGTTCAATACCCAGCATTCGATTCTGGGCCACATGGACTTCTTTGACTGGCAAGGGGTTTGGGACATGGGTGGGACGGCCCGTTTCGAGCCGCTGCCGGATTTGCGCTTCCGGATGGACTATCACCGTTTCTACCTCTCGTCGGACGGAGGCACCCTGGCGGCCTTCGATGGACAGGCCACCTTCCCGTCGGGTGAGGGTCGCTATGTGGGGCAGGAACTGGACTTCGTGTTGAGTTTCAAGGCGCATGAGTACCTGAGCTTCGAGGGCGGCTACGCCTTCTTCCTGCCGGGGGCGCTGCTTCGGTTGACCCGGGTCGCGCGCAGCAACGGCACCATGATGATGGGCGACGAAGTCTCGCACTGGGCGTACGTGCAGGGGTTGGTCGCGTTCTAGGCCACCGGGTCAACGAGGAGGTATCCGCATGCTTCGCCGCAAGACACTGCTGATCAGCCTGCTCACCGTGTTCGTGGTCGCCGGGGTTGCCACGGGCATGGCGGGTTGCCAGGCCAAGAAGAAGCCGCGCGCAGAACCCGTGACCGAAGGGCTCGACGGCGGAACGCTGCTGTTTTCCGACACGTTCGACCGCCAGGAACTGGGGCCGGACTGGCTGACCCGCTCGGGGCGATGGGAAATCAAAGACGGATGGTTGCACGTCCGCGAAGGCGACAAGAACGAAGGCGCCTGGCTGAACCGGCCCTTGCCCGAACGCGTGCGGGTGGAGTTCGATGCCCGCAGCCTCAGCGACGACGGGGACATCAAGTTCGAGATCTTCAACACCGAACAGCGTCACCAGACCGGTTACATCGCCATCCTGGGCGGGTGGAAGAACTCGGTCAGCATCATCGCGCGCCTGGACGAACATGGCGAAGACCGCCTGGAAGCGGACGCCCGGGTGGTCAAGGGCAAGGTGCACCGCTTCACGGCCGTGCGCACGGATCGGACGTTGCGCTGGTTCGTGGACGGCAATCTGGTTCTGCAATACGTGGACAGCAACCCGATTCGGGGACCGCACTTCGGCTTCAATAACTGGGTCACGGACGTGTACTTCGACAATCTCAAGGTTTTTGAACTGTGAGGCGCCATGGACACTGAGCGGCACTGGGGTCGAATCGGGGATGCGCAGCGTCTGGGTGTGATGATCCCCCTGTTTTCGGTGCGGAGCCGACGACAGGTTGGCATCGGTGATTCTGCGGACCTCTTCGCCCTGACGGACTGGTGTGCGCAGGTCGGCATGTCGGTGATCCAGATCCTGCCGATCAACGACATGGGCATGGACAACATTCCCTACTGTGCCTTGTCGGCCTTCGCGCTCGACCCCGTGTACCTGGCCCTCGACCGGGTCCGCGAGATCATGGACGATCCCGACCTGTCGCTGCGCCTCGACGCCCTGCGCGAGGCCCTCAAGCATTCGGTGCGCGTAGATTACGCCGCGGTGCGCGCCGGAAAGATGGGGCTGCTGCGGGCAGCATTCGCCAAGGTGGACCCTGCGGTGCTGCGGGATCGGTTGCGTCAGTTCGCGACCGAACATCCTTGGCTCGACGGATACGTGCTGTACCGGGCCATCAAGGAGGTCGAGGCCTTCCATGGCTGGGAGGATTGGGGACCGCGCTACGCCGACGAGGAACAGCGCCGCGACTTCGCAGCCGAGCATGCGGACGACATGGCCTTCTTTGCATGGCTGCAGTTGCTGCTGTGCGAACAGTTTGGCGAGGCCAGGGCATACGCGAACGCACGGGGCGTGCTGATCGAGGGCGACATCCCGATCCTCGTGTCACGGGACAGCGCGGACTGCTGGCTCCACCCGGAATTGTTCCACATGGACGCCTCGGCCGGTGCACCCCCGGATCTGTATGCCGCAGATGGCCAGAACTGGGGCTTTCCCACCTACGATTGGGACGCCCTACGCCGTACCGACTACGCTTGGTGGCGGGGGCGCCTTCGCCATGCCGCCCGCTTCTTCGACTTGTACCGAATCGACCACGTGGTCGGCTTCTTCCGCATCTGGACCATTGCGAAAGGCATGAGAAACGGGCGCGAGGGACAGTTCGTGCCCGCGGACGAGGGGGTTTGGGAACAACATGGCCGCACCCTGCTTCGCATGATGGTCGAATCCTGCGACATGCTTCCGTTGGCTGAAGACCTCGGGACCGTGCCGCCCGTGGCTCGGAAGGTCCTGGCCGAAATGGGCATCTGTGGGCTCAAGGTGCAGCGGTGGGAGCGCCGTTGGAACGAGGACCGGTCGTTCATCGACCCCTCGCTGTGGTCGCCGTTGAGCGTGGCCACCCTGTCGACGCATGACTCCGAGACCCTGGCCGGGTGGTGGGAAACCTCGCCCGACGATCGCGTGGTGCTGGCGCGCACCCTCGGGTTCGAGGGGGAGGTGCCTGCGCGCCTGCCGGGGGCGATCGAACGTGCGATCGTCCGGTGGCTGCGTCGGACTCCGTCGCGATTCGTCGTGCTGGCCATGCAGGACCTGCTTTCGCCGCTCGGGCTCTTGCCCGGGAAACCGTCGGATCACCGGGTCAATGTCCCTGGGGTGGTCGATGGGGTGAATTGGACTTGGCGCTGTCCTATGAACATTGAGGACCTGTCCGACGTGGATCGCTTGCAGGCGATGCGGTCCTTGCTAGCTTCCGAATCCTGACACGAGGGCCACGGCCGCGTCGAAGCGCGAGCGATGGCGGGTGCGGGTTTCGGCCGGCATGCCCGGTTCGAAACGTCGTTCAATGGTGGCCAGGCGCCGCAAGGCATCCTGATTCCACAACCCGACGCCGATGCCCGCCAGCATGGCCGCGCCCAAGGCCGTCGTGTCCACATTGGCCGGGCGAAGCACCGGCCGATTCAGGACATCGGCCTGGAACTGCATGAGCAGGTCGTTGGCGCTGGCACCCCCGTCTACCCGGACCTCGTTGATCGGGTGATCCATGTCGTGGCCCATGGCATCCGCGAGCGTGGCAATCTGCAGGGCCACTCCTTCGAGAAGGGCCCGGGCCATGTGCCCCGCGGTCGTGGAACGCGACAGACCCAGGAATGCACCGCGCGCCTCGGGTACCCAATGCGGGGCGCCCAGGCCGGCGAGTGCGGGCACGAACACCACGCCCCCGTCGTCGGGCACCGAGGCGGCAAGGGCCTCGATCTCGGGTGCGGTGCGAATGGCCTTGAGTCCATCGCGCAGCCATTGAACCGCTGCCCCGGCAATGAAGGCGCTGCCTTCGAGGGCATAGGCCGTCTGGTCGCCGATGCGCCAGGCCACGGTCGTGAGCAGGCCCGAATGCGAGACCACGGGTCGTGCGCCCGTGTTGACCAGGATGAACGCACCGGTGCCATAAGTGCACTTGAGTTGGCCTGGGTCGAAGCAGGTCTGGCCGAACAGGGCCGACTGCTGATCACCGGCCACCCCGGACACCGGTATCCCGTCCGGAAGGAAGTCCAAACCCCGAGTGGTGCCGAAGGTTCCTGCCGATGGAAGCACCCGAGGCAGCATGGCCATGGGTACTTCGAGCGCGTCGGCCAATTCCGGGTCGAACGCGAGGGTGCGAAGGTTGAGCATCAGGGTGCGCGAGGCATTCGAGACATCGGTGGCGTGCACCAGCCCCCCGGTCAGTCGATGAATCAGGAAACTGTCCACGGTCCCGAAGCACACTTGGCCATCGCGAGCGCGTGCCGCGATATCCGGGGATCGTCGCAGCAGCCAGGTCAACTTGGTGCCCGAAAAGTATGGATCCAGCACGAGTCCCGTGCGTTCACGGAACGTTGGTTCCAGCTCCCCGGCGCGCAACTGTGCGCAGATGTCCATGCTCCTGCGGCACTGCCAGACAATGGCCGGACCAAGTATGCGGCCGGTGGCGCGGTCCCACAGAATCGTGGTCTCGCGTTGATTGGTGATGCCGATGGCCTGACATGCGGTCGGGGGCACCCCTGCCCGCACGATGGCCTCGCGCGCCGCCTCGCAGGTTGCGGCCCAGATGTGGTCCGGGTCGTGCTCGACCCAGCCCGGTTGCGGATAGATTTGCGTGATCTCGCGGGATGCCTTGCCAAGAACCCTCAGGGAATCGTCGACCACCATGGCGGTGGTCGCGGTCGTGCCCTCATCGAGGGCGAGGATGAAGCCGGCCATCGTGAAGTCCCCCCGGTGTGTTACATGTGCCAGGAAAGCGTGTAGTTGGAACCGCAGTCATCATCGACGATCGGCAGAACGATCATGTAGATAGTTCCCGAGTCGTCGGTGCCGTTGCACTTGGGATTGAGATCGAGTTCCTCGTCCTGTCCCCAGTAATTGATGCTGGCCAAGCACAAACTGTTCGTGATGCCCATGTCGACCTCGATCACGCTTCCTTCGGGGTCCAGGGACCCGGCAATGATGGAATCGGGAAGGCCGTTATGGCAGACGTAACATGCGATCAGGTCCAGGTCCTTGTCCTGTGCCAGGCCGGTCAGGCGAATGAGGGGGTCGAGATTCGCGAAGTTTTCGTCGGTTACCGACAACTTGAAAAAGTCCCAGTCCTCGGCCCGGTCGATGGTGCCAAGTAAAGAGCCCTTGGAGGCCGAGTCTTCGTCGGTCACGGTGCCGAGCGCGGTGGCCGAGTCCACCGTGTCGTTGTTTTCATAGGCGTCGATCGCCGCCCCGGCAACGCAGGCACCGCCGCTGGTGCAGGCCGAGCAACCCTCGCAGAACCCGCAGATGCATTCGAATTCGGGGCCCGATGGGTTCCACCCGCAGACCACCCCGGCGCACAGGCTGTCGCAGCTATCCGTGCACTTGTAGGCGTTGCAATCCTCGCCCTCGGGGCATCCGCCCTTGTTGGTGCCGCACGCGCAGGTCCCGATCACGCCGCATTCCTTGTGGTAGCAGAGGCAGTCGCAGTCGGCCATGCACTTCTGGCCCAAACTGCACGAGTAGCAGGTCGGACAACTGCCGCAGGTGCAGCCTTCGACCATCCCGCATTCCGCGCCCGCGTTCTCGCACACGGGCTTGCAGTCCTCGCACACCCCCGAGGCATTGCAGCGTTCGCCGCTGCGGCACGGACAGTCCGGGGCGCAGTTGAGGCAGTTCTCGTCCGCTTCGCAACGGGTGTTTCCACAGACCCCGGCGCCGTAACAGTGATTGACCATGTCGCACTGGAATCCTTGGGGACATTCCCCGCAGTTGCAACCTTCGGACAAACCGCATTCCTTGTTCGTCGCTTTGCAGTAGGCGGCACAATCGAGGCAAGTGCCATCGGAGCAGGCCTTGCCGTCCCCACAGCCGCAGTCTGCGGCGCAGATCAGGCAGTTCTCATCCGGTTCGCACACCGCGTTCGGACAGATGCCATTGGCGACACAAGTGGTGTCCTTGCAATGTGTGCCGGTGGCGCAGGCGCAGTCGAGTTCGCACGAGTCGCAGTTCTCGGACGTGGCGGGATTACAGATATGGTCCCCGCACAGGGACGGAAATCCCTGACACACCCCGCTGGTACTGCAATGATCCTTGACCGTCGACGGATTGCCGTCGTCGCAATCGATGTCCAGAGGTCGGGATCCGCAGACACAGTTCTCGCAGGTGGCCTGCAAACAGGGATTGCCGTTGAGTTGGGCCGTGCACTCTGTCGGGTTGATGCAGGCACAGGGCAGTTCGGTGTTGCTGCCATTGTCGGTGGGAGGGGCAACGACGCTGTTGCTCGAACAGGCCAGCATTCCTGCTATCAAAAGTGCCGCAAACATCGATGTCGTCCGGATGATCGTCATGTCCTCACCTCCAGGCAGCAAGAGCCGTTGGTGACATTGTACACCACTCACAGGCCCGAGGGTGTCCGGGCGCCTCCATCCACCGTTGCGATTGACTTCCTGGGCCGCCCCGCCTTACCATACCGCTCGTGAGTGATTCGCCCATCAAGAAGGCCCTTCCAAGTCTGGTCACCCTGACTGGCATGGTTTTGGGTCTGGTGTCTCTGGTATGGTCGGCCACCGGATTTCCTGTGGTGGCGGGCTGGTTCGTCCTGTACTGCGTCCTTCTCGACAAGCTCGACGGAATCGTGGCACGTGCCCTGCACGTGGCAAGCGACTTCGGCATGGAGATGGACTCATTCTCGGACTTCACGACCTTTGGCATCGCCCCTGCCGCGCTGCTGTGGTTCGGACTGGCGCCCGAGGGCTGGACCGCACTGTGGACTGCGGCCGCCTGCGTGGTGTACGTGGCCTGCGCTGCGATCCGTCTGGCCCGCTTCAACGTGGTGACCCACGAAGACCACCTTTTCTTCTCGGGCGTTCCCACTACGTTTGCTGCCGCTATCTTCGCATCGTTCTTCCTGGTCGTTCACGATGCAGGCCAGCCGGCATGGCTGCTGTTCGTGGGTCCCTCCATTCTGATCGCCTTGGCCGCACTGATGGTTTCGTCGTTGCGCATCCCCAAGCTGCGGCGCCCGGCCCACAATGGGGTGTTTGCGATGTATCTCGTGCTGACGCTGGCGGTTCTCTTCAGCGTGTTGACGCGTCGTTTGCCGATCATTCCGCTGGTCGTGGCCATTGGCTACCTCGTGATCGGGGGCGCGCTGGCGCGACGTCCTGCCGACGCGAATCAGCAGCCGTAGCGGGCGACGGTTCTGCCGGGACCTTCGAAATGGGCCAAGGCACGATGCTGCTGGTCGGCGGATGAAGGGTACTTGAGACGAGTTGCTGGTCGTGATAGGGAAGGCACCGGGTCGAACGGTAACGGGTGAGGCCATGACAAAGATCGGTTTGGTGCTCGTGATTGCGATGATGACGATGGTGGGCTGCGCCCGCGAGATCGGGGACGACTGCTCGAACAATGCGGAATGCGGGTATGAATGGACCTGCGATCGATCGCAACCGGGAGGCTACTGCACCATTACGCCGTGCAACGACGATGTCTGCCCGGGTGGCTCCGCGTGCGTGACGTTCGGACCCCAGGTTTCCTATTGCATGAAGATTTGTCGGCAAGACCGGGATTGTCGGGACGAATACGTGTGTGTGACGAACTACAACGAGACATCCGACGGCTTCTGCAATCAGGCGCCGACAGGAACGCCGTGAAACGGGCGGGTCAGCGGGTCCGATAATCCGGCATGAACCGGACGGAAACGCGCGGCCCTCAGGAGGAACATGACGACGACGACCACGAAGACCCCGGCAAAGAAGGCCACGCCGGCCGCGAAGAAGGCTACGCCGGCCGCGAAGAAGGCTACGCCGGCCGCG
>CAYRIB010000031.1:0-25964 GCA_964424165.1 uncultured Myxococcales bacterium | reverse complement strand
CTCATCAGATGCTGGCTACTGCCCAATTCTGGGGAGGACTACCGGCCAGGGCTGCACAAGCTTGCCTGCGCCTTGCCATCACGATCCCGAATGCGTAAGCTTTCTTCCTTGGTTCGCGGGAGCAGGGGATGCGGCACTGGTCGATGTGGATCTGCGCGATCGTGGTGACGTCCCTTTCTGCATGTACGTTCACCACCACCATCGACCGCAGCGACGTGGTGATCCCCCATGGTGACGTGGTCGACGGCCCCGCAGACACATCCGGCGCCAGCGACACGGTCGACATCATCCCCCGAACAGACGCCGGTTGCAGTCCCAGTTGCTGGGGCCTGGTTTGTGGTTCGGATGGCTGCGGCGGCACCTGTGGCACCTGTCCCTCGGATACCGTGTGCGCTACGTCGGGCACCGTGTGCATCCCGATCTCGGCCCAGAAGCCACTCGGACAATCGTGCGGACCCACGATCCAATGCCTGCCCCAGGTCGAATACGCCATGTACCCGGGCAGGCTCTTCCCGAATCCCCACTGGCCCGGTTGCCTGAACGACCAGTGCCGTGAGGGGGCCTGTTTGCAAGGCATCTGTTCACGACGGTGCGAGCCCGTCAAGGATGTGCTGATGAGTGGGACGGATCTGGCGGTGCCCGACGGGATCGAGGATGCGGACGCCATCGGGTCGGACTGCATCACTGACGAAGGGACCTTCACCTGCGTGCGAACGGTGAATGACGATGATGTTCCCGGGTTGTGTTATCCGCGCGCTTCATTCCGGGGTTGCACGCACGGTGCGGATTGCGACCCGGGCGAGACCTGCGGCTTTCTGCTGGTGCTCGGACGGGTCGAATCCCACTGCGTCCGGTGGGGCACGGCACAGGCGACCCTGGGCGAGTCCTGCGGCGTGGACATGGCCATGAAGACGTGGACGCGTTGCGCCTCGGGCAACTGCACGGATGCCGGTTGCACCGCCGCGTGCGTGACCGACGACGACTGCACCGACGGCGGCGTGGCCTGTAGCGTCGACGGGACCTGCACGAATACGGGTGATGCGTGCATCACGCACGGGGACTGCTTGTCCTGGCGCTGCGAGCCGGGGCTCGTGATCGATTCCCCGGCCGCGATCGTGTCTGCCTGTGCCCCGCGATCGTGCGCGAACGATGCGGACTGCCCGGGCGGTGCCCACTATTGCCGACATCTGGAGTTTGCCGGCAGCAGCGGTGCCATGCCGATCTCCGGTCAATGTCTGGCCCGTCGGGAGGGCGGAGCGGTCACGGGAAGCCCCTGCGACGAGACCGCGGGGGATGGCCTGCCGAATGTCGTGTGCGCCAACGCGGACTACTGCCTGGATGGGTTCTGCAGCGCCATGTGCCAGGGGGACCCGGACTGCGGTCCGGATCCCGCCCTGCGCTGCGGCCTCGACGAGGTCGAAGTCGACGTGGACAACAACGATCGCGTCGACGGCTACCTGTCCGTGGCGCGCTGCATGCAGATCGGGGACGCGGCGTCCGATTGTGCGGCCGCATCGGACTGCGACACTGACGTTTGCACCCCGTTCGTACCCTGGAACGGGCTGGCAGCCTGGAACGGGACCGCGGTCCGGGTCGAAACGCGGTGCATGCCGCCTCCCGCGGGTTCGATTGGCATGGGAAGTCCATGCGGTGCCGCGGCCTTTGGCGCGACCTGCGACACCCGATGGTGCCTCGAAGACCGATCCCGCGAGGGTCTGCCGGGCTACTGTTCGCAACCCTGCCGCGACGACGACGATTGCCCGGGACTGCTGGCCGTGGGGGCCCGCATGATGGCCTGGCGGTGCGAAGGGATGCGATTCGACCACGCCGGGACGATCGGGCCCGACGACGATCGCCTGGCGTCCATGTGCCGCGCCTACGATGCGGCATCGTCGTTCGCGGATTGCTCGGATGATCTGGCGTGCGACGCCCCGCACGAGATGTGCCTGCCGTCCGTTCGCACCGGACATCCATCGACCATCAACGACGTCCGACTCTGGTGCGTCATCCCGCCGGCCGCGGGCCTGATCGGCGATGCGTGCGACCCGGCAGCCCAGGGACAGGACTGCCAGACCGGTTTGTGCGAGGGGCTCATTGTGTCACGCGCGGGATTTTGCAGTCGGACCTGCTCGGCGGACGCGGATTGCCTGGGACTGGGCGACGGATTGGCCGTTTGTGATCTGGGCCCTTGGATGCTTCCCCCGTCCGTTTCCGAACCCGTGTTCGTGCCGCGATGCCGGTTGCGGTCCGCGTGCGTCGTGTGCGATAGCGACACGGACTGTGCCATGGGTTACCGGTGCGTCAATACCTCGGCCAACCCGGCGGTCCCGGATTATCGCTGTGCGATGGAATGTGCTGCGAGCGCGGACTGCCTTGGAACCGACACGTTCATGGCTTGCACCGAGGCCACGACGCCCGGCGCGGCACCCGGGACCCCCAGGCCCTGGGCATGTTTGCCCCTGGCCTGCCCGTACGCCATGTACTGACCGCCGGTGAATGGCTCACGGCCGTTCAGGCGAGCATGCCAGCCATGCGTTCGTCGAGGGTCTTTTCGATACGGGACCGAAGGGCCTTCTCGATCAGGAATCCCAGGCTCAGACGGATGGTCAGGTCGGTTGCGGACAGCTTCACGTCCGCATCGACCCCGGCCCCCTCGAGTCGGAACGCCTGCTCGCCTTCAACGAGCAACTTCAGTCCGTATTTCTTCGCCAGTTCCGTAAGTTCCGCATGCGTACGACGGTTGGCCTCGTCGAGCGGGAGCTTGTGTTCGTAACGGTAGTCCTTGGTGCCCATGTTCGCCTCTGCAAGAGCCGACTTGGGATTAGCAGGGAAGGTCGCCCCCTGTCAAGCACCGCTTGCGTGAGCCACGCCCGAGGCATGGACAATCGACTTTCGCCGTGCCATTATCGGTGCGGCTTGTGACCTGCTGGAGGCTAGCAAATGGGCATTGCGAATCACATTCTCGACCAGTTTCCGAAAGGCGGGCGGGGACCTTGGAAGGACCTCCCGGACGCGCAGTGGTCGGACTGGAAGTGGCAACTGCAGCACCGGATCACCGAACTCGACGACCTTCGCAAGGTGATTGCAGTGACCGACGAGGAGGTCGCCGCGGCACAGGCCGGACGAGACCTCTTCAAGATCGGCATCACCCCATACTACGCATCCCAGATTCGCGGCGACGAACCGACCTGCCCGGTGCGTTTGCAGTGCGTCCCCCGCATGGGCGAGATGAAGGTCGAACCGTGGGATCTCGAAGACCCGCTCGGCGAAGAAAAGGACATGCCGGTGCAGGGCATCACGCACCGCTACCCGGACCGAGCCCTGTTCTACATCACCCAGAACTGTGCCATGTTCTGCCGGCACTGCACCCGCAAGCGCAAGGTGGCGGACCCGGCCACCGCGGCCAACGACGCCCAGATCCAGAAGTGCATCGACTATGTGGCCGCGCATCCCGAGGTACGCGACGTGATCGTGTCGGGCGGCGACCCACTGACGTTCAGCGACGACAAGCTCGAAAGCATCCTGTCGCGCCTGCGGGCCATTCCTCACGTGGAGATCCTCCGCCTGGGCACGCGCACACCGGTGACCATGCCGCAACGCATCACCCCGGAACTGGTGCAGATGCTTCGGCGCTACCACCCGTTGTTCATCAACACGCATTTCAACCACCCGAGGGAGTGCACCCGCGAGTCGTTCGATGCGTGTGCCATGCTGGCCGACGCGGGCATCCCCATCGGGAACCAGATGGTGCTGCTCAAGGGCGTCAACGACAACCCCGAGGTAGTGCTGCGGTTGAACCACCTGTTGCTGATGATGCGGGTCAAGCCTTACTACATCTACATGTGCGACATGGCCAAGGGTATCTCGCATTTCAGGACCACTCTGGACAAGGGTCTCGAAATCATGGAGCACCTGCGCGGGTGGACCAGTGGCCTGGCGGTGCCGTACTTCGTGATCGACGCCCCCGGGGGGGGCGGCAAGATCCCGGTGTTGCCGAACTATTTGGTGTCGCACGAACCCGGCAAGATCACCTTGCGCAACTTCCGCAACCGCGAATACGTATACCACGAGCCCAAGGAGTAGAAACACCCCCGTCAGCAACCAATCCATTCAACTTCGCGGTCAACTTTGCTACAATCCCGCCCGGTCGATTGAAACCACGGAGGCACTGATGAACGTTCGGAAGATCGTGCTCTTGTCGCTGGCCCTGGTGGCCCTCATCGGACTGGGCTGCCGCAAGCCCACCAAGGTCGTGGTGACCAAGGGACAACGCGTTCGCATCGAAGAGAATCTGCTCAAGGACAAGCCCACTCCCAAGGTGGTCGTGGATGCCCTGTTCGGCGAAAACATCCGCCTGATCGGCATGGACCTGTCGGCCGAGCAGGTGAAGCCGGGCGAGCCGTTGACCATCACCTACTACTGGGAATGCTTGAAGGAAACCCCCGGGGAATGGAAGATCTTCGGGCATTTCGAACTGCCGGGCGGGCGTCGCATGCTGCTGGATCACACGCCCATGGGTGAGTTGTACCCGATCTCGCAGTGGAAGCCAGGGGACGTGGTGCGCGATATCCAGAAGATTACGGTCGAGAACGAGGCCAAGCCGGGCGTCGGCACCTTGTGGGTCGGGGTCTTCAACGAAGAGATCCTGCGCACGCAGGGCAGCGGCGACCGCATGAAACTGACCAACAAGGACAAGGTGGCCAACGACGGGGACAACCGCGTTCGTGCCGCCCAGGTCACGGTCATCGACAAGTCCGCGGTCAGCGCTGCCGCCGCCCCCAAGGCCGCAGCGCCTCTGAAGGCATGGCTCATCCAGGCCCCGATCGTGCTCGACGGCAAGCTCGACGAACCCGTGTGGGGCAAGGCGATCGAAACGGCGCCCTTTGGACTCTACGATGGCAAGCCGGGCAATCCCGCGGCCGCGGCCACGGCCAAGGTGCTCTACGACGACAAGAACGTGTACTTCGGCTTCCACGTGCTCGACAAGTCGATCGAGAACCCGAAGGCCAAGCGCGACGAGGAAATCTGGACCGCCGATGCCATCGAGATCTACCTGGACGCCAATGCCGACGGCAAGGACTACGTGGAACTGCAATTCTCGCCGAAGAACGTGATCTTCGATGCGCTGTTCAAGGAACACCGCATGCCCGACTGGAAGGACGCCCGCAAGTACGACATGCAAGGCCTCGGCAGCGCGGTCCTGGTCACGGGTACGGTCAATCAGGCCGGGGATGTGGATACCGGCTACGACCTCGAGGTCGCGGTGCCGCTGGCCGCGATCCCGGGTCTGGTCCTGCCCCTGCAGAAGGATGCCACGATCCGGGTCAACTTCTTCCGCATCGATGCCACCGATGGCAAGGTCAACGCGATGTATGCGTTCGCACCCACCGGTGGGGACTTCCACGATCTCAGCAAGGCGGGCAGCCTGGTGTTCGCGGGGGCACCGGTCGACGAAGCCAAGCCGGCCCCTCACTTCCAACCGGTCAACATGAAGCACATGGAGAAGCTTCGCGCCATTCGCAAGGCGCACCCGCCCGCGGACCGTGTGCCCACGCCCGGCAAGGCCGCACCTGCCAGCCAGGGCAAGTAGCGCGGCAGCGGACGGTCCCCATCTTTCCTCTTCTGGATGTGATGGCCAACATGACAGCAGGTGAATCGTTCGAGCAACTCGTCGAAGTCATCCGGCGCCTTCGTGCCCCGGACGGGTGTCCCTGGGACCGCGAACAGACATTGCAGACCCTGAAGACCTACGTGGTCGAAGAGGCCTACGAGGTCGTGCAGGCCGTGGAAAAGGGGATTCCCGAAGAGCACTGCGAGGAACTTGGGGACCTGATCATGCAGGTCGTGTTCCAGGCACGGATCGCCGAAGAGGAAGGGCGCTTCTCGATCGCGGACGTGTCAACTCGCCAGGCCGAGAAGCTGAAGTCCCGCCATCCTCACGTGTTCGGCGCCGAGAAGGTACAGAATTCGGCCGAGGTCCTGGTCCGCTGGGAGGCCCAGAAACTGAAAGAGGGCAGGGGCGTGCTGTCGGGTCTGCCGGCCAGCCTTCCGGCCCTGATGATGGCCCTGCGCATGTCCGAGAAGGTCGGGCACGTGGGCTTCGACTGGCCGGATGCGAAGAGCGTGGTCGCCAAGCTCGACGAAGAAATCGCGGAATTGAAGCAGGCCATGGATGGCGACGACCCGGAACGCGTGGAACAGGAACTCGGGGACGTGCTTTTCACGCTGGCCAATCTGGCCCGCAAATCCCACATCAACCCCGAGGAAGCCCTGCGCAAGATGCTGATGCGGTTCAAGGCGCGCTTCGATCACATCGAGTCCCGCCTGGCCGAGGAGGGACGCAGCGTGGCCGAGACGCCTCTGCCCGCCCTGGACGTGCTGTGGGAGGAGGCCAAGCAGCTTCAGGCTGCCAAGCAGGGGTGACGCATCATGGCCCGGGAAGGTGAAAACAGCCGCCGGTCCATCCTGCGCTTCACGATCGTGACCAGTGCCCTGACATTCCTGTCCCGTATCTTCGGGCTGGTCCGCGAGCAGGTCCGCGGCTATTTCCTGGGCACCGGCATGGAGTCGGATGCCTTCGGCATTGCCTCCACAATCCCCAACATGATGCGGCGACTGTTCGCCGAAGGGGCCATGACCGCTGCGTTCGTGCCCGTGTTCACGGGCATGGCCGTGTCCGAAGAGCGCAAGCGTCTGTCGGACTTCTTTTCCGGGTTCATGAGTCTGTTCATCCTCTTGATGGTGGTGGTCACTGCAGTCGGCGTGCTGTTGTCTTCACCCCTGATTACCGGGGTGTTCGCGGGCCGCTTCCACGAGGTCCCCGGCAAGGTCGGCCTGACCATCGGCTTGACCCAGGTCATGTTCCCGTACCTTTTCCTGGCCTCGATCGCGGCCATCCTGCAGGCCGCGCTGAACAGCCTTCGCATCTTCGGACCGTCGGCGTTCACGCCGGTGCTGTTGTCGCTGACCAACATCCTGTTCGTGATCGCGTTCGCGCAGCAGTTCGAGAACGCGGCATGGGCCCTGGCCGTGGGCTTCCTTCTGGGCGGGACTCTGCAGGTGGGCTTTCAGATTCCCTTCCTGCGTCGCAAGGGCATCCATTTCCACTTCACGCTCGCGGGGATCCGGGACCCCGCGGTATGGAAGGTGGCACGCGTATTCGTGCCGGGAATCTTTTCGGCCGGGATCTACCAGATCAACGTGACCGTGGCACAGGTGATCGCCACCTCGCTCGATCCCGGGTCGGTGGCGGCCTTGCAATATTCGCTGCGCATGCAGGAACTGGTGCTAGGGGTGTTCGCGGTGTCGGTGGCCACCGTGATCTTGCCGACCATGTCCGAACAGGTCCACCAGAAGAACTTCACCGGCCTCAAGGACACTCTGCGCTTTTCGGTGGGACTGCTGGGTTTTGTGACGATCCCTGCGAGCGTCGGGCTCATGCTGCTGGCCACGCCGATCATCCGGATGCTGTTCGAATACGGGCGGTTCGACGCGATGTCGACCCAGATGACGGTGATTGCGTTGTACTTTCATGCAGCCGGGGTGTTCTTTATCGCCTTGAACCGGAACGTGGTTCAGGTGTTCTACGCCATGGGTGATCTCAAGACCCCCACGTGGATCGCGGCGATCGTCATGGTGCTTCACCTGGGGCTTTGCTACGCGCTGGTGATTCCGTTTTCCCACGGGGGCGTGGCCGCGGCGGGCTCCCTGTCCGCCGTGTTCAACGTGGTACTGCTGCATCAGGTACTGCGACGTCGCATTGGAAGACTGGGCACGCGCACGGTGCTGCGATCCATGATTCGGACCCTGGGGGCAACTGCCGCCATGACCATGGTGATCGTCGGGGTCTTGCTCACAGGGTGGCTCGATGAGGTCCGCGGCTTATCCCTGGCGCTGCGCCTCGTGCCCTTGATGCTGCTCGCGATGATGGTATTCGTGCTGGTGGCGCGCCTCGTGCGTGCCCCGGAACTCAATGATTTCACCGATATCTTGAAGCGGCGTCTGAGACGGGGCAAGGCCGCGACTCCTTGACCCTGCCCGACGCCTGCCATATGCTCTGTGGGTTGTCGAAGGGGGAATCATGCGCAGATTGATGTTCGCAGGGGCGATCCTGGCCCTCGTGGGATGTGCGCCCGGCGGTGGTAATGGCACCGTGGGCGTGCAGGTTTCGGCTCTGACCGGGGGGTGCGGCGATCAGGCTGTGGATCCGATTACCGCGATCGATTCGCTGCGCGTGATCGTGACCGGACCGGATCGCGAAACCGGGCTCACGACCACCCTGCTCGACGAAACCCACGATTTGTCGGTGGGCAACAACACGCTCGAAGTCAGCGGCGTTCCGAGCGGGTCGGGCAGCACCCTGACCCTGCTGGGCTTTTCTGCGACCGATGCGGCAACCCCTTCCTATTTCGGGCGGCACCGGGAGTTGTCGATCGTGCAGGACGAGGTCAATACCGTGCAGATGGTGATGACCCGTCTGGGCCAGTCCTCGTGCATCACCCCTCCCACGTCGTTCACCCATCGGGCGTTTCCGGCCGTGGTCACCCTGTCCGATGGGCGGGTCCTGATCACCGGCGGATTCACGCGGGCCACCATCGACCCTGGCGATGGTACGCGCATGCTTCTCGAGGCCCCATCGGACGTGTCCCTGATCTACGACCCCACGACCGGCGTGATCGTCCAGACCAACACCATGACCCGGGCCCGGGCCGGCCACACCATGGTTGCCGTGTCGACGAACGCGGGTGAAAAGGTGCTGGTCTTCGGGGGCACTACGCGCATGTTCCTGCGAACGGGCAACACGTTCCCGTTCGAACTGGACCCTGGCAACAGCCTCGATTCGTATGAGGTGTTCGATGTGGCGACGCAGACCTTCGCGGGCACCAGCAGCACCGGAGCTCCGTTCCAGATGCACCTCAAGCGTGCGTTCCCCATGGCCCAGCGGATGTTCGATCACTCGATTCTGATCGCGGGTGGCGGGCCTTGGCCTTCGACCGAGGCCTCGTACCGCAAGGCCGATCTGTGGGCCCCCTACGTCAACGACAACGAAGGTGGGTTGCTGACCCTGACTGCCAACCGCCCCGAAATGGTGTCGGTTCACAACGGCGGCGCCATGGTCAAGCTCGAGGACACTTCCGAAGGCCTGACCCGGGTGCTGGTCGTGGGCGGCACCACGGATGCAACGTCGGTGGTCGAACTCTTCACGCAGAGCTCGGGCCAGGCAGCGGGTGCCAGTGGGTCCTTCCGCGCCTACCCGTTCCCCGGACTTCCATCGCTTTTCTTCCCCTCGGTAACCCCCTTGTCGTCGGGGCGTTTCCTGGTGCTGGGTGGGGTCGCCCATACCGGTGGCGGCTTCCAGGCCCCGGCACAGCAGGCTTACCTGCTCACGGTGGCACCGGGCGACGTGGTGACCGTGGACCCGATCGAGACGTCGGCCACGGGATGCTCGGGCCGGTTCTTCCATCAGGCCGCGCCGTCGTTCGACGGGACCCAGGCTATCATCACCGGTGGATTTTCGGACTTTGCGGGAACCGCCTCTGCGGGTCCGTGTACCTTCGATCTGGCCGCATCGACTCGATTTGTCGCGCTGCCTGCCCTCGATCCCCGTGCAGGACATGCGGCGGTTCGTTTGCTTGATGATAGCGTGCTGATGGTCGGAGGCATGGACGTTGCGGCGACCCTGGATGGTGCGGGTATGGGTGCCATCGAGGTCCTGACCCCATCCACGACCCCGCTGGAACTCGCGGTCGAGGTGCAGTGATGAAGATGAAACACCAGGATTGTGACCGGTTCGTGATCCATGCGGGTGCGCGTCGACGGTTGGCAAGGTGGGCAAGCGTGGCCCCGTTGGCACTAGCGGCGTGGCTGCACCTCGAATTCGCTGTGCTGGCGACCCTTCTGCCCGGGGCAGCAGCAGCCCAACCGCAAGTCGCGACACCTCCTCGCACCCTCGCCCTGTTCGTGACCGCCAAGGCACGCAAGGACGACACCGCGGCACAGCAGGTACGGGGATTGCTGCGTGGCCTGGCGGATCGCCTGCAGCCCGGCGGGGTCGAGCGGGCCCTTCCCGGGGCCGCGGATGCCGCACAACCGCTCAAGTGGCTCGACGGACTCGTTGCGGAAGGTCGCACGGCCCTCAACAACGGCGACTGGGCCGGGGCCCTCGCCAAGTTCACGGCCGCACAGGACTTGTGGAAGGGCATCCGGCCCTACGTGTCCCGCGCTCAGGCGGCACGAATCCACAAGGGTGCCGGCGTGGCCCTCATCGGACTGGGCCGGCTCGATGAGGCCCGCGCATCGCTGCGTACGTCGCTGATGCTGTATCCGGTTCAGCGTTCGTCGGAATACGCTTACAGCCTCGAAACCCGTAACCTCTTTTCGGACGTGCAGCGCGAGGTCCAGGACGCGCCCAACGCCACACTCACGGTCACGACGCGCCCGGCTGGTGCCGAGGTCTACGTGGACGGCGAATTCCGGGGCTTCGCCCCCCTGCCGGTCGAGCGCCTTGTGGCGGGTGATCATCTGGTGGTCGCCTTCCAGGATGGCTACGCGCCCGCCTCGACGATCGTGACAATCACGGGTGGGCCGGCCGAATCCACCGTTCTTGAACTGTCTTCGGAAGGAGGGCGCGACGTGGCGAGCGCGGCCGCCAGCTTTTTGCGGGCTGTGGACCGTGGACGCGGCGCGGACGAGGAAGCAAGCCGCCTTGCCGGCATGACCACGGCCTCGGACGTCGTGGCATTGCGCGTGTCTGCGGAAGGGGACTCGGTCGGAATCACCGGCGCGCATTTTGGCCGTGGCACCGTCACCCCGATGCAGGCTCTGGTGAAGAAGGATGCGGAGTTCGTGACGGGCGTCCAGAAGTTGCTCACCGACGCGCTGGCCATGCCCTCTGCCGCTGGCGATGCCCTGCCGCCCCTGGACACGACCGAGGCCATGATGCCCACGGCCGGAACCGCAACTCGCCCAACCGGCGCCGAAGGCGAAGAATACATCGTGGACCCCGATTCCCCCTTGTTCCGGGACACGGGCAAGAAGCAGGCCGCCGACAGCGTGCTGACCAAGTGGTGGTTCTGGACCGCGGTGGGCGTAGTGGTGGTCGGTGCAGGCACCGGCATCTACTTCCTGTCGAAGAAGGGCGGGGACGACGCCAGCACCGGTGACCTCAGCATCACGATCAATGGACTTCGCTGAACACCGATCAAACCAGTTCTACGAACCCCGAACGCAGCATGTGCGACAACACGATCATAGCGACGAGCTCGCCGCATGGGGGCTTGCGAACAATGTCATGGATCGTGCTCTTGCCGTCGACCAACCGCAACAGCCCGATCACCAGTTCGGCCTTGCGGGCCGGGATCCGGATCGGATGGCGGTCCTTGCACCGCAGGGGCACGCGCTCCATGGATCCGAACTTCGCCTGATAGATTTCGCGCAGCGCTGGGCCGTTCTTGTCCAAAAATGCCGCCATCTCGACGGCATCCGGCGACAGAACCACCAGACGCTCCAGCGACGTCAGGGCCCCCAACTGGTCCCCCAGATCGAAGAGTGTGAGGATGTCTTCGTAAAGGGCCCGCTCCTCGGCACTCCATCGCACCTGCTTCGATTTGCCGCGGCCGGAGGCCGGCTTGATCACGTCGGGCAGTGCGATCGTTTTGCGCGCGTGGATCGGCTCCGGGGGCGTAGTGTTTCCCATTCGGGCGCGGTTGTTTCGCAGGGCTGTCACACAGCCCGCCAGGGCCGCGGCCAGATCGTTGCGAGCAGGCTCGAACCCGGCCGAGTCCTGGCACAGCCGTTCGCGCAGAGTCCGCACCGCTTCTGGTGTGTCCGGAAGGTGTGCGACCAGACGAAGGATCAGGGCATCGCGTGGCGAGACCGCATTCATGGAGCGGGATTGTAGCACGCCCAGGCGCCTAGAGGATATATCGCGTGAGGTCGTCGTCCTTCAGGATACCCGTGAGCGCGGCCCGGACGTGCGGCCCATCGATCACACAGGTCTGTCCCGACCGCTCGGGCGCATGGAACGAGATGTCTTCGAGGATCTTTTCCATGACCGTATGCAAACGACGCGCCCCGATGTTTTCGAAGCGGGTGTTCAACTCGGCGGCGACGTCCGCGATCGCCTCGATTCCGTCGTCCGCGAAGCTCAAGGTTACGTTCTCGGTGGCGAGCAGCGCTTCGTACTGCTTGACGAGCGAATTGTCCGGCTCGCGCAGGATGCGCACGAAGTCATCGCGGGTCAGGGCCGACAGCTCGACCCGCACCGGGAAACGGCCCTGGATTTCCGGAATCAGGTCTGACACCTTGGAGACGTGAAAGGCCCCGGCCGCGATGAACAGAATGTGGTCGGTCTTGACCACCCCGTACTTGGTCGTCACCTGCGTGCCTTCCACGATCGGCAGCAGATCGCGTTGAACGCCCTCGCGGGAGACGTCGGGTCCGTGACCGGACTCGCGGCTCGCCACCTTGTCCATCTCGTCGATGAAGACGATCCCGCTGTTTTGGACCCGCTCGAGCGCCATCTGGTTCACGCGGTCCGGGTCGAGCAGACGATCCCGCTGTTCGGCCTCGTAGGCTGAAAGGGCCTCCCGGACCGTAACGGTGCGCTGCCGCGTCTTCTTGGGCAGCGCATTACCCATCATGTCCTTGAGTTGGTTGCCCACGTCTTCCATGCCCATGTTCGCGAAGATGGACATGAACGGCGCCTGGGACTCGGTCTGCTCGATGTTGACGTGCATCTCGTCGAGCTGACCCGATGCCAGCTTGCGCTTGACCTCGTCGCGCCCCTGCAGGCGCAGTTCCTCGTTCGACGATATCACGGTGTCAAGCACCTGTTCCATGGCCTTGGCCCGTGCCCGAGTCGCAACCTTGTCGGATTCCTCGGCCTTGACCAGGGAGACCGCGATTTCGGTCAGGTCGCGGATCATGCTTTCCACGTCGCGGCCCACGTAGCCGACCTCCGTGTACTTGGAGGCCTCGACCTTCACGAACGGCGCACCGGCCAACGCGGCCAGGCGACGGGCGATCTCGGTCTTGCCGACGCCCGTGGGCCCGATCATGAGGATGTTCTTGGGCGTGATCTCGTTGCGCAGGGGAGGGCGGACCTGCAGGCGTCGCCACCGGTTGCGCAAGGCCCCGGCCACGGCGCGCTTGGCATCGTCCTGGCCCACCACAAAGCGGTCCAACTCCGACAGGACCTCTCGGGGCGTCAGGGCCACGTTGGACGTCTTCATCACAGTTCCTCCATGCGCACGGCCTCGTTGGTGTAGATGCAGATCTTGGCCGCGATCGACATGGCCACGCGCGCGATCTCCGAGGCCGGCAGCGACGTGTGCTGCATCAGGGCGCGTGCTGCGGCCAGGGCATACGGTCCCCCGGAACCGATCGCAATCACGCCTTCGTCCGGCTCGATCACGTCGCCGTTGCCCGTGATCAAGAACGTCTGTTCGCGGTCCGCCACGATCAGCAGGGCATCGAGGCGTCGCAGCATCCGGTCCGTGCGCCATTCCTTGGCCAATTCCACGGCGGATCGGGCCAGATTCCCGCCCAGGTCCTTGAGCTTGGCCTCAAAACGTTCGAACAGGGTGAACGCGTCCGCGGTCGAGCCGGCAAACCCGGTCAGGACCTGTCCATTGTGCAGGCGCCGGACCTTGCTGGCGCTGTGCTTGAGGATGGTGTCCCCGAAACTGACCTGTCCGTCGCCGGCCAGGACCACGTGTCCGTCCCGGCGAACCGCAATGACCGTGGTCGATCGGATGCCCTCGGCCTTGCGTTCGTCGTGTGTCTTGGGATGCATCATGTCACTTTCCTTCCTTCGGCTTCGAATGTGCCCGAGGGTGGGCACGGTCGTACACTTCCTGGAGTCGCTGCAGGGTCACATGGGTATAGCGCTGGGTCGTCGAGAGCCGGGCGTGTCCCAGCAATTCCTGGATGTCGCGCAAGTCCGCCCCTCCATCGAGCAGATGCGTGGCGAACGTATGCCGCAGGGCATGCGGGTGCACGTGGCGCAACATGGCGACCTGCATGACCACGCGGTCGATCATCCGGGCGATGCTGCGGGTCGTGAGACGCGTGCCCACCCGGCTCAAAAACAGGGCCTTGGGGAAGTTCCTCTTCACGTCCAGGGCACTGCGGATGGTCAGATAGCGATTCAGGGCATCGAGCGCCTTGCTTCCGACCGGAACCACCCGTTCCTTGTTGCCCTTGCCAAGCACCTTTACCAGCCCTGAATCCACGTCCCCGAGGTCCAGTCCCGCCAGTTCCGACACGCGCAACCCGCCCGCGTAAAGCAGTTCCAGGATGGCCCGATCCCGCAGTCCCATGGGGGTTTCCGGATCCGGGGCCTCGACGAGCACGAATGCCTCGTCGACCGACAAAAAGTCCGGCAGTTTCTTGCCCTGCTTTGGTCCCCGGATGCCGATCCACGGGTTGGCCCCCACGATGCCGCGACGCTTCATGTGCCGGTAGAAACCCCGAATGGCCGACAGCTTGCGCGCGCTGGTCGCGGGCGCATCGCGCCCGAACCGGGTGGCAAAGTAAGTCTCGACCCCGCGCCTGTCAAGGCGAAGCGCGTCCATGCCGGCCCGAGCCATGGCAGTTAGGAATTCCTCGCAGTCGGTGCGGTAGGCCTTGAGGGTGTGTTCGGATGCGCCCCGTGACAGGGCAAGGTGATCGAGGAACTCGGTCAGGGCCGTGCGCAAGAGCGGGTCCGTCTGATGATCGGCGGGGGGACTCAACGTTGCCTCGCTATTCCCGCTGCAGAGTGAACTGTTCGATGTGGAAGTCGTCGCGCCGCACCATCCGGATGGGTTTCTGGTAACGGGATTCCAGGTCCGCGAGGGATGTGCGGTAGTTTTCGATCAGGGTTTCGATGACGCGCGGGTGGGCCACCAGCCGCAGTGCACGCGTGTGCACGTCGGACAGGTCACGCCCTGCCTTGCGCAGTATCTGGCCACAGGTCTGGTCCACGCTTCGCACCAGACCGCGACCGTCGCAATAGGGACAGCTTTCGGTCATGCGGCTCGTGCCCGACTCGCGGGTGCGTTTGCGCGTCATCTCGACGAGCCCGAAGCGGGACATGGGCAGCACCTCGGTGTATGCCTTGTCCTTGCGCAGTTCCTCGGCCAGAGTGTCCCAAACCTTGCGTCGATGCTCCGGGTCGTTCATGTCGATGAAGTCGATCACCACGATGCCGCCGATGTTGCGCAAGCGCAATTGATAGGCGATCTCGCGGGCGGCCTCGAGGTTGGTCTTGAACACCGTGTCTTCGGGGTCCCCCTTGCCCACGAAGCGAGCCGTGTTGACGTCGATCGCGGTCATGGCCTCGGTGTGGTCGATCACGATCGAACCGCCGGACTTGAGCCATAACACGCGGTCAAGCAGGCCCGCGACCGTCACCTCCACGCCGTAGTGTTCGAAGATCGGCTCCGATCCATCGTAGCGATCCACCAGATGATCGAGCTGCGGCATGAACGAATCCACGAACTGCAGAAGACGATCGTATTCCGCCAGGGTATCGACCACGATCTGCTCGCATTCCTCGGTCAGGTAGTCGCGTGCGACGCGGAACAGAACATCGAAGTCCTCGTGTACCAGGGACGGTGCATCCTTCTCGGAGGCGAGCACCAGGATCTGGCGCCACAGCGCAATCAAGAAACCCACGTCTTCGGCGATCTCGGTGTCCGGGCGCCCCTCGGCCGCGGTGCGCAGGATGGCACCCGCGCCGGGCGGAAGAGTGGCCGAAACGATCGCCTTGAGCCGCGTCCGTTCCGCATCGTCGATGATCCGGCGCGATACGCCCAGGATCGGGGTATTGGGCAGAAAGACCAGATTGCGGCCAGGCAGCGACACCTGCAGCGACAGCCGAGGGCCCTTGTTGCCGAAGGCGTCGCGCGTCACCTGTACCAGGATATCCTGGCCGACCGACACCCCGCGTGCGGCAACTTCCCCGGCGGCATCGGTGAGTCCCGGGATCTTGACACTCACTTCGTTGTCCCCGGACTCGTCCGCGACCTGCATGTCATCGGGGATGGCATCCCGCGGAAGGATCGCGTCGTTGCACTGCAAAAAGGCGGCACGGCCGGTCC
Source organism: uncultured Myxococcales bacterium (assembly GCA_964424165.1). Classification (GTDB taxonomy): domain Bacteria; phylum Myxococcota_A; class UBA9042; order DTJE01; family DTJE01; genus CAYRIB01. Next base: position 9,879 of record CAYRIB010000031.1, on the reverse strand, counting down.
CGATCTCCACAAAGGCCACATCCATGCCGGGCAGGACCCGCACCACCTTGCCCTTGTAGATGTTGCCGACCAATCCGCGCTCGAAGCGTCGTTCGAGGAACAGCTCGTGCAGGGTGGACCCTTCGATCAGGGCCACGCGGCGTTCCTCGGGGGTGGTATTGACGATGAGGCGATAGGGCATCCGGTTCCTCGAAAAGGCCCGATCCTGACTCGGCGGACAGCATCACGTTATCGCAAGGAGGGGCGTGCGTCAAATCACCCGGCCGACCTGACTCTTTTGTCACCCCGGCCTTTCTGCCGTATGCTTGTTCGGTCAAAGTTCCGCGAGGCCCAGATGCCAGACCGCTCACATGACGACATTCCCCCGCTTCGCAGCGATGTGACGTGGGAACCAAGCCCCGTTCCCGAAGACGACTCGTTCCGTCTGTTCGATGCTTTGCTCTCACGCCAAGCCAAGGTCACGCCGCTGGGTCGACGCATTGCCACGTATCTGGATCAGCCTCAGTCGCACGAGGCGCTTCTGGCTCGTCTCGATGCGGACCAGGTCGCGATCTCACGCCCCGAACTCGAGGGTGTGCTCGATCACTTCGCGAGCTTGCAGTTGTTCGAGTCCGAGGCGATCGATGCGATATCTTCCCGCTGGCAAACGATGCTGCAACGCTTCCGGCAGGACCCGGGACACGTGCCGTTGCTTATTCCCCAGGATCTGCGTTTCGAATGCACGTGCTGCGGTTCGTGCTGTTGCGGCGTGAACGTGTCCCCGGTCACCAAGGACATCCTGGCAGGCCTCGAGGGGGAGCGTTGCCAGGCGCTGGCCAGCAATCCCCGTTGCCAGGGCGAGATCTTCGTGTCCCTGACCACCGACGAGGCCTCGGGTGAGGTGGTGATGTGCCCGTCGCGCAACGGACGATGCATCTTCGTGGATGCCGATGGTCTGTGCGACATCCATCGACGCTTCGGCGAACATGCCAAGCCGCACATCTGCCGCACGTTCCCGTTCATGTTCACCCTGACGCCCGATGGCATCGAGGTGAGCCTGCAAACGGAATGCCGGGACTTGCCCCGCGCCATGCAAGGCACCCGACTGGTGGATTGCGAAGGGGCCCTTCGCGACATCCTGTCACATGCCGAGGTCGTGGTGCCGCCCCCGTTCGTGTCGGTGGACCGCATGCGCCGCTGGTCCTTCGAGACCTTTCGCACGCTCCGCAGTCAGGTGATCGATATCCTCGCCCACAGCCGACAAACGGGCTTTGTGGCGGCCATCGAGGTGCTGAACGGTTTGAGCGAAGGCCTGAGCCAGTCCGCATCGTCCGTGCCGAACACTTCGGAGTTGGCATCCCGCTTCTACCAACTCCTGATGAGCATCGGACAATCCCTGACCTCCTTGCGCACGCCGTTGTCCGAGGCCGCTGGACGCTTCCGGTTGGTGACCCGCAATCTGGATCAGGTTCTGGATGCGTTGGCCGAGGCCCCCCTTCACATGGATGTGATCCTGGCCTCGGACGAAGACGGGGATGCGGCACCGCTCAGTCGTCTGCTGTTGTCGGCATCGTGGCAGGGCCGGGACGTGCTGACCGCACCCACGATTCTCGGCGGGATCGGGTTGCTGCACCTGCGATGGATGCTCGCACGCGCTCTGGCCATCGCACGCGGGCGACAGGTCAACCGGACGCACCTGTCGGGACGCGACCTGATGGACGCATGGGCCGTGGTGCACATGCTGTTTCGCAACCGCTCGGTGCGGGGCATTCTGGAAGGCTGCATCGATGAAATCGAGACCGTGATGGGACTCGGACTACCGACCCTGGTCGAGGCCCGCCACTCGCTGGTGCGCCTGCACCCGCAGAACGATTTGTACCTCTTCTAGCTCGCCCGTCGCCCCGTGCTATCATCCACCCGGCTTTGGAATCAGGAAGGTAGGAACATGAACGACCCCCAGAAGAAGCAGATCGCCATCAAGATCAACGACTCCGTGATTGGCGGTGTGTATGCCAACAACATGATCGTGGGACACACCCGCGAGGAGTTCGTGATGGACTTCATTTACGTGTTCCCGAATCAGGGCACGGTCAACGCCCGCGTCATCACGAGCCCCGGGCACATGAAGCGGATCATCCGCGCCCTGACCGAGAATCTGCGCAAGTACGAGGCCCAGTTCGGCGACGTCAAGGAAGCGAGCGAGCCCGTTCTGAACTGAACGCTACAGGCACTTCCAGTGAGCGCGGGGGAAGGTCTGGTTCACCGGGGGGGCCTGATTGGCCAGCACGTGCAGAGTGCGACGGTTGCGCGGTTCCGGGGTTTCGTCCGGGGTGCCGACCACGGGCGCATCTTCGCCAAAGCCCTGGTGACACACCCGGATCTCCAGACCGTTGGTCTTGAACCAGTGCGCGATCGACAGGGCGCGCCGTGACGACAAATCCTGGTTGTAGTCGCGTGAGCCCACGGTGTCCGTGTAGCCCGCCACGTACAAATTGGCCTTGAGTTCGTTGCCGAACTTTTTCAGGGCCTCGCGGACCGCCTCCTGGGTGCGCCGCAACTTGGGTTCCTCGGTGGGTACGATATCGGCCTTGCCGAACTCGAAAATCACTTCCTCGTGCGGGACCTCGACGTAGAACGGCGCGATCTCGACCCCGCTGAAGAACCCATCCGGATCCAGGGCCTGCATCACGATCCGGGTCACCACGGCATTCGGAGGTGCGAACGCGACTACGGTCTGGCCGTTCGCCGGGGTGGTCGCCGGGGTTTCCTGGTCCACCAGAATCCGCCCCCCCTCGCCCGTGATGGTGAGCTTCACGCTCGCCACGGGCTCGGACGCCACGAACGCGATCTTGCCATCGGCCAGATCCACAGTGTCTTTGCTGATGCGAATCCGCATGGGACGGCCCACCACGGCCGTGAACGTCAAGATCTCGGGTTCCTTCATCCCCGCGTGGATGATCTCGGCCCGCCAGTCGGTTCTACCGGGCTCGGCGTCGACCGCAAACACCCCGGTCTGACCCGCGCGCAAGGTCCGCGGTGGAAAGCGCTTGGTGCGGCCGTCCGCACGGATCATCGACACCTTGAGCCCCCGCACCTCGACCTCTGCGGTGACCCGCAGCGCCGGCGTGTCCTCCCCGATCAGGACCTTGGATTGCACCTCGAAAACCAGATTCGTCTGGGCCTGGGCCAGGGCCGGGATGGTCAGCAGAAGGAAGGGCAAACAGCGATGCATGGCCAAACTCCGCAAAGCGAGCACGAAGTCATCGAGGCAAGGACCCGCGTCGCCGTGAACCCGCGACTGCCACACACAGCCCCATCACCACCAGGACCGGCATCAGCGCGCCCGTGGGGGACGCAGCGCACGCGCTTTCAGACAGGGTGACGGGCTCGGTCGGTTCGCCCGAATCCAGAGGGCCTTCCTGCGCGCCCTCGTCCGGAACCGCGATGCCAGTGTAGATCGTGCACAAACCGGTCCGATCGTCGTGGTTGAGATCCCGCTTGGAAATCTCGGCGTTCGGGGACGAGTAGTACATGGTCGCTTCCTTGTCCGAGGAATGGTCCAGCCCCAGGACATGCCCCAGTTCGTGGGTGATCGTGTTCTCGATGTCCGTCGATGCCCCGTCCGTTCCGGGCGTGACCGTGAACGTGTACGCGAAGTCGGCCAGTTCCATGTCCGATTCCTCGGCCACCCCGGTCAGAGGGTTATAGAACAGCGTGGTCAGAGCAATGGTCTTGGTGTTCGTGGGGTAGGGCCATTCTTCTTCGGATTCCCAGATGATGATGTTGGTTCCATCCGTTTCGTTCTCGCCGGCCAGGGCCTTGATTCCGGTCACCTCGCCGTCGTAGACGAACTGGGGATGTTCGCAATCCACCGCGTTCCACGTGTTCATCGAACGCTGAATGGCCTCGAACTCGGCGTCGTTAGCCACCGATGTGCTGCCACGGGCATCGATGACGAACGGGATCTCGGAATCGGCCCAGTGCACGGACGCGCCGTAGGAGGTGATGTACCCCGACCACGCAATCTGTGTCAGGCCCAGAACCCCCGCCAGCAGCACCAGGTATCCGCGATTCTTCGCCATCATCGCCCCCCTGTGGTCGACCGACTGGTCCGAACCCGTTCCAGGAGTGCCTTCAACGACATCGGGGCCTCGATGGCGGCGTGTCCGACGTGGCCGTCCAACGAGCGGATGGTCACGCCATCAAGATTCTGACGCACGTTGGGCAGGGCCGGGTCGGTCGTGCGATCCACGAAGAACACCCCGCGCGACCAACCCACGGGGGTGTGGCGGGGGCCAACCGACGTCGCCGTCGGGGCGCCCATCAGGACCACGACCTCGTCGCCGAACGCGAACCGCGGCATGCCCAAAACCAGTTGACCACGGTCACCGATCTCGCCACCCGGAATCGTCAGGATCACGGTCGTCGCACCGGGCGTCACGCCACGCACCCCATCCATCACCTTCAGGGTCACGTCCGTGACGATTCGCTTTGCACGCGGGTTATCGTCATGGCGACACGCCGTGGCGACCACCGTGCCGTGCACGACCACCTCGGCGCCGGTGATCATCTCGTCGAGGGTCATGGCTTCCATGACCAAGGCCTGTGCAGACCCCGCGAAACAGAGCACCAGGGCACACATCCAGATCCATCCAGCACGCTTCATGGGGGGTCGACTCCGCTCCAACCAGACGACATTCTAGTCATGCAAGGCCCCTGCTGCAAATCGCGGGCCGCGCAAAGTTTCGTTTCACCCCGGCATTTCGGGATTGCGTTTTTCCCCCTGCTTGTCCCTATAATGGGCACCTTCTTGCGATGGGGATTGCGATGGTGGAACAGATTCGAGTGTCGCTCCGGGAGTCCAAGACCGCCCGGTGGACAGCCCTGGCAGTCGTGGCCTTCACGATGCTCTGCGGTTACTACCTGGCCGACGTCATGGCTCCGCTCAAGCCCATGCTCGAGAAGGAACTGCTTTGGAGCAGCACGGAATACGGCTTCTTCACCAGTGCCTACGGCTGGTTCAACGTGTTCCTGCTGATGCTGATCCTCGGCGGCATCATTCTGGACCGCATGGGGGTTCGTTTTACCGGCGTCGGGGCCTGCCTGATCATGGTGATCGGCACCGGTATCAAGTATTGGGCCATCAGCACCCATAGCCTCGACGGCAAGGTCCTGTTCGGTTGGAATGCGCAGGTCATGACCGCAGCGCTCGGCTACGCGATCTTCGGGGTCGGCGTGGAGGTCGCGGGCATCACCGTGTCCAAGGTCATCGTCAAGTGGTTCAAGGGCAAGGAAATGGCCCTGGCCATGGGCCTCGAAATGGCCACGGCCCGCATCGGCACCGCGCTCGCTCTGTCCACTTCGGCCCCGCTGGCCAAGGCCATGGGTACGGTCTCGGCGCCCGTGCTGCTGTGCCTGATCATGCTCTGCATCGGTCTGATCGCCTTCATTCTTTACACCATTATGGACCGCAAGCTCGACCGTTCGAATGCCGAGGCCCAGGCAGGCGCAAGCGACGAAGAGGCCTTCCGCCTGTCGGACATCCTGGTGATCGTCAAGAATCGTGGCTGGTGGCTGCTGGCCCTGCTGTGCGTGCTGTTCTATTCCGCGGTGTTTCCGTTCCTAAAGTACGCATCCGACCTCATGGTCAACAAGTTCGGGGTGTCCGAGGACATGGCGGGCACGATCCCCGGTCTGCTGCCCTTCGGTACGATGATCCTGACCCCCTTCTTCGGTAATCTGTACGACCGCAAGGGCAAGGGCGCGACCATCATGATCATCGGCGCGGCCCTGCTTATCGTGGTGCATCTGCTGTTCAGCGTACCGATCATCAATCACTGGATCATGGCAGTCCTGTTGATCGTGGTGCTCGGGGTCGGGTTCTCGCTGGTGCCCTCGGCCATGTGGCCTTCGGTGCCCAAGATCATCCCCGAAAAGCAACTCGGTACCGCGTACGCCCTGATCTTCTGGGTCCAGAACTGGGGACTCATGGGGGTCCCGGCCCTGATCGGGTGGGTGCTCGACACCTATTGCATCACGGGCTACCGCATGGTCGACGGCGCACGGTTGCCGAACTACGACTACACGATTCCCATGATCATCTTCATGAGTCTTGGCGTACTGGCCTTGATTGTGGCCTTCATGCTCAAGGCCGAGGACCGGCGCAAGGGCTACGGGCTGGAACTGCCGAACATCGAGAAGATTGCTGAGGTCTGACGCCCGCGTTCACGCCAAATCCATCGGAAACGCCATCACGTCCCGGATCGACGGCGCGCCCGTCAGCAACATCACCACGCGATCGAATCCCAGGGCCACGCCCCCGCACGGCGGCATCCCGTCGCGCAGCATCGACACGTAGCGTTCATCGATCGGGTACTCTGGAAGGCCCATGGCCCGCCGCTGCGCCAGGTCCGCCTCGCAACGCGCCAGATAGGCATCCGCGTCGGGGAGTTCGGAAAAGCCGTTGGCCAGTTCCAGGCCCGCGGCGTACAGTTCGAAACGCTCGGCAAGATGCGGCGCCCCGGGCTTTGGCCGCGCCAGGGAGGCCTGATCCAGCGGGTAATCGCACAAGAACTCGGCCGCAGTGACGCCCACGCGCGTTTCAACCTCGTCCGCGAGCAAGCGGCAGCGTTCGTCGAAGTCCAGGGACAACGGCTCGGTGACCCCGGCCCGCGCGAACGCCTCGATGTAGGTGACCCGGGGGTAGGGGGCGGCCAGATCGAGCGCGGGCCGAAGCCCGGGCACGGCCGGGGAATCTGCACATCCACGCAGGTCCTGGGCCAGATGCTCGAGCAGTTGCTCGCAATCGCGCATGATCGCTTCGTAGTCTTCGCCCGCCCGGTACCACTCGATCATCGTGAATTCCGGGTTGTGCCGGTCCCCGGACTCGTGGTCCCGGAATGCCCGGGTAACCTGGAAGACGCGGTCCATGCCCACCGCAACCAGTCGCTTCATGTGGAATTCCGGACTGGTCGTGAGGTACATGGTCCGCCCGCAGGCCCGCGTGGCCAGGGCATCCAGATGCGTTTCGACCCCGGGCGACGCGCATACGATCGGGGTCTCGACCTCGAGGAAATCCCGCGCCAGGAAGAAGGCCCGCAACGACGACAAAATGCGCGAGCGCGCCTTGAGAAACTGAAGCACCCTGGCGTTGTCGCGGTGGAATCGTACGAGGTCGGACATGGCGCGCCGCTAGCGGCCGACACGCACGCGCTCGACGTATTCGCCGGTGCGCGTGTCGATCTTCACCATGTCGCCTTCGTTGATGAACAGCGGCACGTTGATCTTGTGGCCAGTCACGATCTGGGCGGTCTTGGTGGCCCCGGTCGCGGTGTCACCCTTCTTGCCGGGTTCGGTGTACGTGATGGGGGTCTCGATGAACGTGGGGAAATCGATGTTCATCGGTGCACCCTCGTAGTACAGCACCGTGACTTCCATGTTTTCGAGCAGAAAGGCCGACCCGTCACCCACGATCTCCGCGGGGATCGCGATCTGCTCGTAGCTTTCCTGATCCATGAAGTGGTAGTTGTCGGGATCCGAATATTGGAACTGGGCGCGCCGCTCCTCGAAGTTCGCCTCTTCCAGGCGCTCGCCGGTCTTGTAGGTCCGCTCGAGCACCGACCCGGTCTTGAGATTCTTCAGACGCGTGCGGGTGAACGCCGTGCCCTTGCCGGGCTTGACGAACTGAAAATCGACCACGATCCAGGGATTGCCATCGATCTTGACCTTGAGCCCTTTGCGGATCTCGGATGTCTCGTACATCGCCTCTCCTTGTGGTCCCAAAAAAGCGTTCGGGAATTTAGCCGAAAACGCGGAACAATTCAAGCATTTGTGTGGCCCACCGTCAGTCGAGGTAGCGCACCGCCCCCTGGCCCTGACGGATCTCGATGCGGTAGTTGGCCCTCACCCCGTCGAACGTCTCGATGGTATTGGCGGCATCGGGCCAACGGACTTCCACGCGGTCCACGTCGCAGGCATCGCCCAGACCAAAGTGCAGCACGAGTTCGTTCTGGATGCCGAGGTGGCCGTAGCCGCCACCCACCTCGCGGGTCTGCGTGACGCCGCCGGCCGTGACCCGCACCCGCGCCCCGATCCCGGCCCGGTTGCTGCCCGCAGCACCTTCCAGGCGGATGCGCAACCAGTTGCCGTCCTGTCCCAGATCGTTGCGGAAGGCGTGCACCTCGGCCGTGGCATAACACGAGGGGTCCCCCGAGCATCGCGACGTGCCGTGCCCCAGGACCACGTCCAAATCCCCATCCGCGTCCAGGTCCGCCACGGCCACCCCATGACTGCGCGGGTGGTCGATTCCGAGCGCGGCCGGCACCTCCTCGAAAGTACCGTCGGCGCACTGACGGAACAGGAAGGCACGCGTGCCCGGGTAGTCGGAACTGCCGATGAGCAGATCCTGCCGCCCGTCGTTGTCGAAATCGAAGATCGCGCCGGTCATGTCCCCGGCGTTCCAGTCCTTGCCGTCCCAGTCCCTCGAAAGCCCCGTGGCATCGACCCCGGGCCGCGTGAAGTGAAGGACTGCGGCCCCGTCGTTGTACAGCACTTGTGTCGCATCCGACGACGAGCCCACGTCCCAGTGCTGAATCTCGAAATTCACGAGGTCCATGTCCCCGTCGTTATCCATGTCCCCGCAGGCCGTGGTGAACGTGTTGCCGCCCAGGCGCCATGCCTCGCGGTCATAGTCGTGGTCCCAGCGCAACGTCGCGGTGGGCGAGCAACCGAAGTAGCTCGGAGGCGCGGGCACACCCGCACAGTCGGGGGCATCCGGGTGCAGCTTGCAATAGCACTGGGCGTTCAAGTTCGTGGTCCAGTCCAGGTCCTCGTCCGCGGCAAACCCGGAGGCCATGGAGGCATCCACGTACCCCCCGTCCCCGCCCTGCCACAGGGCGTTGAAGTAGCGACCATAGACGCTCGACAGCAACTCGGGCCGCCCGTCCCCGTCCAGGTCACAGGCGGTCACGCCCCAGGTGTTGCGATGCGCCCGTCCCTCGCGGATATCATCCACGGAACTCCAGCCCTTGGTCGACAACCCCATTGACGCAGTGACGTCCGAAAACAGCCCGGTCCCGTCCCCGCGAAAGAGCCGATCCATCCCGGGCTGTTCGCGGCCCATGGCGAACCCGAGCCACAGATCCACGAATCCGTCGCGATCGAAGTCGGTGAATGCCGCCCCGAAGGTCACCGGGCGACCTTGGGGATAGCGGAAGTCGCCGCCCGAGCCAAGGCTGAAGTGGCCAGTGCCGTCATTGATCAGGATCTCGGAACGGTCGTCGTTGTCCGGTTGGGCGGGATCGGGGTTGGTCGCAACCCCGCTGAAGGCATCGAGATCGCCATCGTTGTCCACGTCGGCCCACACCACGATGTGCGTCGTGCGTCCCGCGGTCTCCTCAAGGGCGCGGTCACCAGACCGCGCACCATCCCGGATCGCCGCAAACCCCGACGACACAGTGACGTCCTCGAACTGGAAGTCCCCGAGGCTACGCAGCAGCCAGGTGTATCTGATACCCTCGGGCCCGAAGTCGTCCCGCACCGCCAGCGCATGGTTGCGCACCGCCAGGTCGGGCTGTCCATCCCCGTCAAAGTCCACGGCCGTGACGCGTACTCCGGTCACGCCGAGTGCCGCAAGGCTGCTCGTTGCCGTCACGTCCGAGAACGCCTGTTGACCGGCCCATGCGGTGCCCGTACGGCAGACCCGCGGTGGCAGGGCAGGGGCGTCGGGGGTGGCGTCCAGGGCATCGTCGGCAGCGACCTCCGCAAGGTCGTTGGTGGCGTCCGGCGGGGCGGAGACATCATCGGGGGAGGAGTTACCGCCTAAACAGGCGGTCAGCAGGGGCAGGAGGACGATCCAAAGACAGTGTCGATTCATGGCAACCTCACTCTTGCGCTCTGTTG
>CAYRIB010000030.1:21626-25989 GCA_964424165.1 uncultured Myxococcales bacterium | reverse complement strand
CTGGAGCTCGACCTCGACCCGCGGATGCGCGTGGCGGATCTGGACGAGGGCGCACGCCAGCGGGTCGAGATCCTGCGCATGTTCATGCAAGGTGCGCGCATGCTGATCCTGGACGAACCCACGTCCGTGCTGTCGCCGTTCGAGGCCGAACGCCTGCTGTTCTGGCTGCGACGGCGGGCCGACGAGGGCACGAGCATCTTCCTGGTCAGCCACAAACTGAACGAGGTTCTGTCCGTGGCCGACCGAGTCACGGTCATGCGCCAGGGTGCTGTGGCAGGGGAATCGGTGCCTGCCGCAAAGACCAGTGCCAAGGACTTGGTCCGCCAGATGGTCGGGGAAGAATCGCCGATGACACCGGATGTGCCTGTCCGAAGCGTGCCCATGCCCCTTGAAGATGAGGCACCCAGACTGCACATCGCCGACGTGTCCTGGTCGGGTCCGCTGACCCGCGAACGTTTGGACGGCGTCACATTGTCCCTTCATGCGGGTCGCATCACGGGGGTAGCCGGAGTCTCAGGCAACGGACAGAGCGCCCTGGCCTGGGTTTGCACCGGAATGGTCCAGCCCTTGGCCGGTACCGTAACCGCCTTGGGACGCGACCTCACGAACCGGGGACCCATCGACTTCCTCGAAGCCAAAGTGCGCTATGTCCCCGAAGAACGGGATCACGTCGCGGTCGCGCGCTCGCTGTCATTGATTCACAACGTGTTTCTGCGGGGCCACCCCCTGCTGAACGGCATCGCGGCGTGGTGGATGCCCTGTGGCGCCATGACGACCGTGACCCGCGATCTGGTCGCTGCCGCGGATGTCCGCACACCGGGGCTCGATGTGCCCGTGCGCACCCTGTCCGGAGGCAATCTGCAGAAGCTGATCCTGGCCCGCGAGACCATGCTCACCCCACGGGTGCTGGTGGTCTGCCAGCCCACCCAGGGCTTGGACGTCGGTGCCACCGCCCGGGTTCACGCGATATTGCGCCATTTGCGCGCCACAGGCACGGCGATCCTGCTAATTAGCGCGGACCTCGACGAGGTGCTGGGGCTGTCTGACGCCGTGGTGGTGATGTACCGCGGCCGACTTCGGCACGTGGCGCCGGATGCGATGAATCGCGAAACCGTGGGGCGCGCCATGGCAGGGGTGATCGGATGATTCGCGCCCCACTCTTCGTGATCGAGCCGCGGACCCATGAGCTGTCGCGGCGAGGCCGCTTCCTGCTGTCACTCGCATCCCTGGTGGTGGCCTTGCTGGTTGGGGCCATCGGACTCGCACTATTGCGCATCGATCCCTTGGGCACCTACGCGTCGATCCTGCACACGTCCGTGCTCGACGGGCCCTACGCGATCGCATCGACGTTGGCCAAGGCCACGCCCCTCATCATGACGGGACTGGCGTGCACCGTGGCATTTCATGCCAATCTGTGGAACGTGGGCGCGGAGGGACAGTTGCTGCTGGGGGCCTGGGCTGCCACGGGCATGGCAACGTTCTGGCTGCCGCCCGACACGCCGGCATGGCTGATGCTGCTGGCCATGGCGCTGGCCGGAGGCGTGGCAGGTGCGGCCTGGGGTGGAATCGCGGGTGCTTTGAAGGCACGATGGGGCGTCAGCGAGACCCTGACTTCCTTGATGCTGGTGTACGTCGCCACCGAATACAACCACTACTTCATCTTTGCCCTCTGGAGCGACCGAGGCTTTCAGATGACCCCCGCATTTCCGCCCGGCGCGCACCTGCCCCTGTTCACGGACCTGACCAAAGGCTGGCCCCCGGACATCGTGGGCAGCCCCCTGAACGTGGGGCTCCTCGTGGCCCTGCTTGCAGCCCTTCTGGTCGGCTACCTCCTGGCCCGCACCCGGTTCGGCTTTCGCTTGCGCATCCTCGGGGCGGGCGAGTCGGTGGCCCGGTATGCCGGGGTACGCGTCGGCCGCACCATCGTGATGGCCATGCTGTGGTCGGGATTTTTGGCGGGACTCGCAGGCATGCTCGAGGTCAGCGGCGTAGTGCATCGGCTGCAGGATCGCTTCTCGCCGGGATACGGATTCACGGGCATCCTCATCGCCTGGCTGGCGCGGCTCGACCCGGGCCTGGTAGTCATCGCCTCGCTGGGCTTCGGCATGCTTCTCGTGGGCGGCAAGGAACTGCAGACCCAGGGCGTGCCCATGATGCTGCAAGGGATCATCCTGCTGACCCTGATCGCATCCGAGGTCCTGGTCCGCAACCGGCTCGTGTGGCGTCCGTATCGGGACGGGGAGGCATCGCCGTGACCGACTGGGGCCTGTTCGTGCAGAACCTGTTTGCCGCAGGCGTGGCGCGCGCAGCTCCGATCTATTTTGCGGCCCAGGGCGAACTGCTCACCGAACGCGCAGGCATCCTGAATCTGGGCCTCGAAGGCATCATGCTGGCGTCGGCCGCTACCGGGGCATGGACCTCCTTTCATGCCGACTCCGCCTGGGCCGGCCTTGGGGCCGCCATGCTCACCGGTGCGCTCTTGTCGCTGTTGCACGCCTTCTTGTGCGTGTCCTGCCGCGCGGATCAAGTGGTGGCCGGCCTGTCCCTGGTGTTCTTGGGCACGGGCCTGTCTTCGATCGTGGGCAGCCCGCTCGTCGAGCTTGGCGGAAGCATTCCTCGGTTCGAACCAGCCCCGATCCCGTGGCTGAGCGATCTGGTGGTGCTGGGTCCCATCCTGTTTTCGCACAACCTGCTGGTCTACGCAGTGATGGTGCTACCCGTGTTTGCGTGGTTCCACCTCTTTCGGACCCGGGCCGGTCTGCAACTCCGGGCCGTGGGCGAGGACATCGAGACCGCCCGAGCCATGGGTCTGCCGGCCACGGCCATCCGATACGGTTACTGCGCGGTGGGAGGGGCCCTGGGAGGCCTGGGCGGTGCCGCGCTGAGTCTGGCCATCACCCCGGGCTTCGTCGAAGGCATGACCGCGGGACAGGGGTGGATCGCGCTGGGACTTGTGATCTTCGCGCGGTGGCACCCGATCTACCTGGCGTTCGGCGCCCTGGCCTTCGGCATGATCCGCCGTCTTCCGCTGGACCTCCAGGGCACGCACGTCGAGGCCTTCCAGAATCCCGACCTCGGATTCTTCCTCAACATGCTGCCCTATCTCGTGGCCATCCTGGTACTGACGTTGGGGTCGATCGCCTCGCGCCGGGGTACCGGGGCACCCGCCGGACTCGGCCGCAGTGAGGATGCTTGAGACCCACGAGGCAAACCCCTATAATCCAGGTTCGTTCGAACCGGAGACTGCGATGCGTCGTGTGATCGGTGGATTTTGGGGACGGTGGTGCGCCCTCCCGCTGACCGTGATCGTCTGGGTGGGTTGTTCGTCGTCGAGCCCGTCGCCGGGCGCGAGCGACGTGACGGATGCAGCGGGGGCCTTGGACATCGTGTCACCAGGCGACACGTCGCCCACGGATGCAGGGATGGACACGACGATGGACACCGTGGCCACGGACGTGGCAACCGAGGTCGGAATCGAAATCATCGTGGTCGACACCCTCGAGGCCTCGGAAACGAGTGTCGCGGACCTGCCCGCTGCGGATGTCCCTGACGATGACGCGACAACATCGGACGAGGGGCTGTCGGGGGATGCGACGGATGCGCTCGACATCGAGGTCACGCCCGCGATGCTCGGCTGTTCGGACGGCACCCGCGAGGGTTTCGTGCACCGGGATCTGTATCCCAATGCCGCGGCCTGCGGCGGGGCCTGGACCGTGCCCGGGATCCACCACGCAGACGGCAACGTGCCGGCACCGGCGTGCGACCGTCAGGCAGGCAATGATGGTTACCTGTCCTCGGGCCAGGGCTGCAACGTCGAGGACCTCTGCGCAGCGGGCTGGCACGTGTGCAAGGGCCGCAAGGATGTGCTGGCAAGCACGGGCCCGAACGGATGCGCAGACATCATGGTCGATGCCCAGAGCCCCGCGTTCTTCCTCGCAAGGACGTCATCCACGGGGGCCTTCAACTGCACGGCCGACATCTCGGGGGACCCGGACAGTCTGAACGATTTGTTCGGTTGTGGCGACATGGGCTGCCCGATCAGCCCCGAGACGTATCCGTCGTGTCCTCCGCTGACCACGGGCTCGCACGACATGTGCAAGTCCATCCGTCTGATGGAAGGGTGTTCGTGCAGCATGGGAGGGGACGGGGTCACGGTGACCTGTACGCCGGTGTCCGGGGGGTGCGGCTGGTGCAAGCCGCTCGACTACTGGAACACGAAGCTCGGCGAAAGTCTGACGAGCGTGTGGCAGTGCGATGACGGGGATCCCGAAACCTGGGACGACGGAACGCAGGAAGCGGCCAACGTCACCAAGACCGACCCCGATCGTCAGGGCGGGGTATTGTGTTGCAGGGACTGAGACCC
>CAYRIB010000030.1:0-21526 GCA_964424165.1 uncultured Myxococcales bacterium | reverse complement strand
TGTCCGTAGTTGTTCCACCCGGCACATCGCACCACACCCCCGCCCAAGCGCACGCAGGTGTGCCATCCTCCGGCCGCGACTTGCAGCACCGTCTGCGTCAGTCCCACCGCCGCGGCCGGCGCTGCCTCGTACTCCGAGGTCTCGCCCCGCCCCAACTGGCCATCCGCGTTCGCGCCCCAGCACCACAGCCCCGGCTCGCCCCAGGCGCATGAAAACTGGGACCCGATGGCCAGATGCTCGATGCCGTCGGGCAGTCCCGCCACCACCACCGGACGATTCCGGGTCACGATGTCGCCATCCCCGAGCTGTCCTTTGACCCCCTGGCCCCAGCACCACACCGCACCTTCCGAAGTCAGGGCACAGGTGTGCAGAAACCCCGCCTGCACCTCTACCACCGGGGGCAGGTCCACGACCATGGCCGGAGTGTGTCGTCCCTGAAGCGTTCCATCCCCGAGCTGGGCCTCGGAATTCGCACCAAAGCAGCCCACCGCGCCGGTTCCATAAAGCACGCAGGTGTGGTTGGCGCCGACGGTCACGGCCTTGGCCGTGGCCGACAGGTTGGGCACCATGATCGGGGTGGACACGACGGCCTGCGCCTTGTCCACTCCGAGCTGCCCGTCCGCGTTGTCGCCGAAGCATCGGACCGAACCCGCGCCCACCACGGCACACGTGTGGTAGTGCAACGACGCGATGCTTCGCACCCCGGAGTCGAGTCCGCTCACCGGCCCCGGGATGTGCCGTTCGACATCGGTTCCGTCGCCGAGCTGGCCCAGGGTGTTGTTTCCCCAGCACCACACCGCACCCGCATCGGTCAAGGCACAGGTGTGCAAGAAGCCTCCGGCCACTTCCACGGGTGTCCCGGGCAGTCCCTCGACCACGACCGGCAACGAATGGTGATCGGTACTATTGTCACCGAGTTGCCCTTTGCCGTTATATCCGAAACAGCGCAGTGCGAGGTCGGGGTCCGTGGCACACGTGTGGGACGTCCCGGTGGCCAGGACCGGCACCGATGCCTCCACGACCTCCGCAATGTCCGCAACCGGCTCGGCATCCGCAACGTCCGGGCCGGGGATGTCAACCACCACATCTGCCGGGGGCATCACTGCATCCGCATCCGCCGCGGGCAGCGCATCCGCAGCAACGTCTGATGGCCAGGGAAGGTCGGTCGGCACATCCACGATGGGCACGTCATCAGGCATCGTGTCCGCGACCACCGCGTCGGGGATCACCCCGACATCGCCCGAGGCATCCTCCAAGACCATGCCCGCATCCGGCACGTCGAGCCCGACCCACAGATCCTGCGTATCCAAGCCGTCTTCATCGGAACCGGACCCGCAGCCGATCGCCAGCAAGGCCAGAAGCATCATCGTCAACACAAGCCGCATCAACCGCCTCCCAGAAACGAGCCGCCGATAAGGATACTACAATACCGCCGGCTGAGTTCGCGGCGGCACACCCCCATTGCATCGCGCCCCCGCAAAACGCTAGAATCCTGGGCAGCATGGGTGGGAGGTTGTCATGTCGTGCGGTTGGAACGGATGGGTGCGGATGGTGCTGGCCGGTGTGGGGTTGATGTTCCTGGCGGCCTGCGGGGGCGACGGCATCGATCACCCCTCGGATATCCTCGACACGACGCCTTACGCGCTCGACGTACCAGGCCTCGACATTCCCGCGGACCCGGCCCCGGCGGACACGAGCACGAGCCCGGACCTGATACAACCGGACACCGCATCCCCTTTCGACACGACCTCGGACGTGGCGCCGGACGTGTCCGCGGATGTGGCGACGGATTTGCCCACCGCGGACCTGCCGCCTGAAGTCACCATCACCTGCCCGGCCTACGGCTCGATTCTCATCAGCGAGATCATGCCCAACCCGAAGGTCGCTTCCGACGCCAACGGCGAATACTTCGAAGTGACCAATGTGACGGACGTGACCATCGACCTGGCAGGGTGGTCGATCATCAGCCAGACTTCGGTGCATGCCATCCCGGCCGGAACCCCGTTGCGGGTCGCAGGCAACAGCACGCTGCTGTTCGCCCGTTCGTCGAACTCGAACGAGAACGGCGGCATTGCGCCGGACTATGTGTTCGACAAGGTCACGCTGACCAACGAAGCCGACGACCTCGTGCTGGACTGCCAGGGTACGGTGATCGATGCCGTGGTGTACGACATGACCGCGGGCTGGCCCAAGAAGGAAGGCCGGGCCATGCTGCTGGATCTGTACGCGCTCGACGCGGACAAGAACGACGACCCCGCCAACTGGTGCAATGCGTTCGCCACGTTCGGCGGCGGTGACTACGGCAGCCCCGGCTTGGTGAACGACGCGTGCGGCATCAACTCGTGCGGCGACAAGGTCGTTCAGAATTGGGAAGAGTGCGACGACGGCAATCTTACCGACGGTGACGGCTGCGAAGCGGACTGTACCCCGACCCTCGTGACCGCGGATGCGTCCGAATCCTAGCCGCGCAAAGGAGGCCCAAGTGCATCCATGTCCTGGGCGCAGCACGCTCACCCGCTTCCTGCTGACCCTGCTGGTGGGGGCTGCGGCTTCCCGGTCGGCAACGGGCGATCCCCTGACCGAACCGGTGAATCTGTCCGACCCCGAGGGCGACGGATATGGCCCTGGAACCTACGTTTTTCCGGCCGTGGAGGGTTTCGAGCGCAAGGCCTTCGACCTGCTTTCGGTCCGGATCGCGCGTTCAAATGACGGGTTCGACGTGGAGGCCCGGTTCGCCGCGCCCCCGAAGATCGTGACCATCCGTCCCCGTCAGGATTCCCCGGGAATCCCTGCGTTTTTGCCCGTGGTCGATATCTACCTAACCCAAGGTTTGCCCGACGCCGGACATCGCGAACTCCTGCCCGGACGACGCGTGGCCGTGGAACCCGGACTTGGGTGGGATCGCGCGATCGTACTGTCGGCCCTTCCCGAGCCCCTCGAAACCCACTACCGGCGGGCCGCACCGGCGCTGGCCCATGACGTGTGTTTCGCCCGTGGGGCCCAAATCGTGGGCAGTCGGATACGCGCCCACGTCCCACAACGTTGCTTGCCGCTGCAACCACGCGGCTATCTGGTGGTGGTCACGGCGCTCGGGCCCGGGGCCGGATTCGCCGGTTACGTCGATCGGATCGAGCAGGGCGCGTCGCCCGAGCGCGAGGACCCCTACGTGCGTTCAATCACCCCGGGCGTGGGTCTGTGCAACGTCTGGGAAGACGGGTTCGGCAAGTCGCCGTGCTCGATCGGGGGCTGCTCGCCGTGCGGGTGGCATCCTTCGGTGCTCGATGCGATCCTGCCCGAGGGCGCATCGCAGGTCGCGCTCTTGCGGGACTATGACGCCAAGGCCAAGAGACTCGCGGCCCTGCCCTTCTGGTTCGCACCCGGCGCACGCCCTGCCATCGCACCCACCATCGCCCCCCCGGTGCCCCGTCATGCGGTACACATGAGCCGCGGGCGCGAGGTCACGCTTAGACTGCCTCTGTCGGGCCTGCCAACCCCGCCGATCGCTGGAACGCTGGCGGCATTGGTCTGCCCCGGCGACCAACCGGGTGGGACCTTGGTGGTCAAAGGGGAAGGCGGTGGCTTCCTGGTGCTGGAACGTATCACACAAGACCCGCCGCTGTGCGAGGGCGCCTGGGTCGTGTTTTAAGGTTCAACCCGAAAAATCCTGCGATCTGCACACTGGCCACACGCAACGGTCGGGTTATAATGCGCCCGGGTACGAACAGGATCGGTCATGGCTGCGGTGACGCTCGCTGGGGTTTGCAAGGCATACGGCGAAAAACTGGTCGTGCGCGACGTTGATCTCGACATCCGCGACGGGGAACTGATGGTGCTCGTCGGGCCTTCGGGTTGCGGCAAGACCACCACGCTTCGCATGGTCGCGGGCCTCGAAGAGATCACCCGCGGGGAAATGCGCATCGGAAACCGTCTGGTCAACCACGTGCACCCCAAGGACCGCGACATTGCCATGGTCTTCCAGAGCTATGCCCTGTACCCGCACATGACCGTCTACGAAAACATCGCCTTTGGACTGCGCCTGCGTGGCATGCCCGAGTCCCAGATCGACGAACGGGTCCGCGCGGCGGCCAAGACGCTCGGGATCGACACCGAACTGGCCAAGAAGCCCAAGGCCCTGTCGGGTGGCCAACGCCAACGCGTGGCCATGGGACGCGCCATCGTGCGCAATCCCGCGGTGTTCCTGTTCGACGAACCGCTGTCGAATCTCGACGCCCGATTCCGCGTGACCATGCGCGTGGAACTCAAGATGCTGCAGCGTCGCTACCACACGACCACCATCTACGTTACGCACGACCAGACCGAGGCCATGACCCTGGCCGACCGGATTGCCATCATGGAGGCCGGGCTCGTACGTCAGGTCGGCACTCCCCAGGAGGTCTTCGATACCCCGGCCAACCGCTTCGTCGGGGGATTCATCGGTTCACCGCAGATGAATTTCCTGAGCGGCCGCGTCGAAAGCAAAAACGGGATCCATTTCGTCCGGACCGCGACCATGCTGATTCGCCCGGGCGAGCGTCAGCAGGCCGCGCTCGCGAGTCTGGGCACGGCCGAGGTGTCGGTGGGCATCCGTCCGAACGCACTGGCCGTGCGGGCCGCGGGTTCGGATGAAAACACATTGGTGGGGACCATCGAGGTCATCGAGAACCTGGGAACCGAGAAGTTCGCCTACGTGGCCACCCCGGACGGCACACTGACGATCCAGGTGCCGGTCGACGAAGCGGTGCACGAGGGCGACACCCTCGCGTTCGGGGTCAGGCCCGAGCGTTTGCACGTATTCGATGCCGTTGGAAACAACGTGCTGCTGGCGAAAACGGACGCCTGACGAGGAGGCCCGACATGCCGTTGCTTTGGTCACGAATCCTGGTTCCTGTTCTGTTCGCCTTGTGGGTTATCGCCTGCAAGGGCGAAGCCCCGTCTTTAGCGCCGATCACCAAACCTGCCGAGGCGGTGCAAAAGGCACCCCCAATCGAGGTCGTGCTGTGGCATTCATACCGCGAGGGCGAAAAGGTCGCCCTCGAAACCCTGGTCCAGAAGTTCAATCAGGACCACGAGAACATCCAGGTGCGCCTGCTCAACGTGCCGTATGACGCCTTCGTCGACAAGGTCACGATCGCAACGCCCCGGGGCCAGGGCCCGGACCTGTTCATCTTCGCCCACAACATGATCGGCGAGTGGGTGGACACCAACCGGCTACTCGAACCCCTCAGCGACAAGATTCCCGGCGAGGTGCTCAAGCGCTTCCTGCCCCAGACCGTCAAGGCACTGGTGTACAAGCAGAGTCTTTACGGCCTGCCGCTCGCCTTCAAGAGTCTGGCGCTGTTTTTCAACCCGGACCTCGTCAAGGTCGCGCCCTCGACCGCCGACGAACTGATCAAGACGGCCGCGGCCCTCACCGACCCGGGCAAGGACCAGTACGGTCTGGTGTACGAGGCATCGCTGCTGTACAACAATGCGCCGTTTTTGCACGGATACGGTGGGCGGGTGCTCGATGACAACGGTGCGCCCACCGTGGCCACCCGTGCCATGGCAGACGGTCTGGCATTCATCCGCAGTCTGGTGCGCAAGACCGGGGTGCCCCGTGCCAATTCCGCGATGCTCACGTCCCTGTTCAATGACAACAAGGCCGCAATGGCGATCAATGGACCGTGGTTCCTGGGCGAACTGAAGCCCGGCCTGCGGTTCGAGGTGGCCCCGCTGCCCACGCTGGCCAACAATCAGCCTGCCCTGCCCTTCCTGGGTTCCGAGGCCATCTTCCTGAGCGCCTTCTCGAAGCAGAAGGAGGCCGCGATCGAGGTGATGGTCGCCCTCACGAGCGACGATGCCGCGTTCGTGCGCCTTCAGACCGGCCGGCAGACCGTGGCGAATCTTGCGGTATACGACCGTCCCGAGGTCAAGGCTGACCGGGTCGTGACCTTGTTCCGCGAGCAGGCGGAAAAATCGGTCCTGATGCCGTCGCGCCCCGAGATGCAGGCCGTGTGGGCCACGATGGACATGGCCATCAACAAGGTCGTGTTCGGCGATGCCGATCCCGCGACCGCGCTCGACGAGGCCCAGAAGAA
Organism: uncultured Myxococcales bacterium; assembly: GCA_964424165.1. Taxonomy (GTDB): domain Bacteria; phylum Myxococcota_A; class UBA9042; order DTJE01; family DTJE01; genus CAYRIB01. The sequence goes on along the minus strand of CAYRIB010000030.1, from coordinate 15,449 downwards.
GATCACCTCCGACCTGGGGAAGATGAAGCGGTGAGCCGTACGCCGACCAGCCCTGTGCGCCCCTTGGACCGGGCCTTGGCCCTCATGGCCGTGTTACCGGTCATCCTGGCCCCAGCCTACTTCTTCGCCCGCATGGAAGTGGCCCACGAAAGTGCCTCGGCCCTGACGCGAACCGGGCTCGACCTGGCCCGTCAGATCGGAGGCGGCGCCATGCCCGCGAAGGTTGCGGAACTGGCCTACGCATTCACTTTGGCCGATGCCGGCACCGACGAATACGGAATTGCCAAGGGCTCCGAGCAGGTGGTGCGAGACAGCGCCGGACAGAAGGTCCCCATCGACGAAGCAACCACGGCCCGGATCAAGGAATCGACCGGCCGTATTCGCGAGGCCGGCGATGCGGGCGTGTGTACCACGTACGAGACCGAGGCCCTGCTGGTGTGCGGGGTTCAGGCTGGAGCCCGGACCGCGGGGGTGATGCTGCGCATCGAGTCTGTGCAGTTCGCCTCACCCGTTCCCTGGCTGCTGCTGGTGATCGCGTTGGCCGGGGTGGCGCAGTTCCTCGCTGCCCGGCGATGGTCGGGCCGCGCCGGATGGTGGGCCACGGCGGCGATTGCCACCGTGGCCGGGGCGGCTGGCGCCCTGATCCTGACCCACGCGGCATCGGGAATGATCGCTCTGGGCGCGGGGTTCACGGTCTTCGTAGCCCTGGCCGCGGCCGCCATCGGCACCGGACTGGCCTCCCCGGCATCCCGGCTGTTCTACGGTCTGCGGGACAAGCCCTTTCTGTACGCGGCGATCGCCCCGGCCATGATCGGCATGGTCTTGCTGATCTTTGTCCCCTTCTTCATGGGCGTGTACCTGGCCTTTCTGGACAACTCGGGCTCGTTCGTGGGACTGGCCAACTTTGCGGATATCCTGTTTCCCGACGAAACGTCGGACACCAACTTCTATTTCACCCTGGGCGTGACCGTGGCATGGACCGTGCTCAACGTCTTTCTGCACGTGGCGATCGGCCTCGTTCTGGCCATCGTTCTGTCGGATGCCAAGATGAAGGGGCGCGCCGTGTACCGCGTGCTGCTGATCATCCCCTGGGCCGTCCCGAACTACATCACGGCCCTGATCTGGAAGTGGATATTCAACACCGAGCTCGGACCGGCCAACGCATTCCTGGCGCTGCTGGGAGTCGCACCGATCGACTGGCTGGGCCGGTCCTTCCTGACCAATTTCACGGCGAACCTGGTGACCAATACCTGGCTCGGGTTCCCGTTCATGATGATCGTCAGTTTGGGGGCGCTGCAAAGCATTCCCGCGGACCTTTACGAGGCTGCCGAGATGGACGGTGCCGGCCGTTGGAAGCGCTTCTGGCACGTGACCCTGCCACTGCTCAAGCCCGCCCTGTTCCCCGCGATCATCCTGGGCACCATCTGGACGTTCAACATGTTCAACGTCGTGTATCTGGTGTCGGGCGGCGCGCCGGACAATCAGACCAACATCCTGATCACCGAGGCATACCGCGCCTTCCGCGTGCTCAAGAACTACGGGATTGCGGCGGCGTATTCCCTGATCATCTTCGTGATTCTGGCCGCCTACACGGCCCTGACCAACCGGATGACGCGGGCCGCGGAGAGCGTATATGAATGATCATCGGACCCTCGTCGGACGCATCGGGCGCAACATGGCCCTGGTGGTCGTGTGCTTCGTGACAATCCTGCCGATCTTGTGGGTGATCAAGATGTCGCTCACGGATGCGCAGTCGTTCCAAGGGGCGCAGTTGTCCCCGATCCCCGATCAACTGTCGGGCCTCAACTACCAGGCGGTCGTGGGCAGTCACGATGCCCAGGGTACCTGGCTGTTCGGGCGCCAGCTCCTCAATTCCCTGGCCGTGTCCATCCTGACCACCCTGTTCGCCATCAGCGTGGCGTGCACCGCGGCCTACACCTTTTCCCGGTTCCGCTTTCCGGGTCGCCGCGCCGGGCTGTTCATGTTCCTGGTCAGCCAGATGTTCCCCGGCATCATGATGATGATCCCGCTTTACATCATCATGGAAAAGCTGCACCTGCTCGATACGATGCTCGGCCTCATCCTCGTTTACTCGACCACGTCCATTCCGTTCTCGGTATGGATGCTCAAGGGATACTTCGACACGATTCCCAAGGAACTCGAGGAGGCCGCCCTGATGGATGGGGCGTCCCCGGTCTACACGTTCTGGCGCATTGTGATGCCTCTGTCCGTGCCCGCGATCGCCATCACGGCCCTGTTCTCGTTCATGTCCGCGTGGAACGAGTTCGTTCTGGCGTACACGTTCCTGTCGAAAGAGACGGCCTTCACCCTGCCGGTCACGATCCGCAACTACGTGGGCGAACACACGGTGCAATGGGGGCTCTTCGCCGCTGCATCCCTGATCGTATCCGCGCCGGTCGTGGCCCTGTTCTTTGCCCTGCAGCGCTATCTCGTCGGCGGGCTCACCGCGGGCGGGGTCAAGACCTGAGACTTTTCGGCAACGATCACGATGAACCCTGCCAGATGCTTGAGCCAGGTGTGTGACAATGCCCGGTCGAGCCTGCCGAGCAGCCGCCCGACCACGGGAATGCGCATCCACCGCGCACTCACGATGGCGATGCGGATGCCGTGCGTTTGCACCACCCGCACACCCGCGGGCAGATACGAAACGGCCTGCGACAGGGTGTCCAACCGCGTGTAGACGTCCGTGTCCGCCACGTCCCCGCCAATCGGGGTCGGCCGCTTCAGACGCTTGATCAGTCCGCGGAAACTCCTGGGATTGTAGAATTCGAGGGCCAGCCAACCCCCGGGCCTGACCACCCGAACCATTTCCGCGATGGCCGAACCCACGGCCTCAATGTGCGGAAGCACCTTGAAGCAGACCACCCCGTCGAACGTGCCATCCGCAAACGGCAGGGCCGAGGCCGCAGCCACCTGTACGTCGAATCCCCGCGAGGCCGCCATTTCGAGCATCCCCGGGGACAAATCGATGCCAGCGACCCGCCGCGCAACGGGCGCCATCCGCTGCAGGATGAGTCCCGTGCCACAGCCGACTTCGAGGACCTCGGCGCCCGCAATCCGATCCGCCACGCACGCCACCTCGGAATCGTCGAGGAATGCGTGGTACCCGTCGTGCCGCCCGCGCTCGTACGTCCGGGACATGGCATCGTAGTAGGCCCGGTTGTCCATGTGCTCAGGCATCGCTCAACTCCCGGTAGAGGCGGTCGTGCTGCATTGCCATGTGCGTGGCCGTGTGGCGCTGCATCACCAGGGTTCGCGCCGCGTCGCCCGCCGCCATCCGGGCCTCCGGATTTCGGCCCAGGTGCGCCAGGACCTCGGCCAAGGCCGTCTCGGATGCGGGGTCCACCCCGGTGGCCGCACCACGAGACACCAGTTCATCCATGGCCGTTCCCACGCCCACGACTGCGGGCACGCCCGCCGACATCCCTTCGAGCAGCACCAGAGGCAGATCGGTCTTGGCGTAGGTCGTGTCCGCGGGCAGCACCTGCACGTCCACGCAACGCAACAACTCGGAAAACACCGGGACCGTGGCCGGGAAGCGCACGTGGCCGCTTGCGATCGGTCCTGCCAGCCGCGCCTGCAGGGTCTGCGAGGCCACTGCCGCGGCCGGGGTCTTGGCCCGGCAGGCGAACACGAAGACCGCGGACATCTGTTCGAGCACCTGCAGGGCCGCACCTGCCAGCACCTCGGCCGCGCGCGAGAATTCGAGGTCCCCGGCAAACAGGATGATCGGCGTGTCCGGTGGCAGGCCCATCGAGGCGCGGGCCGTGCGCCGCTCATCGCGGGTCATGGGCTCGAGCGGCACGATCCCGGGGGGGATGTGCACGACCCGTGGAAAGGTCACGGCACGATCGGAGTCCTTGCGAAGCCGTCCTGCGCCCGCGTCCAGATGCTGCTCGACCAGGCGCCGCGCGTGCTCGGACCAGACCACGATCACGTCGCCAAACAGGCCGCCGGCCTGCGCCAACGTCCCCTTGGGCAAACTCATCACGGTCTGCAGCACGCACGATCTCGGGTGGACCTTCCGAAAGAGGCGTCCCATGGTCGTGGTCATCGGGTTGGGCGAAAAAAAGAAATGCACCAGATGGGGCGGTTGATGCGCCATCAACCACCACAGCAGGCAGACCTTGTCCAAACTCGGCACCCGGAACGACGATGCCCGCCCGTACACTTCCTCGCTTCGCCCACCGTGCCACACCAGGGGCGCTCCCCGTGGCACCAGGACCAAAGGGCGCACCGAACAAAGTTGCTGGGACAGCAAGAATGGCAGCAACTTGCCCGAATCATCCCAAGGCGGGCTCAGAGGCTTGCTGACCAACAGGATTTCCGGGGCCCGCCACGGCATTCTCAGGCCTCCAGGTGACGCACAGCCTCCTGCAGGCGAGTCCGGACGGCCTCGGCATCCACTTCGTTCTGGGACAGGGAGCGGTCCGCAGCCCGGTAGGTCAGGCGGAACGTGAGCGCCTTGCATCCCTCGGGCACCGACGCGCCGACATAGTCGGCCACGAACGCGACCTCGACCAGATGTTCGCCCGCGTGTTCACCAACCAACCGTTGCACATCGCCGGCAGCGACCCGTCGGGCCACGTGCACCGTGATGTCGACCATGATGGCCGGGACCTTCGGGATGTCGGTGAACCGGCGTGGCCGAACCGGCAGTTCGAGCAGGGTCTCGACATCGAACTCGGCCACCACCGCACTGCCCAGGCAATCCAGTGCGCCCATGGTGGCCGGATGCAGCCCGCACAGGTATCCAAGGGTCCGTTCGCCGACCCGGATCGCGATCTGCCGCGCCGGATGAACCCACGGACGTTCGGTGGTACAGGGCGAAACGAGGTCCCCTCCGGTGACGTCCAAACGGTCGAACAGATGCGCCACGATTCCCTTGGCACGTCGAAACAGCATCAAGGCCGATGCGTCGTCGCGTGCGTTTCGATCGTAGAGCACCATGCCCACATGGTTCGGTTGCACCATGGTGCCGGTCGCATCCTGGCGGTCGAAAAACACGCGAGCCACCTCGAAGAACCCGAATTCGTTCAGGCGCGTGGCGTTGCGCTCGAGCGCGGCCAGCAAACTCGGCATCAGATCCGTGCGCAAGCTGACCATGTCCGACGACAACGAGTTCTTCAGTGTCAGAGGCGTGTCGGGCTCGTAGCCCAGGCGACCCAACACGGCCCGGCTGTCGAACGAATACGTGCATACTTCGTCGAGGCCGCATTCGTGCGCAAGGATTTCCTTGACGCGCGTCACCAGATGCCGCCGCGGCTGCCGGCCTACCAGGGTCACCGGCGCCATCACGGGCTGTGGCGGGATGTTGTCGTATCCGATGATCCGACCGATCTCCTCGACGAGGTCCTCGCGGATCCCAATGTCACGAGTCGCCCGGAACGTCGGGACCGTGACCACGAAATCCCCGCCCTCTTCGGACACCCCGAAATCCAGGCTTTCGAGGATGGCACGCGTGCGCTGCGCAGGAACGGGCGTTCCAAGCCGACGTGCGATGTCGTCGGGCGACACCCGGATCTGCAGTCGCGTGGTGCTGTGGTGGTCCACGTCGAACACCGGCGATGACGGACGCGCGCCTGGATCGAGTTGCATCATCAGCCGTGTGAACATGGCCATGGCGAACTGGGGCAGGGTCGGGTCCAGGCTCTTCTCGAACCGCGCGGATGCGTCGGTGCGAAGGCCGTGTCGCACCGAGGTCCGGCGGATGAGTCCCGGATGAAACGTCGCGGCCTCGAGGACCACCCGCGTGGTATCCGGCTCGATCTGGCTGTGCAACCCGCCCATGACCCCCGCAAGCGCGATCGGGCCCTGCGCGTCGGTGATCAGCAGGTCATCCCCGGAAAGCGCGTGAGGCGTGCCGTCGAGCGTGGTCATCTGCTCGCCGACCACGGCCCGACGCACCCGGATCAGATCGCCGCGGACCTGGCGGCGGTCGAATGCGTGCAGCGGATTCCCGGTGGCCAGCATCACCGCGTTCGTGGCATCGACCACGTTCGAGATCGGACGCACCCCGACCGAGGTCAGGCGATGCCGCAGCCAGAACGGCGACGGCCGGACCGTCAGGTTCTCCAGACACATGGCCATGTAACGAGGACAGTCGACCGGGTCCTCGACCGACACGTCGAGACGATCCGCGCCGCCCGAGGGATGTTCCGCCACGACCGGCTTCATGGGCCGCCCCACCAGGGCCGCGATCTCGCGAGCCATGCCCCAGTGCCCCCACAGATCCGGTCGGTGCGTGATCGATTTGTTATCCACCTCGAACAGCGTGTCCTCGACCGACACGCCATCCGAGAAACGATCGCTGTGCTGCGGGGGCGCGTCGAGCAGCATCACGCCCGAGTGGTCGTCGGACAAGCCGAGTTCGCGCTCGGAAAGCAGCACGAGTTCGCTCTGCACCCCACGCAACGAAACCACTTCGACCACGCGACCGCCAGGCAACGTCGTCCCTGGCAGAGCCACGGGCACGAAGCCCCCCACCACCAGATTCGGTGCGCCCGACACGCCCCGCACGAGGCGTCCCCGAACCGTCACTTCGACGATTTGCAACTTGTCGGCATCGGGATGGGGTTGCACGCGTTCGATCCGACCGACCAGGATATCGCGAAGGCCCTCACCGATCGTCTCGACCCCTTCGAGTTCCGCGATGGCCAGGGTAAAGCGATCGGCCAGTTGCGCCGGGTCCACTCCATCGAGGTCCACGAACTCGCTCAACCAGTTCCACGAAAACTTCATGGTCCGACACCTGCCCGCAAAGAGCCCTCAAAATTGCCGGATGAACCGCAGATCCCCGGACATCAGCCAGCGGATGTCGTCGATCTGGTATCGCATCATCACGAGTCGCGACAGTCCGAGTCCGAAGGCCCAGCCCTGCCACTCGTTCGGGTCCAACCCCCCGGCCCGCAGCACGTTGGGGTGGACCAGGCCGCACGGCAGCAACTCGACCCAACCGCTGCGCTTGCACACCGGGCAGCCGTCGCCCCCGCACACCATGCAACGAATATCGAGCTCGAAGCCCGGTTCCACGAACGGGAAGTACCCGGGCCGCAAACGAACCGTGACCTTGCGTCCGAAGACCCCCTCGAGCAGCGTGCTCATCGACGCCAGGAGGTTTGCCACCGACAGGTGGCGATCGATCATCAGGCCCTCGACCTGGTGAAACGTGTGCTCGTGCGAAGCATCCGTGGCCTCGAAACGATACACGCGGCCGGGGAAGATGCAGCGAAACGGGGGCTCCAAGTCCTGCATCGCACGAACCTGGCCAGGCGAGGTGTGCGTCCGCATCAGATGCCCGTTCGTCAGGTAGAAGGTGTCCTGCATGTCCCGCGCCGGATGGTCCGCAGGGATGTTGAGGCCCTCGAAGTTGAAGAATTCGGATTCGACCTCGGGGTAGTCGAGCACGTGGAAGCCCATGCGCTCGAACACGTCCACCACCTGTTCGGTCACGAGGGTCAGGGGATGCAGACGCCCTGCGGCGACTGGAAGCCCCGGCAAGGTCACGTCCATCCAGTCGGCCGCAGCCAGGGCTTCGTGCTCGGCCCGAGCGACCCGCCCCTGTGCCGAGGCAACCGCTTCCTCGATAACTCGCTTGAGTTCGTTGAGGGTCCGTCCACGCTCTTTGCGGGCATCGGGACTCAGTTCTCCGAGCCCCTTGAGCATCGAGGTGATGCGGCCCTTCTTCCCAAGCCAGCGAACCTCGACCTCCTTGAGTGCCGCCACGGTCGGACACGCAGCGATCTCGCCGAGCGCCTCGCGAATCAGTTCGTCCATGTTCGCAATCGACCTCCTTCGGACGGCTGAGGAAGTTATCACGAGCGGGGGATGCTTGTCGATCTTCCTCTGGAAAGGCTTGTGTCCGGCCCGAAAAGCGATACCCTTGAGGAGCCATTCATGCGAGGTATCCATGGCCAAGCACGCGACGACCCGAGCGACGACTTTCTTGCCCTGTGTGGCCGTAACCCTGCTGTGGGCCGCCTGCGGCAACGATACCACCCGCTCGATCGGGGACGTGCATCCTTTCCCGGGGGCGGCCTGGGTCGGCCAGACCGATGTGCGGATGCCCGATCCGCCCGACATCCTGGCGGATGCTGCGCCGGACCTGCCATTGACCGATGTCCTGCCCGAGGTGATCGCGGATCTGCCCACCGAGGCCTGGCAGGACCTCCCGGACGAGGACACGGCAGACGCGACCACCGACGTCGAAGACCTCGTACCAGCCGACCTGCCGTTCGCCGATACCACCGAAGCCTGGGATGACACGATAGACGATGCCCTGCCCCCCGATGACACGACGCCCGAGGTCGAAGAGGTGGTCCCCGACGGCCTCGACGAAGCGTTCGCAGATGCGGTCAGCGACGACCTTCCCCCCGAAGCGACCGACGAAGGCCCGGACTTCCTGGGCGGTGACGTGCGCCTGCGGGTCATGGCCGCCAACCTCACATCGACATCGAGCCACGACTACGACGCCGGTCACGGACTGCGGATCATCCGCGGGCTCGTCCCGGATATCGTATTGATCAACGAGTTCCGCTACGGGTCGAACACCACCGAAGACCTTGCCGCCTTCATGGAACTAGCGTTCGGTTCGGTGCACACGTACACCTACTACCGGGGACCGGGCGGCCTGCCCAATGGCGTGCTGAGCCGCTATCCCATCCTCGAGGCCGGAACCTGGGATGACCTCGAACTGTCCGACCGGGAATTCGACTGGGCCCGCATTGACGTACCGGGCGCTCGCGACCTGTGGGCCGTCAGCATCCACTTCAAGGCCGGCAGCGGCGCCACCGAAGAGGCTCGGCGGGTGCACGAGGGACAGCAGTTGTTCGACCCTTCGCAAAAGCCACCGTCCGGCTACCTGGCGGCCCTGCCCGAAAACGACTACGTGGTCGTGGGCGGGGACTTCAACACCTACGCACGTGACGAGGCCTGCATCCTGACCCTCGGCGACTACCTCATGATCGACGGGCCCTTCCCCGATGACGGGGCCGAACCCCCGAACGACAACACCAATTCCCTGCGCAATCACCCCTACGACTGGGTGCTGGCGGATGCGGACCTCGACGCACAGTCCATTCCCGTGGTGATCGGGGAACAGATGTTCGACGACGGCCTCGTGTTCGACAGCCGCATCTTCGTGCCCTTGTCGGACGTGACGCCCGTCGAAGAGGGCGATTCCGCGGCCCCGTACATGCAGCACATGGCGGTCATCCGGGACTTCTGGCTGCCCTGACCGGTTCTGGGCATGATGCCCCCCCGATCACTCGTTCGAAGACCAGATCTACTTCTGCAGATTCGGAGCGGTCTTGATGAAGTTCGTGGCCATGGTGACCATCGAAGCCACGTCCGCGACGTTCGTGGGAACGATCAGCGTGTTGTTGCTCGCGTTGGCCAGTTCCCCGAACTTGGTGAGATATTGTTCGGCCACGCGAAGTTGCATGGCCTGCATCCCACCAGGGGCCTGCACCGTCTCGGCCACCTTCTTGATTCCCTCGGCCGTGGCCGTGGCCACCGCCAGGATGGCCGAGGCCTGTCCCTCGGCTTCGTTGATCTGCTGCTGACGAACGGCCTCGGATTCCTTGATGACCTTTTGCTTGAAGCCTTCAGCCACGTTGACCGCCGCATCACGCTCGCCTTCGGACGTCAGGATCTTGGCCCGCTTCTCGCGTTCCGCGCGCATCTGCTTTTCCATCGCGGCCAGGATGTCCTGGGGTGGCGTGATGTTCTTGATTTCGTAGCGCAGCACCTTGGCGCCCCAGGGCTCGGAGGCCTTGTCGAGTTCGCTGACCACCTGCGTGTTGATGTACGTGCGTTCCTCGAACGACCGATCCAACTCGATCTTGCCCACCTCGCTACGCAGCGTGGTCTGCGCCAACTGGACCAGGGCGTAGCGATAGTCGGCCACCCCGTAGGACGCCCGTTCCGGATTCATCACCTTGAGATACAGCACCCCATCGACCCCGACCTGCACGTTGTCGCGCGTGATGCAGATCTGTTCCGGGATATCCATGGCCATTTCCTTGAGCACGTGCTTGTATCGGATCACGTCCACGAACGGCAGCAGAATGTGAAAGCCCGCTTCGAGCGTGGCATGGTACTTTCCCAGCCGCTCGACCACGTAGGCGTGCTGCTGAGGGACCACCACCGCGGTCTTCGCGATGACGATCAGGATGATGATGGCCAGGACCGCGAACACGATCAGACTACCGGTCATGCGATGCCTCCTTGGGTGAAAAGTTACAAGTACCCGAAAGAATCCCTAGGATGCGGCCCCCCCGGACCCATCCGCACGGTCTTCGCGGATGTCCAGCATCAGGCCATCGATCTTCACCACCCGGCAACGGACGTCCGTTGCCAGGTCTTGTTCCCCCACGTTGCGCGCGTTCCACGTCGTACCGCGCAGTTCCGCCCTGCCCACGGCCCCGACCGCGATCGCCCCCTGTGTGGTCGCGATCTCGTCCTCGATGCGGTCTACGCGGTGTCCCTCGCCGGGTCGGGCCTTGAGCCGCCGAAGGATCGGTCCGCGAAACACCAGCAGCAATACCACGGCCAACACGCTGAAGGTCAGCAGTTCCATCCCGAGCGGCAGATCCAACCCCGCGACATCGAGCAATCCCACCACCAGGGCCGAGGCCCCGAAGAAGAGGAAGAAGATGCCCGGGGTGACGAGTTCGAACACCAGCAGGGCAAAACCGACAACAATCCAGATCCACCACTCCATTGCAGCCTCCATGTTCGACCTGATTCTGGGGCGGACACGACCGCGTGTCAACCGGGTCTACTCGACCCGGTGCAGGCGTTCGAGGAGGCCGGGAAAGGCCCCGTGCGGGTCCAGGCGATTCTTGGCCGCCTCATAGTTCGGGCGATTGTAGATGTCCCAGAAGCGTTCCTCGGTGTAGTGATTGCGTCCGATGAGGGTCTTGACCCCCCCGAGTTCGTACACCTTCCGTTCGAGCACCTCGGACCAGTCCCGATCCGGCTCGCTGTTCGGCTTTCCATAGATGGCACAGTCGATCAGCAACCCGTCTTCCATTCCTGCCATCATGCGGGCCGCGTGTGCCTCGGACACCCACGGATACATCTGGGGCATCAGGTAGGGCACCACCCACAGAGGGAAGAACCGGAACTCGGTCCGGTACCAGTCCAGGAACTCGACCAGTCGCGCCGACGGGATGAACACGTCGCATACCACGTCAGGACGCTTCTTCATGCCCAGGAAGGGTTCCAGTCGCTTGGTCCAACGGATGAGGTTGTTCGATCCCAGGAACTGTCGACCGATCAGGCGCCGTACCGGCTTCCATTCGAGCGGAGGCACGGTGCGGCTCAGCCAGTGGCACTCGGTGTCGTAACGGAACGCGTAGTCCTGCGTGCTGAGATAGTCCTCGGCGCGGGCCAGGGTGCTTTTGTAGAAGATCTCGTCGAGCCGATAGTTCGAGGTATAGGGCGCTCGATCCGTGAACTCCCCGAGGCACAGCACGTAGGTGTCCGGGTCGTGCACGATCGCATCGATCAGCAGGTTGCGCCCCGAATGGCACAGCGTCAGCAGTTCGTCGTGAAAGGTCTTCGCATCCGAGACTTTGTGATACGTCATCTTCACGAACGGGGCCGCAGGCACCAGTCGGAAGGTGATTCGCGTCAGGATCGCCAGGGTGCCGTACGAACCGTGCATCATGTGAAACAGCAGCGGTTCCTCGGCGGGCGAGCACACGACCACCTCGCCCGTACCGGTCACCAACTCGTACTCCAGACAACTGTCATGGAACCCGCCATAAAGGTACGACAGCGCCTCGACCGAGCAACCGACAATCGCCCCGCCCAGCGAGATCCCCTCGAGTTCGGGCACCACGGTCGGAACCCGGTTGACCCGAAGCGTCTCGCGGATCAGGTCCGCGAACGTGACTCCGGGTTCGGCCACACAAACGTTCGCCTCGGGATCGACCCGAAGGATTTCGTTGAAGGCCGAAATATCGACCATCCTCCCTTCGGAGCGTGAGTCCCCGGGCAAGGGAACGAAATGTGGGGTTCCGCCCTTGACGATCTGCAAAGGCCCCCCACTCCCGGCCGCACGCCGCACCTCTTCGGCCAACCGCGCCACTTTCGCCGCATGTCTCGTCATCGCATCCATGCTCATCCCGCTGTCACGTGCACCCATTCGCACCGGGGGGGTTATACCTGACCATGGTCCATCAAACAACCCGCAATCGACCAAGCCGGAATAGATCGGAATCCGCAGGTGTTGAACTCTACGAGATGGATCAGCGCTTCGGCACACGGAGCCCTGTCAATCTTCACGGAATCCTCCTCCTCCCCCCACAGACTGCCCCGCGGATCAAGGGATCCCGGGGCAGCCTTGCCTGCTTCGGCCAAACCGGATGACAACCCACCCCCGCTCGGACTACAATCATGCCCGGTGTCATCGGCTTATCGGGCTCGGCCCGCTCATCGCCAAGGAGTTGCCATGTCATCCACCCCTGTTTCCACGCCCTCGACCGACGACCTCGAACTCGTTCGCTCCGGGCACGTGACGTATCTGTACAACAACCAGGAACACTTCATTTTCCACAATCTGTACGGATACATCCTGGGCTGCAGCCCGGACCTGATCACGTTCTTGGAGGCCTTCCGAACCCCGATGCTCGCGAGTGCTGCCCGGGAACGGTTCGGCCACACCTTCGAGCCGGGTCAGGTCGATGAATTCCTGGGCATCTTTCGCGAGTTCTCGTGCCTGATTGCGCCCGGACACGACGAATCGGACGACGTGCTGAACGCGTTCGTGTACCGTGCGCGCTGGTCGCTGCAATACACGGACGACGATGGTGTCACGACGATCTACGCGGGCCATCGGGACGGTCATTGTACCCAGATCCCCCTCGATGCCTTCCAGGCCGCCTTGCTCGATGCCATCGACGGCAACAAGCGCCTGTCCCAGCTTTGCGACGAAGCCTGCAAGGAAGTGGGCATCACCGACCCCGAAGGCATCGCAACATCCCGGGCCCGGGCACTGGCCACGGTACACCAACTCACTGCACTGGACGTCCAGGCACTCAAGGTGGCACGCTTCCCGTTCTCGGTGTTCCACAACAAGGAAGAAAGCCTGCCGCCCTATCTCAAGAGCGTGGCACACTTCGATCCGTACGACCCGGCATCGCCGCCCCAGGGAATGAACCAGGACTTCGCAACCGCCCGACGGATCTCGCCGCTCGAGTACTATCAGGCCACGGTTTCGGATGCGGGGCGCCAGTTCGACGAGGTCGAAACCACCCTCTCCCACCTGTTCCGCAAGCCCCATCCTGCGCTCGACGGCGAAACCTACGGGCAGAGATTTGCCAATGTCTTGTGGGAACGCAAGATCCTGACCCCGTCCACGCGTTCGATCCTCGAAGTGGGCGCGGGCATCGGCTACTTCGCCAAGGCCTTCCTTGATCAGTTCAAGACGCTGTTGGCCGGCCAGAACGGGTCCGTTCCCGAAGGACTGCGCTACACCATCTTGGACGTATCCCCGGCCCTGATCGAAACCCAGAAGCGCACCCTGTCCCCGGTCAAGGATTTCGTCACGATCGACCACGTGTTCGGCAACGCCGAGGAGTTCTCGGCGCTCACCAACCAGTTCGACCTCATCCTCAGCAACGAAGTGATCAGCGATTTGTCGGTGACCCGGGTCTATCAGGCCGAGGCCGAATCCCAGGACACCCTGGCCACGGTGCCCGAAATCGGCGAACTCGCGGCACGTTACCAACTGCGGTTTCCCAATTCGCCACCCGAGTTCTTCGTGAACACCGGGGCCATGCGATTCATCGAAAACATCCATCGCATGCTGCGCCCGGGGGGTACCGCGGTGCTCACCGAGTTCGGCGAACTCGATGCGTGGCCACTGTTCTCGTCGCACCTCGACCACCCGGAGTTTTCGATCCAGTTCGCACCGCTCATGACCGTGGCCGAAGGCCTTGGGATGGACAAGGAATTCGAGTTGTTGCCCGATTTCTTGAATCTGGACCTCAAGCCCCAGGCCCTGTCGACCACGCGCCCCTTCTACGTGGCCATCAAGCATCTGCTGGCGCGCTACGGGGTCGAGTTCGAAAAGATTGCCTATACGCGCGAGATGTTCGACGCCCTGATCCGCGATCGGCTGGACTTCATGCGGATCGTCCGGTTGGTGTTCGAGCCGATCGATCGGCGCTGCATGGGATTGTCCCCCCGCGAATTCAAGGTCCTGACGTGCTACAAGGCGGTGGAACTGAACGCGTAGAACATCACGGCGCGATTTCCAGCATCCCGAAGCGGTCCTGGTTCCCTTCCCAGGCGTAGACCTTGACAAAGCCGCGGTTGCCCGGCAGTCCGTCGGGGAAATCCAGCGTGACCTCGAAGGCACCGGCCGTCACCGGGACCGTGGCCCCGACCACGACCTTGTTGTTGGCCTTGGCCCAGTTCGCCTGAACCGTGGCCTCGTCAGGATTTTGCGGGTCCACCGGCGCGAGTGCGCCGATGATCTGGTCGCGTTCCACCTCGAGGGTCACGAGCGCACTGCCCGACGCCAGGCCTGACGTTTCGCCCGATACGGTGATCGTGCGTTCCGCCGCGCTGCCCGATGTTTTGTTCAGAGTGGCAAGACCCTGGGGATAGCGCACCTGACAAGCCGGGTCCCCAAACAGGTTGTACAAATTCACGTGCTCGCGCCGAACCTGCGCCTGCTCGGCCTTGGGAACCTCGACCGTGGACACCCCGTCGATCATGTCGCGGAACTCGTCGGTGCGCTCAACCATGGCCCGTCGAGTCGCCAAGAATCCCTCGCCGACCGTGGGCAGGCGCTCGTCAAGGAACACGCGCTGGGTTTCGTAGGCCAGGATGGCGTTTCCGTAAGGATGCGAAACGTCCGATGACCCGACCGCCGTGATGGTCCCGTCGGCCTTGAAGATGAGTTGTTCGGCCAGCGAGGGTTCGGCGTCGGTGTAGTTCCCGTTGTAGCAGGCGAAGAAGAACATCAGCGGAAGACGCAACGAGCAGTGGATGTCATCGAGTTGATCGGGTTCCAGGCCCTCGGTCCACCCGGTGGTCCCATGCCCGATGTACAGCATCATGAACGCGCCTTCGTTGAACAGATCGGCCACCTTGTCATCGAAGGGAGTGTAGTAGTAGTCGCTCGTCGCGTTGTTGTAGAGGCCCGTGATGTCGAACAGGTGCGACACGCGCTTGAGCGCCTCCATGACCGCGCCTTCGAGCATCGCATCGACCGCCGGCGAGAAGTTCGCCCGGCCGGTATAGACCCCGATGCGCCGATTGTGCACCCCGACCGTGTAGGTCGACTCGTGAGTCTGAACCTTGTCCAGATAGGCCAAGGCCTCGGTCTCGTTCCGGGCGGGAACCCGTCCGATCGCCGCGTCCGGCAAGCCGTCCTGATCGATGTCCACGTAGTCCGAGTCCGTGCGACA
>CAYRIB010000029.1:8157-26488 GCA_964424165.1 uncultured Myxococcales bacterium | reverse complement strand
CTGCTCGCCAGTCTGCTGTGGGGCGTGTTCCGGATGGGGTTCGACGAACGCAACCTGTGCCTGATCATGCTGCTGGTGTGGATGACCCACTCGCTGGCGGCCGATACGAGCTACGGAAAGGCGACGTGGTTCCTGTTCGGGCTTGTGCCGGCCTTCTTGCCAGAGCGAAAGTCCCCGGTGGAGGTCGCATGAATTCTGCGTTGCCTGCAGATCCACGTCGCATTGCCTTGTTCTTGCCCGACCTCGGGGGTGGGGGGGCCGAACGGGCCATGACCGGTCTGGCGGGGGAGTTCGTGGCACGCGGGTTCGATGTGGATCTGGTGGTGGGGCGTGCCGTTGGCCCGAACCTCGAACGCGTGCCCCCGGGGGTCCGCTTGGTGGACCTCAAGACCGTGCGGATGAGCCGCACGGCGTGGCCCCTGGTTCGGTATCTGCGGCGCGTGCGTCCGGAGGCGCTGCTGTCCACCTGCAATCATGCGAACGTGGTCGCGGCGGTGGCGGGTCGGTTGGCGGGTGGCAAGACGCGCGTCGTGCTGCGCCAGGGGGATACCCTGTCCGAGACCCCCCGGTGGCTTGGTACCATCACGGCCCGGCTGTTGGTAATCGTGGCACGTCGCGCCTACCGCTTGGCCGACCGGGTCATTGCCAACTCGGATGGGGTGGCCGAGGACTTGGTGGCGCGAATCGGGCTGCCCCAGGAACGTGTGGTTCGCATCTACAACCATGTGGACATCGACCGGGTGCGGGCCGCGGGCGCATGCCCGCAGGACCACCCGTGGCTGCAGAGCGGAGAAGCGCCGGTCGTGGTTGGGGTGGGACGATTGACCGCAGTCAAGGACTGGCCGACCCTGGTGCGTGCCTTCGCACACCTGGAAACCGAGCGACCGGCCCATCTGATCCTCCTGGGCGAGGGCGAGGAGCGGGGGGCGATCGAGGCCCTGGTCAACGAGCTTGGCCTTGTCGATCGGGTGCATTTGCCCGGGTTTGTCGCCAATCCTCATGCCATCATGGCGCGCGCCTCCCTGGTCGTGCTGAGTTCGCGGCTGGAAGGCCTTCCGAATGTTCTGATCGAGGCCCTTGCCCTGGGACGACCTGCGGTGAGCACCGACTGTCCCAGCGGACCCCGCGAGATCCTGGATGGGGGACGGTTCGGGCCACTGGTGCCCTGCGGGGACGTGGACGCACTAACTGCGGCCATGCGTTCGGCGCTGGATGCGCCGCTTGCGTCGGAGGTCCTGGAAGCCAGGGCGCGGGACTTCGCGCCCGACGTCATCATCCCGCGTTATCTGGAGGTTCTGTTCGGGCCCGCATGACTCGGGTCAGGTTCATCGATGCGATCGGCAGCAGGATAAAAAGCAACGGAAAGCGCATTCGCTCGCCCGCGTAGGGCACCAGGGCGCTCAGTCCGATCACGTAGAGCGTGAAACCGGCAACCATCACGAGATACGCCGTTCGACCGCTGCGCATCGGTGGCCAAAGGCACAGCAGCCACAGCGGCATGCAGGCCGCGAACAGAATCGGACGGGCCAGCAAAACATATCGTGAACCCTGGCCAGTTAGGGCGAAAGCGGTCTGGGCAAAACCTTCGATAGGCACGAGAAGGTACTTCAGGAAAGTCGTTGCCCATGACCTCGCGAACCCGATCGGGTCTTGTCCGAGTTCGCTGAGCATCAGCGACCGCGCGAGGGTGTGCCGCTCGCCCCGCGTCAGTTCCTCATAAGGTCTGCTGGCCATGTTCGCGAGGGTGGCCTCGAAGGATGCCCGGCTGTCCTTCGAGGCGTTGACGCCGCAGTCCAGATGCTGCTCGCAGATCACCCGGGCGTTGTAGGTGCGGGTGTCCATGGAGCGTTCGTCCGCGGACCGCAGGTCCTGCCACGAGTTGGCGCCCAGACCGATCGCAGCGGCCACGCAGGCGATGACGGCCCTGCGCCAGGATGGGGTGCTGCCGAGTTCGCGGGCCGCCAGGAAGGCCAGGGGCAGCAGCACGACCACGTAGTTCAAGGTCGGTCGCGTCACGATCGCAGCAGCCAGGGCCGCGCTGCCCAGGGCCTGACGAGCCCGTCCACCCCCGAGCAGGAAGGCATGAAGAAACGTGGCGAGCAGGAAGGCGGACAAAAAGTCCGTCATGATGCGGATGGCCATGCCGAGACCGGCCAGGAAGAAGGCCGCGGCGATCGCCCTGCGAACTCTCACTGACGTCTGCGGTGCAACGATGGCCTGGAACGACCAGAAGAGGCGCAAGAACGCGAGGTTCAGGATCAATTGCAGGCCGATCACCACGTATGGCGCCGCCCCGTTTCCGCCGATCCACAGCCCGAAGGCGAGCCACAGCGGGTATCCCACGGTCCGCGTGGCATCGATGGGAATGCCGCGCCCTTCGACGATGACGTGCGCCACCTGCCAATACCCGGTGCTGTCCGGCGTTTGAACCAGTTCCAGGAACACCGATCGCTGCACCAGGCACAAAAGCACGAAAACGATCGCTTCCACCATGGCTGCGACCCAAAACCAACGACCAAAACCGTTGCTGGGTGGAATCTTGTTCATCCGTTCATTCCGTCCCGGTTCGCACCCGGCGGACACGATTACGGCCCAAGCCAGAACACGTTGTCCCCGTCCAAGCGCACCAGTCCCCGTTGCTCTAGAACCCCCAGCCCTCCCTCAAGGCAGAGCTGCACGTTCTTTCCCAAACGGGAAATTCCGAACAGGCGCATGGCCGCGCGCAGGAGGTCTTCTCTGCCCATCGAGCCCGAATTCTTCAGGACCCACTCCAGTGCCGCGGCAATCTCCTCGGGTGCCACGACATCCAGATCTCTCACCTCCGAACCATTGACCGGCCGCCGAAAACGCGACCAGGTCAACAGCTCGTGATCCTTCCGCCAAACGAAATCCCCGCGTCGTTGGAGGTCGCCGGATCGGACGAGCCCCTCGATGACCCGCTCCACCAGCCTTCGTGCGGAGGGCTTGAGCTTGTCGTGGCCGAAAGCGGGGAGAACCCTGCGCGCAACCGTCTGGACGTGCACCGGGGACTCGATCTGGGCTACGGTCCAGACCCGCTCGTGCAGGTCCTGGCGGGTCGTCGGTCCCGTGAGGTCGAGGTCCATCGTGGCAAAGGGTACGGTAGCATGAACGTAGGGCTCGCTTGGTTCGTGGATGGGAGTTGCCGCCGTCGACCGCAAACCGACCTCTGGCAAAGCGGCATCGGGCGGGGTTGGGGCGGCCTGTCGAGGCAGGACTCCGTGTCCGACGGATTCTGGCAGGCCCTTCTCCGAGGCCGCAAGTTCTGCCAGCAGCCTCTCGACCTGCCGGGGGGCATCGTACGACCAATCGCGCGACCAGACGCGAGCCAAGCGCCAGCCCATGCCCTCCATGACCTGACGACGGAGCCGATCCCGGTCACGCGCAGTGCGCGCGGACCGGTAGCTCGGCCCGTCGCACTCGATGCCCATCGCATACACACCCGGCTCGCTCTTGCGCGACACAGCCAAGTCGACACGGTAGTCCCCCCTGCCCACCCGCGTCTGGACGACGAGACCTGCCTCGCGGAGCCGCTCGAACACGTCCCGCTCGAAGGTGCTGGCGAATCTAGGCTCGTCGTCGGCCGACGATTTCGCGCCGTCCCCGGCTCTGACCATTTCCAGGAAGCTCTTGAGCAATCGGGCGCCCTGGGAACTGGTGCGGTTCAGATCGATCTCCTCGGGCGAGAGGGTCGAGAAGACATGCAACTGGGCCCGGGCCCGGGTGACGGCGACGTTGAGCCGACGCTCGCCACCGGCGACCGATAGGGGACCGAAGTGGAGACGCAGCTTTCCGGCGGAGTCCTTGGCGTACGCGATGCTGAAGTAGATGACATCGCGTTCGTCACCCTGGACGTTCTCGAGATTCTTCACGAAAACGCGCTCGGGCAAATCTTCGGCAAAGTGCGGGTCGATCTCAGGATGACGGGCCCGCTCCGCCTCCAGCAGGTCCGCGATCAGGTCCCGCTGCGAGAGGCTGAACGCGACCACGCCGAACGTTTTATCCCCCGGTTTGCAGAGGCGAAGCTCGCCCACGAGGTGATCGACAACGGCCTTGGCCTCGATCGGGTTCGTGCACTTGTGCTCTTTGCTTCCGGTTCCAAAGTACACGCCCTGGACGGGATGCCACCGGACTCCCAGGTCTTCCACGCGGGCCCGGGCTGCCGGGAAGACGTGGAGCCTCCCCCCGTAGAAGTTCTGGTTACTGAAGTCGATCAGTGTCTCGTGTCGGCTTCGGTAGTGCCAGCCAAGCATCTGCTCCGGAATCCGGCACGCGACCGCCTCGTCCAGGACGCTCTCCAGTTCGACAACGTCGTTCTCGTCCTGCGACCCGGCCTCGTCGTCATTCATGCGCTGGAAGAACGTCGTCGGTGGCATCTGGTGGGAGTCGCCGACCACGACGACCTGCCGGCCGCGGGCGATCGCCCCGATTGCATCGTGGGTGGCGATCTGGGATGCCTCGTCGAACACGACCAGGTCGAACTGCTGGCCCTCGGCGGGCAGGTACTGGGCGACGGACAGCGGGCTCATCAACAGACACGGTTTCAGGCGGGGCAGGATCGTCGGTAGCCGCTGCAGCAGCGTGCGCGTGGACATCTGACCGCGCTGCTTGGCGGCATTCCGCAGGATGATGCCCGCCTCCGACCCCTCCGGGAAGGCCATGCCGGGCTGCGGCAGACGCTGTTCGCAGCTCCAGACGACCCAGTTACGGGCCAGCCTCACGTGGGCACGGTCCTTGTCGGCGAACTTCTGGATCACGTGATCGTGTGCGTCACCCGTGAACCCCCGCAGCACGGGATCGGCATCGCAGATCGCTTGCAGCCACTGCGAAAGAACACGCTTCTCGAACGCCTCGGAGAGGTCGGATGCCTTCACGACGGTGCCGGAGTGGTCGACCGCAAGACCTGAAAAACCGATCCCTTCCAGTCGGCCCGTTGCCTCGCGATAGAGGCACCACGACCGGAACGTCTTGAGATTCGAACGCCATGCCTGCGACCGTTGCCGAAGCACCGCCCTGTGCCCGTTGTCGCTCGCGAGCGGCCAGATCTCGCCGCGCATCACTCCGAGACCCTCGGCAAGGGCCCGCTCGGTTTGATCGAGGGCGTTGCATGCCCGGGAGAGACGTGCCGACTCCCTCCCGATCGCGTCGCGTCGGTCCGGGGGAAGGACGGCAGCTTCCTCGAGGACCGAATCGGCCCAAGATCCCTGTCTGGCCCGCAGCCGAACAAGTATCGACGACACGGCGTCGCCCCGGTCGATCGCCCTCTCCAGCCCGTCCAGATCGATCCCCGAAGGCGTGCTTGTTCCGGGGACGACTCCGGCAACCCAGCGACCGTCGACCCCGAGCGCATCCAGCGAGGCATTCGAAGCAGCGACCTCCCGGAGGTCGTTCAGGATCTGCGCATTGGAGGGGAGCGGACCCTTGCTGTATGGCTTCAAGGCACGCCGGGGCCCCCATAGGAAGAGCCAGGCGAGCAGGAAGAAGGCGCCGGCCCAGCGCTCGAAACGGGCTGTCATCGGAGCCGAAACGGACGAAAAGAACTCCCTGGTCCACCGCGATTCGATCCGCGAACGCCGCTCGTCGTCGATACGGCGGCGGGCAAGATAGTCCCGGGCACGTGCGGTAACCCCGCCCCACCCGGCCGAGTCCGCCGCGGCCGGGGGCACCGGTCCTTCGGCCAGCGCGTTCCCCACGGTCGCCAGATCGGCCAGCAGCGACGTCGACCACTCCACGGACCCGGACTGCAGCACGGACGCCGCGGAACCGGCCGCGGCATCGACCGCGTCGGTGCAGGTGATCACGGCATCGAGCGTCCCGGAAAGGCGATCTTCGCCGCCGGCCGTCCAGTCACCCGGATTCGTTCCTGCGAACGGGTGCTTCAAAACGGGCTCCACGCCCGCGGCATGCACGGCGAAGTCAGCGACGACCTCCCGCGCGGCCGCGAATTCCGAGGCGGTCATGGTCGGGGCGTCCGGCAGCGGGAACCGGACGTCGGGAGCATCCTTGAGCTCCAGCAGACGGGCGCCCGCCTCGTAGACGGTCGTGCCCAGCGGACGCGACTGGTGGAGTGCCTCGGCATAGCCGTTGAGCTGCGATCGGAAGGCGACCAGTTCGTCGCACGCATCTTCCCACGAAGGGCGCGGGAGCCTCGACGTCCTCCGGAGCGGTCCGGCGATCGATTCCGCGACGTCCTTCCGGTTCGACTTGTGACTGTGGAGTTCCAGGCAGAAGTCGTCCAGTCCGACCTGCTTCAGACGCCTATGTACGACCTCCAGCGCCGCCATCTTCTCGGAGACGAACAGGACCGACTTGCCCGCCGCCATCGACGCGGC
This sequence comes from uncultured Myxococcales bacterium, assembly GCA_964424165.1. Taxonomy (GTDB): domain Bacteria; phylum Myxococcota_A; class UBA9042; order DTJE01; family DTJE01; genus CAYRIB01. The sequence goes on along the minus strand of CAYRIB010000029.1, from coordinate 20,138 downwards.
GATCAGGTTGGCGATCGTCTGAGATTTGCCGGTCCCCGGAGGGCCCTGCAGGACCATGCTGCGCCCCTTCATCGCCGAGGCGATGGCCGCCATCTGCGTGGAGTCCGCGTCGACGACGCAGGGCATCCGGGCGGCCTCGGCGTCGGAGTCCACCTGCGAGGGCGTGACCTCGGTGCCCGGACGGTAGAGGGCCTCAGCACCGGTCCCGGTCGAGATGAGGGCCACAACGTCGTTCTCGAGGAACCGCTTCGCATGGTCCTCGAGGTCCTTCCACATGACGAACTTCGTGAACGTGAACGACCCGATCTGCGCGACCTCGAGAACCTCCCAGCCGTTCCTGGCTTGAATTGCCTTGCGCACCTCGTTCAGGATGACCGGCATATCCAGGCCCGACTCGTCCTCGGGCGGATTGGCCAGTGTCGGCAGATCGATCTGGTACTCGCGACGGAGCTTCTCGACCAGGGTCACGTTCGTGACGGGGTCGCCGCTGAGTTTGTGCAACTGGACCCGACGCCGGGCCCGATCCAGGTCGATGCGGACCGGATACAGCAGCAGAGGTGCCAGTGACGTGCGCCCTTCTGGGTCGATCCACTTCAGCATACCGAGCGCGACGTAGAGGGAGTTGGCGCCGGACTCCTCGATGTCCCGTCGCGCTCCGTCAATCAGCTTGCGCGCGCGGAGCCACAGGTCTCCGTCGGACAATCCCGAATGAAGCACGCCAGCCTTCAGATCCCGAAGGCGGCGGAGGTCCCGTTCAGCGGCCACCCCCCTCGCCGCATCCAAGTCGGGGTTGCGCTCGTCCCGCGCGTCCTCCGGCGGCATCGGGTGGATCTCGAACGCGCGGTCGGCGGCCAGCATGTTCTCGAAGAGGGCCAGTTCGGGAATCTGGACCGGAAGGGTGCCGTTCGCCGATACGCGGAGGAGCCGGTTGCGAAGCGACAGGTCAAGCAGTCGATCCTGCCATTTCCGGAAGCGGGCGGCGGCCTGGGGCGGGACGTCCTTGGCGGGGCGGACTAGTGCCGCACTTGCCGGCCGTTCGTCCTGCGAGGGCAGGCCGACAGTTCGAAGGTGCGCCACGGGCAGCGGCGGTTCCTCGGTCCAGTCCACCGTCCCCTGGCTCGAATTCCTGATCGGCAGGGGCCGGAATCGCTCCCGCAGGGCACGAACATCGAGGGCCTGATGGAATGTCTCGTCGTTGGCGATCAGCGCGTTCGCCTGCCCGGCAGCCGCGGCCAGTGGCGGGTGCTCGGCTCGCAGGCCGGCCGTCGCATCGTACAGCAGGATGTTTCCGATCTCCACCTGGTTCCGCAGCCTGGCCGCATCCTCGACGATGCCCTCCGGGAATCGATCCTCCACGAGCCAGACGCCCGGAAAGGCATGACCCTTGATCAGTATCAGCAACGGGTGCAACCCCATCTGCTCCAAACAGGCCGCGTGGAACACGGTCAGGTCCAGACAGCATCCCATCCGATCCGCAAGAACGTCGTCTGGCAACCGGATCTTCTGTCCGCATTCCATGAAGCTCGATGGGGCCGTGATGTACGACACCCCGGCTTCCTGCAACTCCTGGTACAGGGCGTTCACGGTCGCAACAACGCGCTCCCGGGAGCGGTACTGGTACCCCGCGAGCGAGTCGTCGCCAGTAGCACTCCCCAGACGAGTGCTGACGGCCTTCAGGAACCTGCCAATCGCGGGGTGATTGGGCAGCACGAACGAAGCGAGAAGCCCGTCCGGTCCGCGCACGCTCGGCCACTCGTTGAACGCCAGCACATCGACCGGGCTGTCCCCCGACGCCAACTCCTCGCTGCCGCGTCGGACCGACCAGGCCAGTCGGCCCTTTTCCGCTTCGACCAGTTGGCGCAGCCGTCCGGCTGGAAGACGATAGTCGGGAGCACCCAGTTGAACCGACTCGAAAGCTGCGATCTCCGGCAGCGGGAAAGAGGCCTCGGGACCCAGGTCGGGCTGAAGATGCAGGGTCAGCACTGCGCCCCGCAGGGGAAGCGAGCCGGGGTTGCGGACGCACACGTTGTTGACCAGGGGAACCCCGTTCTGCTCCATCGCAAATGTCAGCGTGCCTCGCGCCGCCACCATCACATCGAGGCCGGCCTCCGACAGTCCGATCGGATCGGTCGGCGTTTCGGCACTGGCGGGATCACGCTCGACCATTGCGCCGTACTGGAGGCACACGGCGCCGATCACCTGTTCCGCGTCCGCCGGCCCTATGCCCGTCTCCGCGGCGCGACGCAGGACGGCCTGATGCTCGTAGTGCTGGAGGGCGCGATCGTGTTCCACGAAGACGCGTACGAGGTCCGCGAGGGCGCGGAGTGCTTCGGTTGTGGCCGGATTCTGATCCTTGGCGTCGTCCATGGCGCATCCCCTCGGCGAATGGAACGGACAGCAGTATAGCACTCGCATCGATATGGACAGGAACAGGAATAGACCGCGGCCACGGGCAGCACGCACGGGAAAGGATGCACGTTTGCCCTGTCGTCCGCGCGCATAGGAACTTTCAAGGCGTGTTAGGGTGCTTTTGCCGGTATGTGGCGGGGTGGGTATGGCGTCCGAGGGCAAGAAGCCCGACGGCGTGGGCGTGACGTGCCCAGCAAGAGGGGCACAGGCGTCTCTTGCAGGAGAACGCGACAGACGCTCGAAGCCGAACGAGGGACACCGCAAGCGGGCGAGGCCGCGGGCCCTGTCTCAGAGTAAAAATTGACAAAACAAACATCGAATGTTATTTCTGTCAAAGAAGGGGTGTGCCATGGCCTCCTATATCCGCCGATCTCTCTCCAACGTCCTGCTGAGTGCCAGCCGGCAGTTCCCGGCCGTGCTGGTGACCGGGCCTCGTCAGGCGGGCAAGTCGACGCTCCTGAAGCGCGAGTTCCCGCAGACCCCTTATGTCTCGTTCGACGACCCGCTCGAACGGCGCTTTGCCGAAGATGATCCGAACGGCTTTCTCGACCGGTTTCGGGACGGCCCCGTGATCCTGGACGAGATCCAGGAGGCGCCGGGGCTGTTCCCCTATCTGAAGATGCGGATCGATGCCGAGCGGGAGAAGGCTGGCCGATACCTGATGACCGGCTCCCAGCAGTTCCACGCCATGGCGCGGGTGTCCGAGTCGCTGGCCGGGCGGGTTGCGATACTTGACCTCTTGCCCTTTCACGTGCTTGAAACCCGCTGCCTGGGCGAACTGACAATTCAGGAGCACCTGTGGCGTGGTGGTTATCCGGAGCCGGCGCTCGAGCCCGAAAAGCGCGACGTCTGGCTGCCGTCCTACGTCCGGACCTACCTTGAACGGGACGTCCGAAGCATCACGGCAGTGCAGGACATTGGGCTGTTCCAGACGTTCTTGGGCCTGGTCGCGGCCATGCACGGGCAGGAACTCAACCTGGCGACCCTTGCCCGACAGTGCGGTGTGTCGCAGCCGACGGCCAAGCGCTGGTTAGCGATCCTGCGGGCATCGTGGATCATCCATCTGTTGGAACCCTGCCACCGCAACCTGGGCAAGCGCCTGGTGAAGTCACCCAAGGTCTACTTCCTCGACCCCGCGCCCGCGGCCTACCTCACGCGCCAAGCGGACCCGGCTTCCCTGTTTGCCGGGGCCATGGGAGGGGCCTTCTTCGAGGGCTTCGTGGTGTGCGAGACTCGCAAGATCCTGTCCGCGCGCAACGCCAACGTGGCGCTTTCCTACTGGCGCTCTCGCGATCAGGTGGAGGTCGACCTCCTGATCGAGAAGGACGGGGCGGTCTGGCCGGTGGAGATCAAGAAGACCGCGACACCTACGGTACAGCACGGGGCCGGCCTCAAGCGGTTCAAGGTGCTGCACGAAGCCGCGGGCCCGGTCGGCAAGTGCCAGGTCGTCTGCAACGCGAGTGAGAGGCGGCCGATGCCGGGGGGGATCGATGCGGTGCCCTGGCGGGAATTCTTGGACTGGGTCGCCCAACTGTAGCCGCCGGTTCGGTCTTGCTCACCCGGTTGGGCGTATTGAATCGAACGGGCCCGGATTGTGCGCTATCATCACGCCCAGAGGTCGTGCAGGCAGGGAGGTCGCGCGTGGATCGCATCCTGGTGACGGGTGCTGCGGGTTTCGTGGGGTTTCACGTGTGTCGGCACCTGCTCGATCAGGGGATCCGCGTGGTCGGGATCGACAACCTGAGTCCCTACTACGACGTGGCTCTCAAGGAGGCCCGCCGCGACATCCTGCTGCCGCATCCGGGCTTCGCGTTTCAGACGCTCGACATCCTGGACCGCGAGGGCCTCGACAGCTTGTTCGAACGCGAACGGCCCACCCGGGTCGTGCACCTCGCGGCCCAGGTCGGGGTGCGCTATTCTCTGACCCATCCGCACGCCTACGTGGACGCGAACGTGACCGGCTTCGTGAACATGCTCGAGGCCTGTCGTTGCCACGATGTGCAGCATCTGGTGTACGCGTCGTCGAGTTCGGTTTACGGGGCCTTGACCCGGATGCCGTACTCGGTGCATGACCGCACGGACCACCCCTTGTCCCTGTACGCCGCGACCAAGAAGGCCGATGAGTTGATAGCGCACACTTACGCCCACTTGTATCGCCTGCCGGTCACGGGGTTGCGCTTCTTCACGGTGTATGGTCCGTGGGGGCGCCCGGACATGTCCTACTACCTGTTCGCCAAGGCCATGGTCGAAGGTCGGCCGATCGATTTGTTCGGCGATGGGCACCTGCGCCGTGACTTCACGTTCGTCGAAGACATTGCCAACGGTGTGGCACGGGTGCTCGATCACATCCCCGCGCCGGACCCGGCCTGGTCGGGCGATGACCCTGACGCGGCGCACAGCCAAGCCCCTTACGCCCTGTTCAACATCGGCAACCACCAACCGGTCGAGGTCTTGCGCGTGGTCGAAATCCTCGAACGGCACCTTGGGGTCGAGGCGATCCGCAACCTGTTGCCACCCCAGCCCGGGGATGTGGAGGCCACGTGGGCCGACGTCGATGACCTGGCCCGCGCGGTCGGGTGGCGTCCGGTGACGGACATCGAGGAAGGGTTGGCCCGGTTCGTGGCCTGGTTCCGGGATTACCACGGGCTCTAGGAACCCGGGTTCTGTGCATGGAGGCGCAACGTGTGCGGTCTGGTCGGGCTGATCGACGCGCGGGCAGGAACGCCCGACGAGGCGTTGTGCACCCTCGCGCATGACATGGCCGCCACCCTGACGCATCGCGGTCCGGACGATGCGGGCCAGTGGTCGGATGCGGCCGCAGGCGTTGCCCTGGGATTTCGCCGCCTGGCCATCCTCGATCTGTCCCCGTCGGGTCATCAGCCCATGGTGTCCGCTTCGGGCCGCTTCGTGATCGTGTTCAATGGCGAGGTTTACAACCACGACGATCTCCGCAGGGAACTGGAGGCGATGGGCGCGACGTTTCGGGGCCGGTCGGACACCGAGGTGATCCTGGCCGCGTTCGAAGCGTGGGGCGTTGTTGCCGCGGTGCCCCGATTCGTCGGTATGTTCGCGATCGCGTGCTGGGACCGGCACGAGCGACGTCTGCATCTGGTGCGGGACCGGATGGGGGTCAAGCCCCTTTACTACGGTCGATTCGGACACACCCTGCTGTTCGGGTCCGAACTCAAGGCCCTGCGGGTCCACCCGGACTTCGTGGCCCGGATCGACCGGGATGCCCTGGCCCTGTATTTTCGCCATCTGGCCGTGCCATCGCCCTACACCATCTACCAGGGGGTGCGAAAGCTCCCGCCGGGCACCATCCTGACGGTGCAACCGGGGGACCTGGACCTGGCGCAACCCTGCGAATACTGGTCGGTCCGCGACGTGATCGCACACGTGGCACCGTTTGGGGGCCACTTCGACGAGGCGTGCGATGCCCTCGACGTCTTGTTGCGCGACGCGGTGCAGCGACGCATGGTCGCGGACGTGCCGCTCGGGGCATTCTTGTCCGGGGGCATCGATTCATCGTTGGTGGTGGCCTTGATGCAGGCCTGCAGCGATCGCCCGATCGACACGTTCACGATCGGTTACCGCGAGACGCTGTTCGACGAGGCTGGGCATGCCCGGGAGGTGGCACGGCATCTGGGCACTCGGCACACCGAATGGATGGTGACGCCCGAGGACGCCCGCGAGGTGATCCCGCGTCTTGCGGACCTGTACGACGAGCCCTTCTCGGACGTGTCGCAGATCCCGACATTCCTGGTGTCCTCCCTGGCTCGGCAACACGTGACCGTGGTGCTGTCCGGCGATGGAGGCGACGAAATCTTCGGGGGCTACAACCGTCACTTCTGGGCGCCCGCGGTCTGGCAGCGGATTCGCCGTTGGCCCCGCTTCCTGCGGAGCGCGGCCGCCTCTGCGATGACCGCCCTTTCTCCGGGTGCCTACAACCGGGTGTTTTCGACGCTGTCCCCGCTGCTGCCTGCGCGCCTGCGCGAACCCAATCCCGGCTACAAGCTCGGCAAGCTCGCGGCTGTGATGTGCGCCCGTGACCCGGATGCCTTCTACCGCGGGCTTGCGTCCCATTGGAAGGACCCGGGGTCCCTGGTGATCGAAGCGAAGGAACCCCCCACGATCCTCACGGACCCCACTCGTCACCCGGCTCTGGCGGACTTTACGCTCCGAATGATGTACTTCGACCAGGTCACCTACCTGCCCGACGACAACCTCACCAAGGTGGATCGGGCCAGCATGGGTGCGGGCCTGGAGGTCCGTGTGCCCCTGCTCGACCATCGGGTCGTCGAGTTCATGTGGGGCCTGCCGGTGTCGATGAAGGTGGCTGAGGGGCGCGGCAAGGTCCTGCTGCGGCATCTGCTGTACCGGCATGTTCCGCCCGCGTTGGTGGATCGTCCCAAGATGGGGTTCGACGTACCGATCGGTTGCTGGTTGCGGGGGCCTCTGCGCGACTGGGCATCGACCCTGCTCGCCCCACAACGCCTGATGGACGAGGGCATCCTGGACCCCCGCCCCGTGCAGAAACTGTGGCAGCAGCATCAGGCCGGGCGGTTCGATCACGGGTATCTGCTGTGGGATGTCCTGATGTTCCAGGCATGGCGACAGCGGTGGGCGCCATGAGGCCGTGGGAACGCTGTTTGGGCGTGCTGATCGTCGCCTACGTGGCCCTGACCCTGCCAATCCTCAATCACGTGGTCACCTGGTGCGACCCGGGGTGGTGGTCGTACCTCGCGTTCGACCTCCTGCATGGTCGCGAGATGCCTTCCAATCTGATGGTCGAGCGCCTTGTCGACGTCGCTGACCCGGTCAGCTACGCGTTCTTCCGTTACGACTTGCGAAGTGCCCTGGCGTGGGACGCGATGCTGGCCTTGGTCATGGGCGTGTTCGGGCAGGGTTTCTTTGCGGTGCACACCTTCGTAGTGGCGTGGTCCGTGGCCCTGGTGCTGGTGGGGTGGGGCCTGGCCCGCGAATGGGGTGCGGACCGCGACTTTGCGGCGCAGGTGGCGATCCTGCTGCTGCTCGACTACCAGGTGTTCTGGATGGGGACCATGGCCCGGCCGGACATGGCCGCGACCACCCTGGCCTACGCCGGGATCCTGCTGTGGATGCGGGCGCGCCGGACCGGCTGCCGCGCACTCATCGCGGCGGCCGCGGCATTGTGGTGCCTCGCGTTCGGCACGCATCCGCTGAGCATCATCGTGGTGGCGTCATTCTGTGTGGTCGAAGCAGGGGCCTCATTTGTGCGTCATCGTGGGTCCTGGCAAAAGGGACTGGGCGAGGCATGGCCCATGGTGGCGGGCGTGACGGGTTATCTGGCGGTCGTTGCCGTGTGGTCCGAGGCGTTCGCACTGACCGGTGAGGCAGCACGGGCATCGGCCACGTTCGACCTGGGACGTGCACTGATCGGGGAGTGGCGCGAGAAGTTCGTGGAGCCCTACACAAGGCGATACGCCATCGGGGTGCTCGTGCTGATCGTGGCCAGCACGATCGGGGTACTTGCCGATGCGGTGCGGCGGCGGGATGGCCGGATTCTGGCGCTGGGGGCGATGCTCGCCGGGCTGTTCGTGTTCGGAAGCCTGCTCGACGTGAGCGCGGCCACCGAGCGGTTGCTGTACTACACGCCGTTGCTGGCCGCGATTCTGGGACTGGGCTTGCGACAACTGTTCGAACGGGTGCGCGCCCGATCATGGCGCACCGTCATCCTGGCCCTGGTGGTGATGGGCATCCTGGTGCCGCGGGCGGGGAAATACGGGCAGATTGCAGCGAACTGGGAACACACCAACTACGAACTCTTCACGGCCTTCGTGAAGCAACACGTGCCCCCCGGTTCGGTGATCATCGGGGACGCGAGCTTGATGTGGGGACTACACGATCATGGGGTGAAGATCCTGCAGGATGCCCATCTTCGAGAAGGCATTCCGAATCGGATTCCCCGCGAGGTGGTGCGAAGGGCGCGCTACGCCGTGATCAACGACACCCCGGGGGGCTTTGCGACCTTCTTTCCGCGCGAGGACTTCTTTCGCGTGCTCGATGCGCGCGTCACTCGGGTAGCGTCGTTTCGTGGCCGGCCCGGATATGGCTACGAGGCCGACGTGCTGCGTCTGGAGTTCGACCCCTGAAAAGCCAGGAAGGGCGCAAGGATTCCCCGCAGACGGGCGGCGTTCTGGGTGGCGCAAAAGGCGTTTTCAATCTGCTGCCGAGCGCCTGTGCCGAGGCGCGCACACAGGGCCGGGTCCTCAAGAAGACGCAGCAAGGCGTCGGCCAGGGCCACGGGGTCCCGCTCGGGCACCAGGAGGCCGCTTTCGTCGTGGCGGATCAGTTCTGGGATGCCCGAGATCGGCGTCGACACCACGGCCATGCCAGTGGCCATGGCCTCCATCAAGGCCACGGGGATTCCGTCGTGGTCCCCGTTGTTCAGGGTCACGCAGGGCAGCACGAAGATGGCCGAATGGGCCAGCACATCAAGCAACTGGTCGTTCGGACGGGCGCCTTCCAGATGGACCCGATCGTCCAGTCCGGCCTCGCGAATCCGGTGCTGCAGGTCCGCACGCTCCTCGCCGTCCCCCACGATGCGGTAGGTCGCGGACACATTGCGGTCCCTGAGGACCCGACACGCCTCGATGGCGATGTGCAAGCCCTTGTGGGGCGTCAGACGTGTCACGCTCACGATGTCACGGGCGTCCGGGCCCCGTTGCACGAGGGGAAAGCGCGTTGCATCCACCCCGCAGTGAACGACCGCAGTGCGTTCGGCCACATCCCATCCGCAGACCTTGGCAAGATAGTCGCGGTTGAATGTTGAAATCGTGATTACCGCGGCACATCGGGTCAGCCTGAATCGCAGGCCCCGCGGCGGGCGGGTGTAGAGGTCGAAGGCGTGGGTGGTGCAGGTCACCGGCCGATCGAGCAGGATGCCGAGCATCAGGCCCAAACTGAGCGATCGGCTTGCAAAGTGAACGTGTACGAGGTTTGCCCCGAACGCCCGGCAACGGGGGGCGAAGTGGGCCGCGGCGCCGAGTTCGTAGAGGGCCTTGATGGCCTCGGACGGGCTGGCGAGGGCCAGGCGAAAGACAAAAGCAAGCACGGCCAGGGATCGGATCGGATGGCGACACAGCGCCATCAGCACGTCCACTGCCATGCGGGCGATCCCGGGCCGGTAGACCGTGCGTTTGCGCCAGCTTCTCTCGAGCTCGGACAGGTGGCTGATCGGCATGGGTGCGGAACTCGACAGGGGCAGGATCGACCAACCGGCCTGCTGATGGGCATCGACCTCGCTCGTCACGAACGTCAGCGGAAAGCCCGAGATCACGTAGGCCACGCGGGGTTCTTCCGGGGCCGCGCTCATCGGTCCTCCGGGGCCCGGGTGGCCAGGATGGCGCTCACGAAATGGCCGTCTGCATCCGGGGGGCACAGGGCCGTCTCAAGGCGGGTGATGAGGCGAAACGCGGGCACCCATCCGGTGAAGAACTGGCTGTATCGGCCGAAATGCCGGGCCTCGACCGTGGCGAACACGGCCCTGAAGTCGTCGAGGCGGGCGGCATCGATCAGGCAGTAGTCGTGGTAGTTACGGGGCGAGACGCGGCGGCGATAGAAGCGGGTCAACCCATTGCCACGCCCGTTCTCGAGGGCGATCAGGGCGCCGCCGGGCCGCAAGACCCGATGGATCCAGGCGAGCCATTCGCGGTATTGGGCGGGGTTTGCGATGTGATACAGCACGCTCTTGACGAAAACCGCGTCGTACGGGCCTTGAATCGAGGTGGTTTCGTCGGGGCGGCAGGTCCGAAATGTTGTGCGGTCCGTCATGCCGAGGCGCGCTGCATTGGCCGTGGCCCGCAGTGCGTTGTCCGGGTGCACGTCGTAGCCGGTCACGTGAACGCCAAAGGTCGCGGCCAGATAGGCGGCCATGCGGCCGGAACCGTAGCCGATTTCGAGGACCCGTGCCCCCGGAACCAGCCACGAAGCCCCCATGGTGAAGGCCGCGCGTGCCGCCGGCGCCCAGACCATGGGACGCCACTCCAGGGATTCGTGCAGGAACCGGTCGTCTTCCTGATGCCGTGATGTGGTGCGCAGCACGTGTTCGAGTCGATCGACCAGTATGTCGCGGTCGTAGCGCTCCTGTGCCAGACGACGGGCACGGCGTCCCATCTCGGCGCGTGCCTCGGGGTCGTTCTGCAGGCGCACGATGGCGTCGGCCATGGCCTCGGGTCGGTGCCCGTCGACCGACACCCCCGCCCCGGTCTCGCGCAGGGCGGTTGCCTGCCAGCCCCCATAGTTGATCACGACCGGCAGGCCCGCGGACAAAAAGTCGAAGTACTTGTTCGCAGAGTTTGCTTCCATGGGCGGGATCGGCAGAAAGCACGAAATCCCGATGTCCGCGGCCGAGAGGTAGCCGGGCATGTCCCGCTTGGTGACCGCGTCATACAAGGCGGCGCTGCGGATGCCTTCATCGCGGATGCGGGCGGCCAGATGCTCGCGCCGGGCCCCGTCGCCCATCAGAGCGAGGTGAATGTCGGTGATGCCCCGGGCGTCCAGGATCTTCGCGCAGTCGAGGCAGTAGTCGAGGCCGTTCATGAAGCCCATCGAGCCGGGGTAGAGGCACACGAACTGTTTGTCCCACCCCATGCGGGTACGGATCGCGTCGCGCTGCTCGCGGCCCCCGAACAAGCCGTTGTCCGAGGCGTTCGACACCACCGTGATGCGGCGCGGGTCCACGCCCCAGAGGGGGATACGCTCTTTCATCCCGTCGGACAGGGCGACCACGTGGTCCGCGGCTTCGTACACGCGATGCGCCATGCGCCGCGCGGCCAGTTTCAGGATCGGGTGGTTCAGGGCACCGACCGCCTCGGGAAGCTCGGGCCACAGATCACGCACCTCGAACACGAACGGGATCTGGTGATACCGCGCCACCTTGGCCGCCATGTTGCCCACGGTAAGCGGGGGCGACGAGGCCAGGATCACGTCGGGGCGGGGCAGGTGCTTCGCGGTGGATTGGGCCCAGCGCATGAAGCGCGCGTAGGTCCAGATACGCCGGGGATAGGACTGACGCTGGGCCAGCAGGATCGGGGCCTGGATGACCTCGACGCCCGTGGCTCGGGCTGTCTCGACGTCCGCATCCGAGGCCCGATCGAAGCGTCCGCACAACACCGTGACCTGGTGGCCATACTTCTGTGCCAGGCGCGTCGACTGTTCGAAGGGGCGCGACCCCCAGTTGCCCGAAGGGCCGCCGAACTGCTGCACGATGTAGAGGATGCGCACGGTCTTGCTGTCTGCCCCGTGAAGGCTGCCGAATGATAGCAGAAAGCGGTCGGGCAAGAAGCGGCAGGGCAAGAAGCGGCAGGGCAAGAAGCGGCAGGGCAGTGTCTTCTGTAGGGCGGCATCACCAGATGTCGCCACTCTCGGGCGGTGCGATTGGCGCGGTCTGGTGACCGCGCCCTACAGTGCTTTTGACTCTCGGGCGGCGCTTCTGTAGGGCGGCATCACCAGATGCCGCCACTCTTGGGCGGTGCGATTGGCGCGGTCTGGTGACCGCGCCCTACAGTGCTTTTGACTCTCGGGCGGCGCTT
>CAYRIB010000029.1:0-8057 GCA_964424165.1 uncultured Myxococcales bacterium | reverse complement strand
TGCGATTGGCGCGGTCTGGTGACCGCGCCCTACAGTGCTTTTGACTCTCGGGCGGTGCTTCTGTAGGGCGGCATCACCAGATGCCGCCACTCTGGGACGACGTGTTTGGCGCGGTCTGGTGACCGCGCCCTACAGTGCTTTTGACTCTCGGGCGGCGCTTCTGTAGGGCGGCATCACCAGATGCCGCCACTCTTGGGCGGCGCGATTGGCGCGGTCTGGTGACCGCACCCTACAGCGGGGCGGAATTGTCTGCGGGACCTTCGATCAATTCGGGGAGCCCCGGGATCACCTGCAGGCGCGCCCCCATGCCCTCGCAGGCGGATTCGATGGCGGCCTTGCGCTCGGGCGCGAGACCGGTGATCGCCAGAAACACCCGGGCCACCCCTTCGCGCCGACCAATTTCGTCGATCGCCCCGGTGGTCCCGAGCACTCGCGCGCCCTCGACTTCGGCGAGTCGCTTTTCGGGGTCGTCGTCCAAGAACCCCACCAGATGCATGTTCAGATTGGATCGCACCCGGATCTCGCGCGCCACGGCACGCCCCGTGTATCCGGCGCCCACGATCAAAACGCGCGTGACGTCGTTGCGCACGGGCACCACGCCCTCGTGCGTGGCCTCGTGTACCCACCGCTGCAAGCCACGCACCCCGAGCACCAGGCACAAGCTCATCAGGCCCTCGAGCAAAATCACGCTGATCGGCAACTGCAAGAACGCCGCGCCCTCCGTCGGGACCAGACGGAAGAACAAGAAGCCGGTCGTGACCACACCCACGGACTTGACGAAGCGAGCCGCGTCGAACAGCGAGATATAGCGCCACAGGACCTTGTAGACCCCGAACGCGAAATTCATGAGCAGACGCACCAGGACCGTGTACGGCAGCAGTTGAACCATCTGCTCGGCCCGGTGTGGCGGTACGTCGAACTCGAAGCGGATGGCGAAGGCCAGCAGGAAGGCCGCGGCGAACAGCATTACGTCGACCAGGACCTGCATCTGCCGGGAGGCTTGACCCACGATACCCTGGAACGCCAGATAGATCGTGGCCAGCACGATCCGCAGGTCCTCGATCAGACTGCGGCGATCGAGGTAGAACAGACTCAGGGCCACCTTGCGGGGCAGGATGACCTCGCGATGGGTGCGCTCTGGGTCGGGTGATTCGGCAAGCAACGACGCCTCGTCGATGAACACGACCGAGGCGTAGTCCGTGATGCCCGGGCGCACCGACAACAGGGTGGCCTGCTGCGCTTCGTCGAGCCAGGCGATCACCTCGGGCACCTGCGGCCGGGGGCCGACCAGCGACATGTCGCCGACGAGTACGTTGAACAACTGGGGCAGTTCGTCCAGCTTGTAGCGACGCAAGAAATGCCCGACGCGGGTGATGCGGGGGTCGCCGCCCAGGGTGAAGGCAGGCCCCTGTTCGGGGGCATCCCTGACCATGGTCCTGAACTTCACGATCCAGAAATTTCGATGCCCCTTGCCCACGCGAATCTGACGAAAGAACACCGGACCCCGACCGGACAACGCCACGGCAACCGCGGTCGCCAGCAACAGGGGTGACAGCAGCACCAGCCCCGAAAACGCCACCAGCACATCGATCAGCCGCTTGGCCACGGTCATGCCTCCGGGCCGGGTGCATCCGGGTTTCTCAGGCCGAGGTCCATGTCGGTCAGCAGGGATCGAATCGTGGCGAGGTCCGCGGTGCGGGCGCGTTCGAGCAGGGTGTCGACCTGATCCATGAAGGCCGTGAAGTCGCGCAGTTCGGGTCGGGATACGAATACCTTGTCAACGGGCGTGGGGACCACCCGATCCGCATCGAGCAGGATCTCCTCGAACAGCTTTTCCCCCTTTCGCAAACCGATGAACCGGATCGGGATCTCGCCCTCGCGAAAGCCCGACAGGCGAATCATGTCCCGCGCAAGGTCCACGATGCAAATGGGCTGGCCCATGTCGAGCACGAAGACCTCGCCGCGCTGGCCCAGGGTACCGGCCTTGAGCACGAGCTGGGACGCCTCGGGGATGGTCATGAAGTAGCGCGTAACCTCGGGATGCGTCACGGTCACGGGTCCACCCTTCTGAATCTGGTCCCGGAAGGTGGGGATGACCGAGCCCCGCGATCCGAGCACGTTTCCAAAGCGAACGCTGGCGTAGCGGGTGCGCCGGGAGTCGGCGGCCAGGTGGGTCACGATCAGTTCGGCCACCCGCTTGGTCGCGCCCATGACCGAGGTCGGGTGCACGGCCTTGTCGGTCGACAGCATGATGAAGGTGTCCGCGTCGTGTTCGCGGGCCAAGCGTGCCATGTGCAAACTGCCCATCACGTTGTTTTCGATCGCCTCGGCGGGGTTCTCTTCCATCAGGGGTACGTGCTTGTAGGCCGCTGCATGGATCACCACCTCGGGTCGCGCGGCACGAAACAGCCGCTCGAGCTTGTCGTGCACCCGGACGTCGAGGATGTGCGGGTGCACGACGAGGCCGGGATGCCCGTTCACCAGTTCGCCCCGAATGTGGAAGAGGTTGTTTTCGTCCTGGTCCACCAGGGTGAGGCTGGCTGGGGCCAGCATGGCGAGCTGGCGACAGAGCTCGGACCCGATCGACCCGCCCGCACCCGAGATCAGGACGCGCTTGCCGTGGTAGACCGGGCAGAGCAGGGGGTCGTCGCGTGTGAGTTCGCGCACCGGGCGCCCCAGCAGGTCCTCGATCCGGACGTCCCGCACCGCAGCTACCTGCGCCTTGCCCGACAGAAGGTCCGCGGTCCCGGGTAGCACCCGTGTCTTGACCCCGAACGCAACGCACGTCTCGACGATCTGCCGCTTCTTCTGCAACGGGAGATCCGAGATGGCCAGAATTACCTGTGAAAATGGGCGCGTGCGATGCAGACGGGCCAGGTCGCCGATCCCGCCCAGAACCTTGATGCCGTCGTATTCGGTCCCCTGCTTGGAAGGGTCGTCGTCGACGAAGCCCACGACCGTCATGTTCAGTTCGGGGTGTTGACGGACTTCGCGCGCCACCAGATGACCGCTGTTGCCGGCCCCGACCACGATCACGGGCTCGGCCTCGGTCACGCCCGGCAGTGCACTCACGCCCGTGGTTTCGAACAGCCAACGGCGGAAGTAGCGGATCCCGACCATGCCCAGGAATTCGAGCAAACCCAGGATGACGATGATCGAGATGGGAATCATGTAGTAGGGGTTGTCGACGGGGCCAAACAGGCGCACCAGCAGCATGATCGTGCACAGAAACCCGATCGCCTTCACGAAGCGGACGGTGTCGTACACCGAGATGTAGCGCCACAAGACCTTGTAGACCCCGAACAGGTAGTTCACCAAAACCTGGGCAGCCACGGTGTAAGGCAGCAGAACGATCATCTGCTTGAACGACGGTTCGGGCAGCGCCCATTCGAAGCGGAGTTGGTAGGCCAGCAGGAAGGACGCCGCGATGATTACCCCGTCGGCAAACACGCGCCCGGGGTTGCCGAGGCGGTTGAAGAACCATTCGAACGCCAGATGGAGCGTCGTCAGGATGATGCGCAGGTCTTCGAGGAAGCTCTGACGTTCCAGATAGCGCAGATTCAGTGCCAGCTTGCGGGGCAGAATCTCGTTGACGTAGGTGCTTTCGAAGTCCGGGGCCCGAGCGAGCAGGCTGTTTTCGTTGAAGAACGCGATCGACGCGTAGTCCGTGATGCCGGGGCGCACGCTCAAAACGCGCCGTTGCGTCTGATCGTAGCGCTCGACGAACAGGGGGATTTCGGGACGGGGCCCCACCAGGGACATGGTGCCGCAAAGCACGTTGAAGAGTTGGGGCAGTTCGTCGATCTTGGAGTGGCGCAGCCAGCGGCCGATGGGCGTGATGCGGGCGTCGCCTTCGACCGTGATCGGCGCCCCCTGCGACGGCGCATCGCGCACCATGGTCCGAAACTTCACCAGACGAAATGGCCGGCCGTCCAGGCCCACGCGGGTCTGGGTGAAGATCGCAGGGCCCCGACTGGTCAGGCGGATCGCGAGCGCCACCAGCAGTAATAACGGCAACAGCAACAACAGGCCGGTCAGCGAAACCACGATGTCGAAGAGGCGCTTGCCCATGTCGTGTCAGCTTCCTGCCCGGTCCAGGGCTTCTTGCACGGCTCGGATGACCCGTTCCACGTCGGCATCCGTCATCCGAGTATAGATCGGCAACGACACGCTGCGTTGGTAGCTGCTCAAGGCCACGGGAAAATCTTCGGGCGCGTAGTGGTAACGGTCGCGATAGTACGGGTGCAGGTGCAGGGGGATGAAATGCACCGAGGTGCCCACGCCCAGTGCGGTCATGGCCTCGATGAAGCGGTCGCGATCCACGGCATCGAGGCGAATCACGAACAGTTGCCACGCGTGCAGGTCCCCAGGGTTCGCGGGCAGCGGGAGAGTGATGCGCCCATCCCCGGCGAACGCGGCCCGGTAGGCATCGGCAATCGCCTGACGTCGATCGCGCATGGCCTCGCAGCGTGCGAGCTGGGCCAGACCCATGGCCGCAGCGATGTCGGTCATGTTGTACTTGAACCCGGGGGCAACGACCTCGTAATACCACTGGGGGCGGTCGCTGGTGTAGCGTCCCCACACGTCGCGGTCGATGCCGTGCAGGCGCATGATCCGCATGCGTCCTGCCGCGGCTTCGTCGCGGGTAACCACCATGCCGCCCTCGCCGGTCGTGATCGTCTTGGTGGCATAGAAGCTGTAGACCCCGAACTGCCCGAGCGTGCCCGCGGGATGTCCCCGGTAACTGCAGGGCAGGGCGTGCGCCGCATCCTCGATCACCGTCAGATCGAAGCGGCTTGCCAGCGCCAGCAGTGGCCCCATGTCGCACGGCAGTCCCCCGACGTGCACCGGAATCAGGGCCTTGATGCGAGCTGCCTTAGCGGGGTCGCTTTGGTGCAGGCGCTCGATGCGATCGGCCAGGGCATCGGGGTCGAGGTTCATGCTGTGAGGCTCGATATCGGCCAGCAGGAGGTCCGCCCCCACGTAGCGAACGACCTCGGCGGTCGCGGTGAACGTGTTCGTGGAGGTGACCACGAGGTCGCCCTGACCCACGCCGGCCGCCTCGACGGCCAGATGGAGCCCGGCCGTGGCCGAATTGACGGCCACCGCATGGGGCATGCCCACGAACTCGGCAAAGGCGCGTTCAAAGGCCAGGGCCTTGGGTCCGGTGGTCACCCACCCGCTGCGCATCGCTTCGGTGACCGCGTTGATTTCGGCCTCGCCCACGTCGGGCAAGGCGAACGGAAGAAACGGTGTGTTCACGAAAACAGCCTCCCTGTGTGATCAAGCCATCACGGTTCCCGGTTCTTCTGCGGCACCAGACGCCCCAGCAGCCGATCCAGTTCGGTTTTGGCCTCCGATTGATCCGGGTTTCGCGACAGTACGGTGCGAAGGGTCCGGATTGCGGCTGGCAGGTCGTTGGACAAAGCCTGCAATCGTGCCAGCCGGACTTGGATCAGTGCCGGGTCGTCGACCATGGCAACGGCCTCCTCGAGGCTGCGGATCGCGGCCGAATAGCGGGATTCCCGCTCGTAGAAGCGGCTGCGCAACAACGTGGCGCGCAGACGCTCTGGTGTGCTGATGCACTGACGGTCCAGACGGTCCATGTGCGGCGTAGGGTCTCCGAGTTGTGGCGCAGCGAGCATCAGTTCCACCAAATGGAAGAACGGCGCGACGTCTGAACCGTGCCTCATGGTGGCTTCGAGCAGGGCATGGAAGGCCTCGACGATGCGGCCCTGTGCGGCCAGACAGCGCCCCAGCAGATCGTAACCTTCCCAAGCCTTGGGGTGCGTTGCGATCATCTGGACGGCCACTCGGTCGGCGTGCTGCACGTTTCCTGTCGCGAGCTGCTGCGACCCGAGCAGCCAACCGAAGCGCGGGTCGTGTGACATGGCGTCGAAGGCCCGCTGCAGCAGTGCCAGGCGCAACGGCCGGTCGCCACGTTCGCGCAGGAATCGGGCGATCTCGAGGGTCGTTGCCCCGTCGGGGTCCGGTGCGGGGGCCAGCAGGATGATCCGGTCGCGAATGGCGGGGTTGCCGTACACGTCGGCGAGGGTCTCATTCACCAGGTCGCCGGGAAGATGGCGCACGTCCGCGAATGCCAGACGAGCACCGTCGAAATCGCCGGTCACCAGAGCGGCCCCGACCAAAGTTTGGCGTACCGCGGGGTTGTGCAAAGCCCTGTCTTGTGCAGCCTGCATCCACGGCATCACCCGCGGGGCATCCGCGGCCTTGATCAGATGTCGAGTTGTGGCCAACGGGGGCAGAAACGAAGCAGGGTGACGGATCAGCACTTCACGAGCCGTGTCAAGAAAGTCGGCGCGAGAGGCGAAGGCCTTGTGCAGTGTCCGGGTGTCGGTTCGCAGGTCGGGGCCCAGGGGGGCTGCCGCAAAAACGCCACTGAGGACGAGCATGATTCCGGCGCTCGCAAGCAGAATCCGGCGCGTGACCGGCAGGCCTTGGGCCCGTGAAAGGGTGGTGTGGTCGGCCTTGTCGTGTACGCCGGCCGACAACATGCCCAGCAGGGCCGCGGCGGGAATGGCCAGACCGTTGGTGGTCAGGGCGAATCCCGTGAGGTCGTTGAGGCCCAGGGCCAGGGTTGCCGCGAGCGCACCGGTCATGCTGGTGGATGTCAGGGCGCCCGGGGCCACGCGCAGGATCGACCATGCCAACAGCACCAGCACCATTCCGCCCATCACGAAGCCGAATGCGATCAGGACCCCCAGGAGGGAATTTGCGGCATGCGGAAAGGTCCGATCGGGCGAGCGCTCGTTGAACGCCGGGAAGGCCGCCTCGAATGTGCCCGCGCCGAAGCCCGACCACGGGGCTCGGGTGGCCATTTCCAGCAACGCGGCCAGCGGGGGCGAGGCCTCGTCGGTCCAGGCGGGCGCCCCGAGCCGCGAGGCCTCGGCCTTCATCTGCAACTCGCGCACGTCGCGAATCAGCCCGTCGTCGAACTGTTTGGCCAGGTCGTAGGTGCCGTGCATCGCTGCCCAGGTGGCTACCATGACGAGGATGGGAAGCAGGAACGTGCCGACCACCGTGAAGTTCGATACCTTTTGTACCCGGACGATCGGGGCCGACAACGCGGACATCAGCAAGAAGCCGATGCTGAACGCGACCACCGCAGAAAGCGAGAAGGTCAGGGCCAGGGCGACCGAAGAAGCCAGGCACAGGGCCAGGGCCGCGCTCTTCTTCAGTAAGTTGGGTTCGCGGAAGGCCAGCGAGATGGCCACAAGGCTGCACAGGCCCAAGAACGCGGCCTGATGGTTCGGATGCACGAAGGTGCCCAGGAAGACCTCGGGCATCAGGGGACCACTGGTCGGCGTGTACAACAGCATCAGGCGGGAATCGTTCAGAAGCGCACGCAGGAGCCCGGCGGCCACGCTCACGGCGCCGCTGGCCGCAATGGCCCACAGCACGCCGCGCACGGCGCGTAACCCCCGGCGTCGGCAGGCAATCGCGATGGCCGCGACCAGGGCCGCGAGCCCCAGGGCACGCAAGACCGTGAGCAGGGTGGCAGCAGGGTCCACGGACAGGGGGTGCCAGGCTGGAACGGCCACTTCGGCCAGGGCCGCAGCGTTCTGCCACCAAGCATCGGTCGAAGGGGACAGGAGCCGGGCCAGGGATGGCGGGATCGGCACGAGTTGGAGCATCCCGAACAGGGCGGCCATGAGCAGCACCAGCGAAGTCCAAGGGATGGCGAGGCGACGGCTCCAGGTGCTGCTTGGGTGACCCGGAACGATGGTGCCGAGCAGGGCAACAACGCACAGCACGGACTGCGTGGCGATCACCGCAGGGTGCACGGACCCGATGAGGAGCGGGGCCGAGAAGACCAGGGCGATGCGCAACCACCCGGCCGCGCGTCGGACCCGTCGGAAGAGGTGTGCCGAGCGCTCCCGGTCCATAGGTCCATTCGCTCCAAGGCGCGCGAGACCGCGCGATCATAGCAGAAGTGCCGAGTTTTCCGGTTTTTGGAGTGCGGCAGCTTGCTGCCGCTTTTATGGGAAGATTCGATTCGAGGTGGCGTATGAAAGCGCAAGCAAGCTTGCGCAGTC
>CAYRIB010000028.1:24806-28242 GCA_964424165.1 uncultured Myxococcales bacterium | reverse complement strand
TCTGCTTTGACACCCGTTGACCCTCCTGATAAAGTAGGCCCGCCTTGTGCAAGAGGCTGTCTGGTGAGACGCGTAGCCCCTTTCCTATCGATGCTGTTGCTGGCGGGCGTGGCCCGCGCCGAAGATGCCGTGCTCGAAAGCCCGGGTGTGCCCGCCGCCGTCCCTGAGGTCGCGGCCCCAGCGCCCGTCGAGGCCGCAGTCGAACGCTCACCCGACACGGACACGTCGTCGGGTCTGGACGATCTGCTCAACGAGCGGGCGCTTCAGGTGGCCTCTGACTGGCAGGGCCCCGGCCCTTCGTTCGGACCGAACTATCCGTGGATCGAACACCACGGCTACCTTCGCATCCGTGCGGACGGGGTCTACCGAGGGCATCTGGGCACCCATTTCGTGAAGCCGGATCAGACGACGGTCGTGACTTCGGGATATCTGCCGCCGCTCAGCGAAAATGGTGCCAATACGTCATCGGTCAACCAGGAAAAGGTCGGTCCCTATGGCGAGGACTGGATCGGGGGCGCCAACCTGCGGCTGCGCTATGCACCGACGATCCACGTGGCCGAGACGCTGTCCATCCACGCGGAATTCGACATCCTGGACAATCTGGTTCTGGGGAGCACGCCCGACTACAACCCGTCGCGCGCCGATGCGCCCCTGTCGATCTTTGCCACCAGTCAGGCACCCACCTCATCGGGCATCAATGGTCTGCGCGATTGCGTGGCCGTGAAGCAGGCCTGGCTGCGATGGGACATTTTGAAGAACGCGGACCTGGGCGCACCGCTGTTGTCATTGACCGCGGGCCGCATGGCGCGCCACTGGGGTCTCGGGATCCTCGAGAATGGTGGCGAGGACCTCGATGCGGACTACGGAACGTACGTGGACCGCGTGACCTTGCTCGCCCGGCTGGCCGGGATCTATTTCGAACTGGGCTACGGATGGTCGGCGTCCGGCTACAGCTCGGAAAGCCCCAGCGTCGCGTTCGGGCAAGCGCATGACCTGACCGATGCCGATGATGTCAACGAAGTGACCTTGGGGGTATTCTCCAAGCCTCTAACCGAATCCGAACGCAAACTTCGCTTCGACGACACCCTGGTGCGCAACCGGCCCGTGCTCGACTGGGGGGTCTACGCGGTATTCCGTCGGCAGTCCCTGGACGTGGACCCCTCGACCTGGGCGGGCTATCTGAGCGGTGATCTCAGCGCCTCGGCCGCGGGTGGGGACTACGACCAACTGGGGCTTCAGCGCCGCGATGCGTGGTTGCTGACCCCGGATGCGTGGCTGCGGTTCGAATGGGTGCCTGGAGCGCGTCAGCGTCTGCGCCTGGAACTCGAGGCCGCGGCATCGATCGGCCGCGTGGGCCGTGTTCAGTCCGATGACGCGTCGTCGGGCATGGACATCCGCGCCTTCGGGGCCGCCTTCGAATCCGAATACATGACCGGCAACCTGTCGTTTGGTTTGCATGCCGGGTTTGCCGGAGGCGACGATGCCGAATACTTCGGCTACCTCGACCAGACGAACTTTGCCAACCCTGCCGTGCACAATCCGCGGCTTGCATCGTTCTACTTCAACCCCGATTACCGGGTTGACGACCTGCTGTTCAAGTACGTGATCGGAACCGTGACCAACGCCATGTATTTCAAGCCGTTCGTGCAATACGACCTGTTCGATTCGGACACGGATGCCCTGGGGGCCCGTGCCGAGGTCTTGTACGCCCGTGCCATCGAACCGTCCGCGACCCCCGGCAATTCCGCGAACCTTGGAGTCGAGACGTCGCTCAAGCTGTTCTACGAAGAAAAGGGACTCTTCTTCGCCGGCGTCGAGTGGACCGTGCTGTGGCCCCTGGCCGCGTTCAACCTGATCCCCTCGTTCGAAGACGTCGGCGTTTCCAAGGCGGCGCGGTGGTCGACCGTGTTGCGTGGGCGTATTGGCGTGATGTTCTAGGAACCGACCTGCTTCAAGATCCCTTCAAGCAGCAGTAGACTGAGCAGCATTTCGCGATCCGCCGTGGTCGCCGCAGTGAACACGGCCGCGGTACCAGGCCGCGCCCCGGTATCAATGCGAACGACCGAGGCGTCGAGCGTGAGCAGATCGGACGTGCGATTGGGTGACGAAGCATGCTCACCGAGCCCGTCGAACCCTTCGGGCAGTTGCAGATAAAGGCGGACCATGTCGCCCACGGCACAGGCAGGAGGGCCGAACCACCGAAAGCCCGACGGGCTCAAGTCAACGAGGGTCGGGGTGGTCGGCGGCGGGACCTTGGGCATCGGAAGGCCGATCGCCATGGCAGCCTGCACGGTCACGTCCATGCGCAGAAACTCGCGGCGGTCCATGGGCATCGGGTCGTTGACCGGTTGCAGATAGGCGCGGCGGGGCGAGATCACCTCGGCCAGCACCAGCGGAAAGGTGCAGGTCTGATGCGCCGCTTCGTACGACAGGATGACCGACGCATGGCGCGCCCAGGCCTCGCCTGCTGGTGTGTCGGTTTCGACGATCACGCCGCGTCCTCGGTCGAACAGCACCCGGGCGCGGGCCAGCACAGGCAGGGACCGACCCGCAATCACCAGGGTCACGTTCTGGCCGATGCGTGGGCGCGATCCGTGTGTCGTCGTCACTGCAACGCCTTCCTGGCCTTGAGTATTTCTTCCTTGATCTGCCGTGCGAAACCGCCGAGGTCGTTGGTGGCCCCGGTCACCTGTTCGACCATTTCGTCGCGATCGTCGGCCGCAGGCAGACGCTCGGTCAGATCGGGCAGCACACTGCCGAGCACGTCCATGGCCGTGCGCATCTCGGAGGCCACCTCATTGATGCGGTCCACTGCGTCCCGAATGGGCGTCAGGTCCAAACCCGCGCCGGTTGGGGCCGGGGCTGGGGCCGCAGTTGGGGTGCTTGACCCGGCTTCGAGGGCTGCGATCCGGCTGGCCTGCTCGCGAACCTGGTCCTGGGCCGCGGCAAGCTCACGGGCCGCGGCCTCGGCCTCGGCGCGCACCCGGGTGTTTTCTTCCTTGAGGGCCGCAAGATCGGCCGCGTTCGCTGCCCCTGCACTGCCTCCCCCGCCGCTGGTCTTGAGCTGTTCCATTTCCTCGAGCAGCTTCGAGATTTTCTTCATGTACGAGCGGTTGGCGAGTTTGAGTTCCGAGGCCTCGTCGGTGGCGGCCTTGACCTTTGCCTCGATGCCGGCGCGTTCGGTCTCGAACTGCTTCTTGAGGTCATCCCAGCGCTGGTTTTCTTCGACCAGGGCGTTGCGTTCGCTTTCGACGCGTCCGGCCTCGCCCTTGAGACGCTCGACTTCCTGATGGGCCGTGTCGGCTTCCTGCCGGGCGGCCTCGGCCTGCTGGCGGGCGGCGTCAGCCTGCTGTCGAGCGGCCTCGAGTTCCTGGCGCACGCCGTCGACCGTTCCGGCCTCGCCCTTGAGGCGCTCGACCTCCTGCCGGGCCGTGTC
>CAYRIB010000028.1:12902-24706 GCA_964424165.1 uncultured Myxococcales bacterium | reverse complement strand
CGTCGACCGTTCCGGCCTCGCCCTTGAGGCGCTCGACCTCCTGCCGGGCCGTGTCAGCTTCCTGTCGGGCGGCCTCGGCCTGCTGGCGAGCGGCTTCAGCCTGCTGTCGGGCGGCCTCGAGTTCCTGGCGCACGCCGTCGACCGTTCCGGCCTCGCCCTTGAGGCGCTCGACCTCCTGCCGGGCCGTGTCGGCTTCCTGTCGGGCGGCCTCGGCCTGCTGGCGAGCGGTTTCAGCCTGCTGGCGGGCGGCCTCGAGTTCCTGTCGCACACCGGCGATTTGCCCGGCCTCGGCCCTCAGTCGCTCGATCTCACCCTGGGCCAGACCCAGAGCCACCTTGTGACCCTCGGCCTCGCGCGCTGCGGCCTCTTGGGCCAGTATGAGATGCGGAACCTTGGCGGCCTCGATCTCGGCTGCGGCAAAGCGATTGCGTTCGTCCTCGGACGGGACTGCTGCTGCCAGGGCCTCGGCCTTCTGTCGCTCGGCCTGGAGTTCCGTTTCCAGTTCCGTGACGCGCGTTGCCAGGGCCTCGTGTTCGCCGCCTGAGCGCGCGGCAGATTCCTCGATTTCCATGGCCTTGAGCTCGGCCTCGTCCGCCTTTTTCTGCAGCGCATCCCGTTCGGCCGTGATCTGGTCACGCTGGGCCACGACCTGTGCCATTTGGGCTTCGAGTTCGTCAAGGCGATGCTTGGTCTCTTCCGAAACATCGCTGGCTTCGTAGCGAGCGATCATCCGGCCCAGATCTTCGATCTGAATCGACAGTTTTCGGTTGAGGTCGTCCCGTTCCGCCAGTTCGCGGTCCTTGCGTTCAATCACTTCCTGGAGTTCGCGTTCCCGCTCTTCGCGGACCCGTTCGACTTCGAGGAGGCGCTGGGCCCCCGGACCCTGCGCCGCCATGCGAACGTCATCGCCCATGACTTCGTCGTGGGCCTCGACGGCCACGGGTTCGGGGGTGCCTTCACCAAACGACACCATGTCGTCGGAGGCATCACGAGGCACGGGGGGCGTGGGGAAGGGGTCCGGTTCCGCCGCTGGTTCTGGCTCGGGCTGAGGCTCGGGTTCGGGCTCACGGACCGGTTCGGGTTCGGGCTGGGCAGATGGCGCCCCTAGCGCATCGTCCGCGTCCTCGAAGAAGAAGTCCACCTGGAAGGTCCCGCAGAAGAAGCGGGCGCCATCGGTCAGGGGAATCGATTTGATCTTCTGTCGGTCGAAGAACGTGCCGTTCGCGGAATCGAGGTCCTCGAGGCGATAGGCACCGTCTTCGAACACCACCTTGGCGTGCACCCGGGATGCGGTCTTGTTGCTGGTGCTGATGTCGCACTGCTTGTTCCGCCCGATCAGCGCCTCGGGATGGTCCGGCCCGACGTGGGCTGCCATTTCCCTGCCTTCGTCACTGACATACCTAAGGACTGCCAAAATCGTCCTCCCTCGTCGTTCCTGTTGAGAAGGCTCCGCAAAGCCGGCTTAGGGCTGATGGTACTGCGCTTTGAAGTCACTGACAAGTTTGCGGACTGCAGGGTCCTGGTCCAGGGTACCGCGAACCGGGTGCATGTCGAACGAGGCCACGGGGCCTGACCGCGGCACCTCGCCATCGAGTCGGGCCAGGTCCGTGCGCACACGCTCGGCCGCTGCACGCAGCGCCTCGAGCCGGGCCGTGAGGGCGGCCGCTTCTCCGCGCAGTCCTCGCCCGGTGACCTGCATCTCGTCGAGGGTCTTGCGCGCGGTATCGTAATCCGAAACGGCACGGGCGAACGTCCCTCGAAGGGCCTGGACCGGGTCCGCCTGTGCGATGGTGCCCATGGGTCGACGCGCAAACAACAGGGTGGTGACGCAGGCCTCACGGCCGTGAAGCGAACAGTCGAATGCGAACCTGCCGCCGGATTCGAGGGGCAGCGGCTGGTTCGCCACGTCCGCTCCGCCGAGCACAAAGGAAATGGCCGTTACCTGTTCGAGCAGGCGCGCTTCTTCGGTTTGGTTCAGCCGGGACAGGACAATCACGAGATCGGGGCGCTTGGGGGCCAGCTTCGCGACTTCCGCGGCAACGGCACTGGCGGGGTCGAGCGCCTTCAGTTCAGCCCGATCCGGGATATCGCGGTCGTTGAGCACCCTGGGCGGCACCACTCCGAGCACGGCCACGTCAAGGCCTGCCACGCGAACGATGCGGCTGGTTTCGAACACCGGGCGTCCGGAAGCGTCGGTCAGATTGGTGGCGATCAGGGGCACGCGATGGCGCTTCGCCAGTGACCGAAGCAGCGAGACCCCGACCACGAGGTCCCGCCCGCCCACATTGACCGCGGTCGTACCCATGGCCTGAAGGGCCGCGAACGTCAGGCGGGCTCGGGCCTCGATCAAGGCCCGATCCGAAGGCCCAACCGTGACGCGGCTCGTGAACTGGTCGCCCGCATCGAACAGCAGCAAGGGATCGCCCTCGGCCCGCAAATGGCGCACCAGGGTCGTGCGTGCAGCGAGCCCGCCCGACGGGTTGGCACGGCAACTGCTGACGTCCACCTCGCCGAACACGTTCGCGAAATGCACCAGTCGCAGCGCCTGGTCGTCGGGAAGGCGGCGTGCGGGAAGGCTTGTGGGGGTTGTTGGTAGCGGCGGGATGTTCGGGATCGGATCCCTGGTCGTGACGGAACCGATGGACGGTCGTGTCATCGCGGCATCGGTTGGCGCCGGGACGTCGCGGTCCGGGGATGGTTGGCCGCGAGTGCAGGCAAAAAGGGCACAAACGGTGACTTCGGCGACGAGCAGGAACGCGATTCGCGGTTTCATCAGGCACCCCAGTGAGCGACCCATTGTAGCCCCGCAAAAGGCAGATTCAAATGGTACGGTCCAAGAAACCGCAGGGATGCTTGCTACCGGTCGTGGGGCAGGTTGCCTCGGGGGGCTCTCAGGTAGGCGAAGGGGGTGACGTGCAGAAGGTTCGAGACTCGCGAGGTATAGAGGTCTGCGTACTGCTCGACCTGCTTTGCCAGGTGGCTGCGGTCGTTTCCCGCGCGCATCAGACTGCCCCAGCGGGTGCTTAACACCTCGTTGGAGGCCTGCGCCAGGGGTGCGATCACGTCGTCGAGGTGCGCCAGGCGCTCTCGCAGGTCCGCAAGCTTTGCCTCGACCCGCGTGGCCACTGCCTCCGGGATGTCGGCCCGTTTCTTGCGTGCCCTTTGCAGCACCAGTCGCGCCGCGGCCAGTTGCGATTCCAGACGCTCCTTTTGCAGCATGTGTTCCGACAGGTCCCCGGCATGCGGGGCAAAGCCCTCGTCGGCCTCGATCTCGGCCTCGAGTTCCCGCAGGATCAGGGCCGTGCGCCAACGCAACGCGCTCTTGGTCACGTGCACGTCCATGAACAGGTGGTCGCCGACGTACAATATCTCTTCGTCCGACAGACCGAGGCTGTCTTCGACCTTGCGGGCATCGCCCCCAACGTACACGGCCCCGGTTTCGAGCGGCCCCGGGTTCGGGCGCAGCAGTCCGTCCTCGGACGCCAGTCGATACGCGGCCTGGCGGCCTTCGAAGAACTGTGGCTTGCCCGCGGACACGATCACCAGGTCGAACAGGTCCCGCCATCCCATGCCCGCAGGCAGAAACCGGTCAAAGGCATAGGCCAGCATGTCTCGCGTGTATGACCAGTCGGAATTCGTGATCAGAAGCAGGCGTTTGCCCGCGTCCTTCTGGTCCAGAAGCGTGGCCGGCACGTCCGGGTCCAGGGCCACGAATCGTTGCGGGTCAGTTAGGATCTCGGCCTTCAGAGCGCCTTCCAGATGGGCGCGGTCGAGCCCTTGCTTGACCCGCGCATACAAATCCGAGTAGCCCAAAATCTCGGGCAAATCCCCGCGGTCCAGGCGGTCCACGAACTGGGCGTACATGCACGCCTCGGACTGCGAAAACAGCGTGTTCAGAAACACCCAGCGCGGTTCGGCCAGGTCCACGATCGTGCGGCCGTAGGTCTTGCGCTGTTCGTCGAAATCCAGCATGCGCGTGCCGTGCGAGGCGCGCTTGACGTAGCCGAACCGGTTGGCCTTGACCAGATTGCCCAGTTCGCGGTCGATCACGAGTCCCCGGATGAACAGCGCCGAATCGAACGCCATGCCGTCGACCGGCCAACCCCGGGCGGCCAGTTGCGCCTTCAGGTGCTCGTAGGCGCACTGTTCCCACGCCTCGACGTGGTAGTGCACCAGCGTGTAGTCCATGTCGTACCCGATCGCGCGGATCGAGCGCAGATTCAAGGTGCGGTTGCAATAGACGCGTCGCGTCGGGGGGGGCAGGGGCAGGGTCGGGTCGTTCATGCGTTCCTCGTGTGCGGACATGAAACCGGGATCAGTAGGGCAGGCCGTCGCTACGGGTGCCGGCGCTGTGGGTGACGTCCGGGTGGGTCACGAACGCGGACGTGGCATCCCCGTCATGGGCACGCACCAGGGACCGGCCCTTGCCGCCCTCGGCGCCGAACAGCATCTTGTCCACCACCTTGCCGGCCTTGTTCTTCAGGGTCACCGTGTCGCCCGAGTTGTTCAGCCCAAGCTTCTTCGACACGCTTACCAGCACGCCCGCCCCGCCGAGCGAGGCGAAGGCATTGCGGTTGCCGCCGCCGAAAACGACCAGGGCCTTACCGGCCGGGATCGAGGTGTTTGCGGGGAACACCAGACGCTGCATGGTGGCGTCGGCCAAGCTCCACCCGGACACGTCGAGGGCATTGCCCGACATGTTGACCAGTTCGATGAATTCGTCGGCCGTGCTGCTGGTGACCCCGTCCCCGTTCGCGTCCGCGTCGTCGCGCGCCTTGTCCGGGGCCGCGAACACCTCGTTGATCACGAGCGCCGGGCCGGCGATCGGGGGTGCGACCTTGCAGGTGCTGTTCTTGGGCACGCACTGACTCGAGGTGATCGTGCTGCCCTGGGCCACGGGCCGACACTGGAATCCGGCGGGGCATCCGTCGTCCGCGGTGCAGAAGTACGTGCAGAAACGTTCGCCGCCGCTCACCGAGGTGCAGCGCATGGCCTCGCCACCGCAGTCCTTGTTGGTCGAGCAGGTTCGGCACACGGCGTTGACGTCCGCAAAGGGATGGGCGTGGGGGTTGTCATCCAGACCATGCACCCCGTACATCGTGTTGAACCAGTACGAATTGCTTTCGAGGTCACGCAGCATTTCGAGATACGAGCGGGCCTTGTGGGTCCCCGCGGTCCCGATCATGGCGGTCAGGAAGTCCTTGACCGCGTCCGGGGTCGATGCGTTCGAAAAGCTCGTGGTGGTGATCACGTCGATGTTCTTTGCCCCGGCCTTGGCCGGGTTGAGCTTGAAGTTTTCGCCCAGGGCGTAGGTGTCGCAACCTTCGGCCAGCACGACCTGGTACACGTCCGACGGCATCTCCAAAGAGGCTACTTCGGAGTCGTCGAGGTCGCCTTCGTCGGTGACCTTCCAGTTGGCCAGCGCAAAGCCGTAGAAAGGCCCGGAGTGGCCCGAGAACATGATCACTTCGCGGTTCTTGAACGAGTCGCGCATGTCATCTTCGAGCACGCGTCCACCCGCGGCCGTGTCCGGGTCTGCATCGGTACCGGGCTTGCCCCAGAACATCGCGATTTCGACCTTCACGCTCTTGCCGTTGGCCGTGATCGTGCGGGTCAGGGGGCCGGACTTGCGGGTGTAGGCGTCGTACGAGGCGGCCGGGGACGTGAAGCCCTGGGACTTGACGAGCCATTCGTACACGCTCTTCGAATGCACGAGGTGGTAGTTGTTGTGGTAGTCCCATCCGAAGTGCAAGCCGATCGTGAGCTTGCCGTCGGCGAACAGGCGGTTGTAGTCGATCCAGGCATCGGGCGAGCGTGGCTCGGCCCAGACCTTGAGGGTCACGGTCTCGATCTGCGACGGGTCCATCGACGCGGGGTTGAAGCTCGACCAAGAGCCGCTGCGGTACCATTCGGCATTGGTGGTCAAACGGGCGAGGTCGTAGTTCGAGACCTTGCCGATGGTGAGGTCGAAGGCCCGCGTGTCGTTGTCGAGTTCGCGGGTCGGAAGCTTGTCGAGCAGGTCCATGGGGCCGCCGAATTCCTGACGGAGGGTGAATCGGTACGTGAGGTCGTCGACGGGCTCGATGGCGAGTTCTTCGTAAGCGCCGTTCTTGGTCAGGGCCGAGAACCCGCCGTAGTCCTTGTTCGACGAGTCGTCTTCCTTTTCGGCGAGGTACTGATTGAGGAACCAGCCGACCTGGATCTGCTTGAGGGGGATGAGTTCGTGGACGCGCTTCAGCTTGGCCGCGGACGAGGCGAGTGCCAGGTCTTTTTCCAAGGTGACGGTCATGGTGCCTTCGACCATGTATTCCTGGGCAGTGGTCGACAGGAAGTTGTCTTCCTTGCCTTCTTCGACGAAGACGCCGCCTTCGTCATCGAAGCCGCCTTCGCTGCCGCATCCCAAGGCTACAATTGCCACCAAGGCCACACTGAAGAACCTGCGCATCAAAATCTCCCAACCAGAGGCGCAAATAGTATACCACATTTGCCGTCTGCGGCGCAGCACACCGTGGCGTGCTGCAGCCTGACCCGTTCGAGCGTCAGGAGAGAACGGCCCCTGTAGGGCGGGGTCACCAGACCCCGCCATCCACCCGGAAGTCCGTATTCCACACAATCACTGTCCGGCCTCGGCCGGCCGGGGGGCCTTCTCTCCGGGGCACGCGTCGCGGTCGGGGCCTCCTGCCCCGCCTCCGCGAGTCCCCTGCGCGAAGCCCCCCGGACCCGGCTGCGGCCTCGTGACGGTCAGACGCGCGAGCAGGCCCATGAAGCCCACGAGCGAAGCGAGTTCTTGGAGTGCGGCAGCTTGCTGCCGCTTTCGGGCAGTTCGTTTTGCCCCGGCGATCAAGATCGCCCTCCGCCTTTGCCCGTGCTAAACTCTCTTCACATTACGCCTTTGCGAGGTACCGCACGTGCACCGGCACATCTGGCGGGAGGTGATGAACGCCCTGCTTCTGTCCCTGGGTATCCTGTCGGCCGGCATGGGACTCAAGGGCTTTTTGCTGCCCAACCGGTTCATCGATGGGGGGATCACCGGGGTCTCGATGCTGCTGTCCACCGTGACCAGCCTGCCCTTGGCCCTGCTGCTTCCCCTGGTCAATTTGCCGTTCGTGGTGGTGGGGTGGCGGCTGATGGGCCGGGCGTTCGCGATCCGCAGCGTGTTGGGTATCGCGGGTTTGGCCCTGGTGCTGGCGTTCTTGCCCTATCCGGAGGTGACGCTCGATCGGTTGCTGGTCGCGGTGTTCGGGGGGTTCTTTCTGGGCGCGGGGATCGCCTTGGCCGTTCGGGGTGGGGCCGTGCTCGACGGCACCGAGATTGCGGCCTTGCTGATCAGCAAACGCAGCGTGACCGTGAAGGTCGGGGACGTGATCCTGGGGTTCAACGTGGTGCTGTTCCTGGTGGCCATGGGCGTGCTTGGGATCGACGCGGCCCTGTATTCGATCCTGACCTACGTGGCCGCGGCAAAGACCTTGGATTTCGTGCTGCACGGGATTGACGAATTCACGGCGATGACCATCGTGTCGGATGCCAACGCCGTGATCCGGTCGCGGATCACCCGGGAAATGGGGCGCGGGGTCACGGTGTTTCGGGGGTACGGTGGCATGAGCGGGGCCGAAAAGGACATTTTGTACTGCGTGGTGACGCGCCTGGAGATCGGCCACGTGCGGGCGATCGTGCAGGAATCGGACCCGGGGGCATTCATGGTGTTCCACCTGCTGTCGGGCGCCGAAGGCGGTGTGGTGCGCAGGACACTGTCCCATCGTGGGATGACGTGATGGCCGGGGGGTCCGGCCAGGAGGTGTCGCGATGTTTTCGACGAGCAAATCGTTTGCGCCGCTGATTCTGAGACTGATGCTCGGTGGGGTGATGTTTCCCCATGGGGCTCAGAAGGTCCTGGGCCTGTTCGGGGGACAGGGCTTTCAGGCCACGCTCGATGGCATGACCACAGGCTTGGGCCTGCCGATGGCGGCCGTGATCCTGGTCATGGCCGCGGAATTTCTGGGGTCGATCGGGCTGGTGCTCGGGTTCGTCACGCGTCTGGCCGCTCTTGGGATCGCGGCGGTCATGGGCGGGGCGATCTATCTGGCGCACCTGCCGCACGGGTTCTTCATGAACTGGCATGGCACGCAGTCAGGCGAGGGCTTCGAATACCACCTTCTGGCGATTGGGATGGCCCTGGCCCTGGTGATTACGGGTGCGGGTCGGTGGTCGCTCGATGGCCGTCTGGGCAAGAAGCGCGCGGCCTGACCGCCCCCAAGGGCCCTACCTTGCTACCGCAGCGCGTGCGTGGCATCCAGAACCAACACCTGCGTGGGCTCGGGCAAGGTGTTCGGGGTGATCACCACGGGCTGACGCTCGGCCTTGTCCCACGTCCCCCATTCCCGCAGAAACACCGGCAGCGGCGCGATCGGTAGTTGAATCGCCGCGCTCTGAAAGTGCATGGGGATCGCGATAGCAGGATTGAGCTGCCGGATCATGGCCGTGGCCTCGGTCGGTCCGATCGTGAAGTGACCCCCCACGGGCACCATCAGCACGTCCACGCGCCCTACGGCCTTGAGTTCCGCGGGTGACAGCACGCGGCCCGTGTCCCCGGGGTGGAACACGACCACCCCGTCCATTTCGTAGCGGAAGGCCCGGACCTGGCCCCGCGACGCCCCATCCGGGGTCCCGTGCGGCAGTTCGATCGCGTCGAACCGGATCCCGCACGCCACCCCCGCGTGTCGCAGCACGGCAGGGTCCCCGAAGGCCGCGTCCATGTGATAGTGGTCGAGGTGGTCATGCGAACTGGTGATGCAATCCACCTTTTCCAGGAACGGTTTCAGTCCGATCGCCCCGCCGAACGCGCCCGGCTGGTAGGGGTCCATGAGCACCCGCACCCCCGCGTCGGATTCGACTAGGAAACACGCATGGCCGATGTAGGACAGCTTCATGTCACCTCCCGGCTGCGGTACACCATCCCAAGGAGCCGGATCCGGTCACGTACCGGTTGTACCGAAACCCCACGCACACCCCGGGATGGGCCGGGTCCCGGCAATCGACCAGCCCCGCGGTGCAGGTGGGCGCCAGGAAGCCCTGGACCATGCGGTAGGGCGTGGAGCTGCGGTCATTATACACGCTGACCGCCATGAAAGGGGTCCAGGGGGCCGTCTGCAGACTGGTGGTGGTCTTGATGGGAATGCGCTGCATGACGATGCCCTGGAACATGTCCTCGCCCGAAATGACGCCCCGCGACCAGAAACGCGTCTCGTCCACGGTCGTGCTGCTGAACACGCGCTCGTACATGAGCGCTGCACCCTGATCCGCCACGAGCCACGACGGCGAAAACGGGGCACCCTCGGCCCGCTCGCCGCGCCACTGGGGTGCAATGTCGGTTGCGAGGATTTCGCTGTTGAGGAAATCGAGGTCATTTTCGAGTTGCAGAACCTGCAAATCTTGTGTCGCGGGCTGGCGCCAGGCCAAGAAGAAGGTGCGCTCCGAAAAGATCCCGGTCAGGTTCATGATCGAACTGACGGCCTTGGGCAGGATACCGATTGCGGACCCCTCGGGTACGCCGTTCGGGTCGATCCAACGCGCGTGAAGGCTCAAGCCTTGCTCCACGTCAACCACCCAGAAGACTGCTCGCCCAGCCGGACCGATGACGATTGCGGGCTGCGGGGCCACGCCGATCGGCGACAGATTGACCTGCCGTTCGTCGGTTGCCCAGGCAATCTTGTCGCCCGTCACGCCCAGACCCCGCAGCATGACGTCGTAGTGGTGCGCCTCGCCGATGGCCTGCTTGCGCCCCCACACCAGGAATATCTGGTCATCTTCGGTTCGCAAAAGGCGTGGTTGCGTCTGGCGCTGCATGCCAGTCGCGTTGACCATCACGTGCTCGTCTACCGGGATGCCCTGTCGGTCGAGCAGCACCAGGCGGATCTCGTCCACGCCCGTGGCCCCGACCGCGGGCTGGATGCCCCCGAATGCCAGCAGGAAGCGATCGGGTCCCGCGGGGATCATGGATGAACCGTAATCCATGGTGCCGGGCAACTGGGTGGCCAGCGAATAGGTGCTGGCCAGGGACAACGCGCGGCCCTGCTCGTCGGCCCCAGCCACGGACACGAGACTGCCCGAATGGAAGGCGGCCAAAAAGCCGCCGTCCTGAACCGTCACTGCGGACTGAAAGAGCGCGGTGCCCGACCCCAGTTCGATCTCCTGCAGGGGCTTGCACCCGGAGGCGCCCCAGATCCGGTATTCGAGGCGCATCAGGATGGTGCCCGGCAGCAGCTTCAGGGTGACGTCGGTGTGCTGGTCGGGCGGGTCCACCCAGGCATACCCGAAGGACTGGTACGCGGAAAACTCCTGCTCGTCACGATACGGAGGCAACTGGTCGCGGACCCTCAGTTCGGGGGTGTCTTCGACCTCGTTTCCGTCGGCCGCGACCACGTCGATCGTCAACACCTTGACGCCCGCGGGCTCGAAGTGTGCGGGCAGTCGCACAATCAGATTCGACGTGTCCGCGCTGCGCATCCCGACGGCATCGCGCACAGGCCGGCCTGCAATGACGCGAAGGCCTGGAGCCGTTCCGCCTTCACGCCCGTCCCATCGCAGCAAGAGCGACGGTCGCTTGGTGGTCAGTTCCTCGCAGGACCCGGTCACTGCGTTGCAGTAAGGAACGGTGCACGCATCGATCGTGGAACACGGCAGGGTACCATTGCTGAGCGGCGGTTCACCCGAATACACGCAATGGAAGGTCTCGTCGCACCTTTCCCGCGTACAGGCATCCATGTCGTCGCAGTCCGAATCCGACACGCAGCAGTCCTGCCCTGCGGTGGCCAACGGTTCGTGGGTGCAGTGATAATCCATCGTGCAGGCATCCACGGTGCATTCGTTGCCATCGTCGCACGTGTCCGACTTGTCGCAACACCCTGACGACAGCGGCACTGCGAGAGGGTGCAAGCAGGTCCCGTCACTCCCATCACACGAATCCGCGGTGCACGCGTTGTCATCGTCACAGACCTTCGGGGTTCCGAGACATTGTCCCGTGTCGTTGCAGATGTCTTCGATCGTGCAGGGATCAGCATCTTCGCACACCGTGAGGGCTGGGAGCGGGGAATCCTTGCACACGCCGTCCATCGGGTCGCAGACGGATGCCATGCAGGGGTTTGGGCTCGCGTTACAGACCACCACGGTCCCTGCTGTGACCACGCAAGCGTGATCCCGACATTCCAACTGTCCGTTGCAGGCGTTGTGATCGTTTGGGCAAGGAATGTCGTCGTCGCAGACGCAGGTATTGCCCCGGGCCTCACAGGTGCCGCCCACACAGACGTCCGGGGTACATGGGTTGTTGTCGCGATCGCATGCATCCCCATCGAGCAGCCCGGCACAAAGCCCGCTGCCCCGAGCCACACACCCGGGGCCCCCTTCGCCGGCGACGAGGCACAGATGGAACGCACCGCACCGGTCATCGTGAGGCACGTATTCGCATCGCCTTTCCCCGCCGATGCCTGCAACGCAGAAGTCGTCGGTGCAGGCAGCCTGGTCGTTGCAATCCGAATCCGCGGCGCAGGCGTTCGACAGCCCCGTGCCGGCGGGGCTTGGATGATCGGTGCCGCCGCAGGACAGCGATGCCAGCAAGGCCAAGACGGCTGATGGGAGGCGCTTCATGGTCCCACCTCCCGAGTCGTGTCCGGGCACCACGCGGAGGCACCTGGCAGGGCCGTGTAGCCCGTGGCACCCACCTGAGTGCACACGGCCGGGGCTTCGCCCTCGTTGCACTTGACCATGCCGTCGCTGCACCGGGGGGCTGTGAGGCCGAGGTGGATGCCGGG
>CAYRIB010000028.1:10017-12802 GCA_964424165.1 uncultured Myxococcales bacterium | reverse complement strand
GTGGTATCGCCATGGACCCACACGACCCGCCCGCCATCGCGGTCGAAGGCCACCTTGGGGCGCTGCTGATCGCCGGTGATGGTCGCGGCCATGCCCGTGGCCGTCCCGAACGTGATGGCCCCGTTGGCTGCAACCAGGACCTCACGCAAACCAACGCCCAGGCCGTTGCCGTCGATGCGCGTCGACGAGAATGCCATGAAGATCCGGTTGCTGCCGGATCGGGCCAGGTCCGGCTCGAACTGCTGATCGCCCGCATCCAGGAGCGGGGCCTCGGCCTCGCTCGTGACGGCCCCGTCTGCCCCCAGGACGCGGAGGTGAATGGCCCCTCCCGCACCGCCATAGGCCATCAGCGAGCGCCCGCCTCCCAGGTCCAGGAGCGAGGTGGTGAAGCGGCTGGCAACGCTGGCAAACTCCGCGCTCAATGCGAGCGGCTCTTGCAAGTTGTTCGTGGGCGTAAGTCCCACAAGCCACTGGTGATCGTTCTCCCGATATCCCACGCGGATCCCGCCTGCGTCCCGGACCAGTGCGAGGTCCGTGGCATCCATGCTCTCGGTCAGCCGCACCTCCTGCAGGGGGCGGCATTCCGGCGCGGCCCAGGCGAACCATGTCACCCGGGTTGCGATCTGGCCCGGCAGCAGCATGACCTGCACGTCTGGTATGCGGACCTCGGCCGAGGTCCAGACGAATCCGCGCGTGGCTGCGCCCTGGTCCACGACGCAGGAGGTCTCGCTCACGGCTGCACCGTCCACCTTGAGCTGCAGGTGCTCGAACACGGTGTCGCATGCCGATCCCCGTGCCAGGGTGACCAGGACCACGTGGACGCCCGCGGGCACGAAATGCCGCGGCAGGGCGAACGAGGTCACCGCTTTGCCCGCCACCACGCGGGCCCCGCCTGCAACGAGTTCGCCGTCCGGCCAGGTCCAGACGAATCCCGAAGGCATCAATCCCGTACCCAGATCCCAGTCGGCAACCGTCACGGGAAGTGCGAGGTTCGCGGGCATGCAGGCCCCGGTACGGGAATCGCATAGCCCGACGTCGCAGTGAGCGCCCATCACGCACCCGGTTCCACCCGACCCCGCAGGCTCGCCCGCGTAGGCGCAGCGCCAATCCGCCCCGCAACCTTCCGTGGTGCAGGGATCGCGGTCGTCGCAATCCGCATCGAGCGCACAACACCCGAACACGGTCGGGCCCACGGGCGCCTGGACGCATTCCCCCGTGCTCGGCGTGCAACTGCCGATGGTGCAGGGGTCTTCGTCCTCGCACGCCTTGGGTTTTCCCGCGCAATTCCCGGCCCCGTCACATTGATCGTCGCTGGTGCACGGATCGACGTCGTCGCAGAAGGCCCCGTTCGGATGGGGGACCTCGGCGCATTGGCCCGTTGCCGGGTCACAGACCTGATCGCGGCACGGCATCAGCAGATCCACGCATTCGGGGATCGAGTTCGCCCGCAACTGGCATACTCCCGCGACGCACTCGAGGTCCCCGTTGCACAGGTCGTTGTCCGTGGGGCAGGGGGTTGCGTCGTCGCACAAGCAGGTGTTTTCGCCCGGGATGCAAAGCCCGGCGATGCACTGGTCGGGCGTGCAATCGTTGTGGTCGAGGTCGCACGGCGTGCCGTCCGCCAGAACCGAGGCCTGGCAGCTTCCCTGGTGACAAGTGCCGGTCGTGAGCGTGCAGGGCCCATCGATCGCACAGGCGTCCCCGTCGCGCGCCACATCCGCCACGGCCTCGCAGATGCCCGTGGCCACACGACAGATGGCCTTCTCGCAGAATCCGATCGACAACGCCGCGCAATCCTCGGCCTCGCTGCAAAATACCAGGGCCACTTCGGATGCCGTGTCCCCGGTGATTTCGGTCAAGAGCAGGTCCGTGATGCCGACCGCATCCGTGGCGTCCACCACGATCGGGGCGCTGCCACTGCCGCATCCCATGCAAACCGCCAGGCCAAGCCCGATGCACCAAAGATCGCCATTTGGACGTCTGCTCACGGCATTTCCCCCTGCAAGACCCGCATTCGATTCCGGTTGTGCACATCGCCGCCTGCGCGGCCAAATCCCGTGGATGGGAGTTCTTCGGCCAGGAGGTACGCAACGAGATGTCCCGAGGCGGTCGCAAACAGCAGCCGTCGGTCAAGAAGATTCGCGTCGCTGACTGCCGCGATGGGGACCTCGAACCAAAGCCCGGGCGACAACTTCAGGCCGCCGTCCGCTTCGATGGTTCGCACCAGCGACCACACCACGCTTCCGTCATGCCCCATGCCCAGGATTCGTCCGTGGTCCGTGACCAGGGGTGCATGACGACCGAGCGGCATGCCCACCGACGCACTGGCGAACACCGACCCGAACGCCCCGCCGTCGCGCACCACGAGAACGGTCCCGTCCTCGCGGGCCACGACGATGTCGTTTGCGCCGTCCACGAGCAAACGGCCCGCGGGCAGGCCCTTGAGATCGAGCGTCCAGATGGGGTCGAAGCCCTCACCCGCCTCGCGCAGGGCCATCAGAATGCCCGTTGTGGTCGCCAGATACACGACGCCCGACACCTCGACCGGTGGCCCGAATAGAGCCATGTCGAGGTCGGCATGAGCCACGACCCCAACGGGATTGGTTCCGATCTCGATGGCCGCGATCGAGCCCCCCGACGAGGTGACCAAAACGCGCGTGCCCGCGCCGTTTCCGAGCGGCGCGAACAGGTTA
This sequence comes from uncultured Myxococcales bacterium, assembly GCA_964424165.1. Lineage (GTDB taxonomy): Bacteria > Myxococcota_A > UBA9042 > DTJE01 > DTJE01 > CAYRIB01. The sequence goes on along the minus strand of CAYRIB010000028.1, from coordinate 10,109 downwards.
CCGTCGAACCGACCGAGCGGGGCCAGGTCCACGGTCAGGGTGAGGAGGGCCTGTTCCTGGTACAGCACGACCTGGCGGTCGATCGTAGGCCA
>CAYRIB010000028.1:0-9917 GCA_964424165.1 uncultured Myxococcales bacterium | reverse complement strand
CCCGTGTCTTGCTGTCAGGATTTCTTGACGCCTCTGCGTACAAACCGATACGATGCCTCTTTGTGGAGGCCCTCCTCCCCGACGTCATGGCAATCAGGGGGTATGCGTTGTCCGGTCGCAGAGCCGTCCTAGCCGCTTGGCTGTTGACCCTGGCCCTTCCCGTGTCGTCGCTTGCCGCCCCCTACCCGGTCGAAATCCGGGTCGAGGAAGAGGCGGACATCCACCAGCTCTATTACGACGGCGAGATCGACGAGGACATCCGCGACCGCCTGGTGACCATGTTCTTGTCCAAGGTCGATGCCAATCTGGCCACCCGCGACCAGTTGTACGACGTGCCGGGCATGACCTACGAAGCGGCCGATGCCATATTGCGCCTTCGCGCGGCCGGGCACATCAGTGGGCCGGGGGACATCCGCGCCTTGCCCGAAATCACCCCCGAAGTGTGGGCCCAGGCCGAGGCCTTTGTGGTGGCCTACCCCGAAGAACAGGTCAAGCGGTTCTATGGGGACGTGACGGCCGGCGGCATCGGGCGCACCGGGCACGATGACCCGTCGTTTTACGCGCGCGCCCAGAGCCGGTTCTTCACCTACGGCAGCGCGGGCGTGCTTCTGGCAGTGCGGCCCATGCTCGGCACGGTGCACGATGCGCCGGCCGGGGGGTCTTTGTCTGCGAGGTCGGAACACCTGCAGTTCGACTTCGGGGCCATCCACGCCACGTGGGATGCCCCCGACTGGGGCATGGTCGCGGGCGACTACCGGATCGGCTATGGCCTGGGCGTGACCCTGGACACCACCAACCGCACGCGACCCGATGGGGCCTACGCGAACCTGGAGATCACCCAGGACCTCGATGCCGGGTCGCTCAAGACGCTCGACGGATTCCGTGGCGTGGCCCTTCGGTTCAAGCGCCTGCGGGCAGGCCCGGGGTGGTTCGACGTGTCGGCCTTCGGATCGTATCGGGTTCGCGACTTCTACTACCCGGACCTGTATTACGACCGCTGTCCCCTGGGCAACCCCGGGTGCAGCAGCCCCGCGCCGTCGTGCGTGGATTCTGCGACCGGGGACAGTTTGTACTGCGACTATCCGACCTACCCGGGCATCATGCGCGAGGCCCTGGGCGGCGGCAATCTTACGTACTATCTCGACGAACGCACGGCGTTCGGGGTCACGGGCTACGGGGCCCAGTGGAAGATGCGGGTCGACGCCAAGGACATCCAACCCGCGCCTTCGTCGCGGTATCCGGGCGACCGGTCGGCCTGGGGTGTGGTGGGCGCGAACGCCCGTTGGGGTTCGGGTATCGTGGACCTCGCCTCCGAGGTGGCGGTCACGGACCGGGGCAAGCCGGGGGTGCTGATCAAGGGGTGGATCAACCCGGTTCCCGGGCTCGAAATCATCCCTTCGTTCCGCTATTACGACCCGGGCTTTGACAACCCCTATTCGCGGGGCGAATCCGACGCGGACGAATACCTGGGTTTGCGGTCGCGCGACGAACTCGGTGGTCGCGTGGTGATCAACTGGCGGCCCCTGGACTTCTTGCGCCTGCGGGCGGACCTGGACGTGTGGCACCACCGCTATTCGGGCCGTTTGTGCGACCCGGCCGTCACGGACTTCGAAAGCCCGCTGTTTTGCGGGGACGCGATTAGTGGCAACGGGGACGACAACCCCGCCACGGACCTCGAGGCCCTGTTCCGGGTGCAGATCCTGCCCACCAGCCGCGAACGCATCACCTTGTGGGCCGTGTATCACGACCGGGACCTCGGCCGCGACGGGCGGTCCCTGAGCTACGATCATTACGCCAACAGCAGCGGCGACTTTTCGGGCGGGTCGCGCATCCACTACGCGGCCACCTTGGCGTCGAGCCGCATCCCGCACGTGGATCTGTCGATGATGTTCAAGCACATCTTCGAAGATACCTACGCGGTCAAGACCGATTTCGAACGGTCCTGGTACGCGTGGTTCCGGGCCAGCGCCAATCTGTGGCCGGGTCCGCGCGTAGCACTGCGCGTCAAGTTCTACGACGAGTCGACCAATGCGTCCACCGAGCGCAGCCCGAATGTGCTGTGCGACGATGAGGACTACGATGGGACCTATTCTGGGGGCCTGCCCGGGATCTGCCGCGGCGCGACCTACTGGGAAACCACCCTGCAAATCACGCAGCCGCTGAACTTCATCAGCCGGGGCAGCGCGTTGCGGCTGCGTGGCGGATGGACGCGGTGGGTGGATCACCGCATGAAGTGGACTTACGGTACCGCGTGCGACGATGCTCCTTCGCGGGACGAATTCCTGGTGAAGGGGGATCTCGAGGTCAAGTTCTGATAATCTTTCTTGGGTGTTTGGGAAGTCTTTCCGGGGGGAATGCGGATGCTGTGGGGCAAGACATCGATTCTTTTGGCCATGGTCGCCCTGTTCGTGGTCGGGTGCGAGGGGACCGGGAATGATGGCACCACGCCGGGAGGTGGCTGTGCGCTGCTTGCCGGCAGCCTGGTGGTGACCGAGGTCTTTCAGGACCCGATCGGACCGGACGATGGGCGCGAGTGGTTCGAAGTGTACAACCCGACCGATGCACCCGTGGCCTTGCTGGGCGTGACTTTCCGGTCGGGCAGCGGCACGACCCCGAAGATCCATACGGTGCCCGCGGCCTTGGACACGCTGGTCCCGGCGCATGGCTATTTGTCGATCGGAAACGGTACGCTCGGGTCCGAGGACGGGATCCCGGGCTATTCGTGGCCGCAACTGGTGCTGTCGAACACGTCGGGCCTGATCGTGATTCAGTGCGGCGAGGTCGAAGTCGATCGCGTGGCCTACGGCAAGGATGTGGATGGTGCCGGGGCGCCTCTTGAAGGGGTGTCGTGGCAGCTTGCCTCGGGCCTGGTGGTGCCGGGCATGGGGGCACAACTCAACGATGTGGCCGGTAACTGGTGCGAATCCACCCAGGTCGAGGCCTTTACCACGGCCGAGGATCGTGGCACCCCCGGGGCGGCGAACGGCCCCTGTCCCATCGCGGGACAATGCACCAGTGGCCAGACGTCGCGTGCCGTGGTCAAGCCCGCGGCCGGGCAACTGGTGGTCACCGAGGTCTTTGCGAACAACGAGGGCGCGGACGACAAGGCCAAGGAATGGTTCGAGATTCATGCGCTGGCCGCGTTCGATCTGAACGGATTGGTGTTCGAGCACAGCACGACCGGGGTGCGGACCTACGAAGTGGTGTCCGAGGCCTGTTTGTCCGTAACTGCCGGGGACTACGTGGTGGTGGGTGGCAGTCTGGAACCGACCGAAAACGGCGGGATCGCGGACATGGCCTACGCGTTCGGAAGTGGACTCACGCTGTACAACGATGCGGCGGTCATGACCGTCAAGGACGCGGACGGGTTGGTGCTGCATACGGCATCGCACCCCACCTCGGGCAGCAAGGGCGGGGTCGCGGTGCAACTCAAGCCCACCATGGAAGCGGACCCGGCCGCGGCCGCGGACGTGGCCAACTGGTGCAATGCAACCACCACCGGGGTGTTCGAAGGCACGGGCAGCCCGGGCGCGGCCAATGGGGCGTGCGAAGTGGTGGCCGAGGACTGAGCCCGCGGGCGCGGAGCAGGCAACGGCACTCCGAAAAAGCTTTATGGAGTGCGCAAGCTCGCTTGCGCTTTCGAGCCGGGGTGTATTCTTGAACAAGGGGCGGGGTATCCAGAGACCTCTGTAGAACCCCCTGCAGGGCGCGGTCACCAGACCGCGCCGAGCGCACGCCCGGGTCTGGCGGCATCTGGTGATGCCGCCCTACAGATGGTCAACGGGAGGTTGGATGGAGGTTCGGGTGGCGATCCTGCTGGCCTTGCTGGCGCTTACGTTCGGGTGCGGCGGCACTGACGAAACCCCGACTGAGGAATGCGGGCCGGCCCATGCCACGGTCGAGCGCGTGGTCGACGGCGATACGATCGTGCTGGTCGGGGGGCAGAAGGTGCGCTACCTCGGGGTGAACGCGCCCGAAAGTGATGCCTGCTTCGGCCCCGAAGCCGAGGCCTTCAACGCGGCGCTGGTGGTCGGCCGCGAGGTCGGGCTCGAGTACGACGTGCAGTGCCGCGATCAGTACGACCGGTTGCTGGCGCACGTGACGCTCGACGGAGGCAGCGTGAACCTGACCCTGCTCGAACAGGGCCTTGCCTGCCTGATGGTGATTGCGCCGAACGTGTTGTACGAGGATGTCTACGCACAGGCAGTGCAGGTGGCACGCGCCTACGGGCGGGGCATCTGGGAGGCCTGCGAGCCGGTTCCCTGCTTGTGAATTCGATCGGATGCGGGCCGCGATGCCCGGGTACGATCACTCTTCGTGAATGCACGCGATGTACGGCAAGTTGCGATACCGCTGTTCGAAGTCCAGGCCGAAGCCCACGACGAAGCGGTCCTCGATGGTGAAGCCCACGTAGTCCAAGGCCACGGGCTTGAGGGTGTGCGACGGCTTGTGCAGCAGGGCGCAGATGCGAACCGAGCGGGGCGCCCGCATCCTGAAATGCTCGAGCAGGAACGACAGGGTCAGGCCCGTGTCCACGATGTCCTCGACGACCAGCACGTCGCGCCCCGCGATCGGTGCCGTGAGGTCCTGGGTGATCTGCACCACGCCCGACGAGGTGGTGTGGTCCCCGTAAGACGACAGACCCATGAACTCCATGGTCAGGGGCAGGTCGATTTGGCGGCACAGGTCGGCCGCAAACACCACCGAGCCCTTGAGCACCGACACCAGTACGAGGTCCTTGCCCTGATAATCATGGGTGATCTGCTGCCCGAGCTGTGCGATGCGGCCAGCCAGCGCGGTCGCGTCGATCAGGGGTTCGAATCGGGCTCGGTCCGGCATGACATCCCCCTCAAGTGGCCGCGTTATTGAGTACCTCGCCCAGGCCGCCTGCACCGGGCACGATGTAGTCGTGGTCGTCCAGCCCCCGCTCACGGTCCCAGTCTTCACGCGGGACGCGGGCGAGCACGTCGGGCGGGGACAGGCCGCGATCGACCCGGAAGGCATAGATGATCAGCCGAGGCTCATCGACGAGGATGCGCCGCAGGTATTCGGGGGTCACGATGAGGTTCAGCGAGACCAGGCGGGCCGGGGTGCCCTCGCCGTGTTCGCGGTAGAAACGCAACACCTCGCTGATCGATGAACCCGTGGCGCCCATGGGGTCGGGAAAGATGAGGGTCCGCCCGTCGACGGGTCCGCCGATCTTGGTGCCCGAGATGGCCGCGCCCGTGACCACGCCGGCCCGGTCGACCACACGGTTCATGATGATGTGGTCCTGGCGCACCCCTGCCGGGTCGAGCACGGTCGAAAGCAGTTCGAAGCAGACCATGGCGGGGTAGATGCCGGCGCGCGCGATGTCCACGCTGACCACGCGGGTGGCCGGGTCAAGCAGATCGCCTTCGTACAGAACTCCCATGCGCGTCTCGACGCGCCGCCGCGCACGCGGAAACTCGTTGTTGAGCACGGCGCGCAGCAGCCCGTCGTACAGGGATTTGAGCAGCCAGTTCAGGCGCGGCTGCCGGGTGCCGGTCATGCACAGTTCAGCGAGCAGGGTGCGCATGTACGCATCGTCGAGGATGTGCACACGAGGTCCGTAGTGATGGGCCACCTCGCGGACGCTGCAGGGGGCCTCGCTCATCGGTTCACCTCGCCAGATAGAAGGCGGGCCGCCTCGTCCCGGTAGGCGGCCATGTCAAGGCGCCCCAGCACGCCATGGGCGAACCGCTTGCCAGCCTCGACCCCGGGCTGGTCGAAGGGGTCGATGCCCATCAGATAGCCCGACAACGCGGTTTCCAGTTCGAAGTGGGCAAACATTGCCCCGACCGCAGCGTCGTCGAGTTTGGGTATGTGCAGGTGCGCCACGGGACGGCCGGCCTGGATCAGGGCCGCCATAGTGCCGCTGCGCAAAGCATCGAACACGTCGAACACGGGCTTGCCCGCGAATTCGCCGAGTGCCAAATCCAAACCGGTGAAGTCCGGCACCGTGATGGCGGGCATCGGGGCCCCCACGGTCAGCATGGTATAGGCCTTGTCCAGCGGTCCTTCCATGAAGAGTTGCAGCAGGGAATGTTGGTCCGTGGACCCGATGGCGCGCACGGGTGTCTGGCCGACCGGGGCAAGATGCCCCGGCTTGCCCAGGGATTCGGCCCACAACTGGCAGAACCAGTCCCCCAACGTGGCCAGGCGATCGCAGTAGGCCCACCACACGCGCACGGTGGCGCCCGAGGACATGAGAGCCACCTGCGCGCTCGCGGACCGTACCGATGGATGGGCCAGGCGGTCCGGGCCGCGAAGCAGGGCGAACACCTGTCGGGCGCCCTCGAGCATGGCCGACACATCGCATCCGGCCAGGGCCAAGGGGAAGAGTCCGACCGGGGTCAGCACGCTGAAGCGCCCCCCCACGCGGGGCGGAACCGGCAGCGTCGCGCAACCGATGCGGTCAGTTATCTTGCGCAACGTACCGTTGGCTGGGTCCGTGGTGCAAACGATGCCGTCTTGCAGGCCTTCGGGGCCGCGCGAGGTGCGGATGCGGTCCGCGAAGCAGCAGAACTGGGTGAGGGTCTCGACCGTGCCCCCGGACTTGGTGACCACGTTCAGCAACGTATCCTGCGGGTCGAACCAGGCCAAGGCGTCCGCGAGCGAGACCGGGTCCAGATTGGCCAGGACCCGCACCTCGCGTCCCGGCCTGCGAACCGGTGCCAGGGCCGCGAGTGCAGCGCTCGTGCCCAGGGCCGAACCCCCGATGCCCAGAACGAGCACGCGCCGAAAGCGTTCGGGAATGGCCCGGGCCAGGCTCAGGGTGGTGTCCAAGGTCGTGCGGTCATCGGGCACTTCCAAAAAACCCGCGGGCCCAACGGCATCCAGCAGCAGACGGTCCAGTGCCGCGGTTGCGTCCGCGGGTTGAGCCGCAAGACGGACATGGCGGGTGTCGAGCACGAACGGCAGGGTATCGAAGGGGGTCGATGACATGGTCAGGCTCCGGGTTCGATCCTTGAAAGCTTGGTGTAGCAGACGGTTGCCAAAAATTCAACTTGACCAAGACGTTGTATCAGCTATTATCACGCGGTCCGGAAGGACAATTCAGGTGGGAGGTGGCCCCATGACGAAGTCGGAGTTGATCGAGGCCGTCGCGAAACAGAGCGACATCACCCTGGAAAGGGCGAGTATCGTGGTGAACGCGGTCTTCGAACAGATGGTGGATGCCATGAAGCGCGGGGATCGGATCGAGATCCGCAACTTCGGCAACTTCGTGGTGAAACGCTACGCCGGCTACGAGGGGCGCAACCCCAAGAGCGGCGAACAGGTGACCGTTCCGCCGAAGCGCCTGCCGTTCTTCAAGGCCGGGCTCGGGCTGCGCAAGCTCATCAATACCTGAAAAAGATTCCTCAACGATTTTGCGATCGAGGTCAGTTCGGCAGGCGGCCCTGTGATGGCCTGGCGATCAGCACGGCCATGCTGCGGGCCTGGATTTGCAGGGCATCGAGGGTGTTGTGGTTGTGGAGGATCCACGTGGCGCGTGCCACGCGGGCAGACTCCGCCACCTGATGCTGGCAGCGGGCCAGAAACGCATCGCGCGTCACGCGGTCGCGAGCGAGGACCCGGGCCATCCGGACGTCCTCGGGGGCAGACACGACCAACAATCCATCCATTTCGCGGTCCGCGTCGGTTTCCACCAGCAACGCGGCCTCGATCACGCACACCGGATGCCCCACCCGGGCCAAGCCTGCCAGTCGGCGTGATACCTCGGCGAACACGGCCGGGTGCACGAGATCGTTGAGGGCCTTCAACGGTGCGGCGTTGCCGAACACCAGGTCGGCCAGGGCCGCACGGTCGATGCCCCCATCCGCCGCGGCAATCCCGGGTCCGAAGGCCGTGAGCACCGCACGGCACAAGCGGGTGCTTGGGGCCATCAGCTCGCGGCCCACCAGGTCGGCGTCGATCACGGGGATGCCCGCGTCGCGAAACACGCGGGCCACTTCGGACTTGCCGGACCCGATACCCCCGGTCAGTCCCACCACACGCATGCCTGCAGGTCGCGTTATCATGCCAGCACTGTCGCAAGCCCGCGCCATCGTGTCAAGTCGGACGTGATCGGTTCTTGCGGCAGGAGATGTGGGGTGGGCCCTCGCTGCTTGCGTCGCAGTTGCGGGCTCTGCTACCATGGCCCTGTCGTATTCGTGACGGAGGCTTCGGATGGCCGTCTTCCCTTCGGCGGAATGGGTGGTCGCATACCGCGATGCCATCAACGCGAATCCCCGGTACCGCGAGGCCGCGGCCACGTGGGACCTGGGGGCCCTGGCGCTGGTGTGCAAGGCCAAGGCAGGGTCCTCGCTCGCCGAGGACGTGGCGATCTGGCTGGATCTGCATCTGGGGGAATGCCGTGCCGCGCGTCTGATTCCGCTGACCGAAATGGCGGGGACCCCCTTTGTGCTCACCGCGGAATACGACCGATGGAAGCAGGTGATCAAGGGGGAACTGGATCCGATCAAGGCGCTTCTGCAGGGCAAGATCCGGCTGAAAGGCAATCTGGCGGCCGTGGTGCGCTTCGTGGGGGCCTCCAAGGCCCTGGTGGCCACGGCCAGTCTGGTGGAAACACGCTTCGTCGACGAGTAGTCATGCCATGACCGAAGATTTTTCGGATTTATCGTTCGTGTTCGCGATGCCGCCCAGGGTCGTGTTCGGTGCAGGGGCTCTGGCCGAAGCAGGCCCCGAACTTCAGCAACTCGGGGTGCAACGCGCCCTGCTGGTGTCGGATGCGGGCGTGGCCGCGGCCGGGTTGCTCGGCCGGGTTCAGGAAGCCCTGTCAGGGCGGGTGGTGGCCACGTTTTGCGAGACCCCCGCGGATTCCGGGGTCGAGGCGGTCGAGGCCGCTCGCGATATGGCGGTTGCCGCCAAGGCCGATGGGGTGGTGTCGTGCGGTGGCGGGTCCGTGATCGACACGGCCAAAGCCGTGGCCCTGCTGCTAACCGAAGGCGGCGCGCTGCGCGACCACGAGGGCTTCCAGAACATGAGCGGTCCCGCGGCCCCCCATTTGGCGATTCCCACCACGGCCGGGACCGGTTCCGAGGTGACTTACGTGGCCGTGATCAAGGACCGCGCCGTCGGTCGGAAGCTGCTGTTCGGGGACCATCGCCTGGTCCCTGGTGCCGCGATTTTGGACCCGTGCCTGACCGTCGGGTTGCCGACCTTTCTGACCGCGGCCACGGGCATGGATGCCCTGTCGCACGCGGTCGAGGCCATGCATGCCCTCGAGCGACAACCCTGGTCGGATGCGCTGGCCGTTCGCGCGATCCGGATGATCCATGAGGCCCTGCCGGTTTGCATCGCGACCCCCGGAAATGTGGCGGCTCGTGGACGGCAGATGCTGGCGTCGTGCATGGCCGGAGCCGCGTTCTCGAACGCCCAGGTCGGCCTGTGCCACGCCATGGCGCATACGATCGGGGCCCGCTTCGACGTTCACCACGGCCTGGCCAACGCCATCTTCCTGCCCCACGTGATCCGTTTCAATGCCCCGGATTGCATGGACGTCTACCGAGAAGTGGCAACTGCATTCGGTGTGGATGGGTCCGGGGGCGATCCAATGGTCGCGGATCGTTTGGCGCAGGCCATCGCCGTGTTCGCGCAAGGCCTGGGGTTGCCCGCAGGGTTGTCCGGGCTCGGGATCGCGCAAGATGTCCTGCCGGAACTGGCCGAGGCCACTTTGTACGATGCTGCGCTGGTCTACAACGCCCGGACCGTCAACGACGCCTCCGAGATCCTGCCGCTGTGGGAAGCGGCTTGGTGTTGCTAGGGGGCGGGCCGTTCGAATCGGAACACGCGGACCTTGTGCGCATTGTTCGTGGTCAAACGACCCTTCAGCGAAAGCGCTAGGCGGAAACTCCCAGGAGTTCGGCCATGGCAGTTGCCGCTGCCTTGAGGTC
>CAYRIB010000027.1:0-28304 GCA_964424165.1 uncultured Myxococcales bacterium | reverse complement strand
CTCATCCTGACGGGCATCCGACTGCCGGCAGGCAACGGTGCCCAGCACCAGCAGCATCGCGCAGTTGGCGTAGAGACGTGGAATCAATGGCAGCATGGCGTCCCCAACGGGATTCGAACCCGTGTCGCGGGCTTGAAAAGCCCGTGTCCTGACCTGACTAGACGATGGGGACGTTCCAACGATGAGCCCAGCGAGACTCGAACTCGCGGCCAACAGCTTAAAAGGCTGCTGCTCTACCGACTGAGCTATGGGCCCAGGCACCAAGGCACGCAATTGTGCCATCCCCGAACGCGCTTGTCAATCGAAACGAGCGGTGATCAGAATTCGAAACCGACCATGGGAACGATGGCGAAGTAGGTGTTTTTGGGTTCGCGCAGGAACTTGCCGATCTCGAACGCCACGTCGACGAATACGGCCCGCTCCCCGATACGGAATCGCAGACCCGGACCGAACGACGAACCGATCACCAGATTCGAGGAGCCCACCTCCAGGGGACTGATGCCCCCGAACATGAACGTCGCACGGAACGTAGGTTCCAGCAGGTCCGTGATGCGGAACTTGAGCAGCGGTCCCACTTCGAGGTCCCAGCCGAACACGTCGCCGTTGATGGTCAAGCGGCCTCCGTACACGAACCAGAAGGGGCCGGCAAAGTGGTACTCGCCGTCCGTTCCCAGGGCGAAGGCCTGGTCGGATGCGGGCTTGACCGTCAGCGCGGCGCCGAGCTTGATCGCGTAAGCGTTTTCCTTGGCCGTGGCAGAAGTGGCGAGCAACCCGCCAAGCAGCGCGAGCATTCCGAAGATCAGGGCGAAGCGTTTCATGAAGACAACCTCCTTCGAACGATGACTACCAGCTACGAAGCACGCGATAGCTCGATCTGCCCGCGTCCACCACGACGTCCGGGAACTGCCACTCGGGCCCGCGCGACCGACCCGCCGTTACCGTGTATCGGCCGGGCGGCACCTCGAGCACGGCCAGCCGGATCTCGGCCGGCAGCGTACCCCAGGATCGCGAATCCGCGCGCTCGGATGCGTTGAGCGCTGCGCTGGTGGCCAGATACGCCAGGGCACCGACCACGGCACCGTACTTCTCGCCGCCGGCGGCCTCTCCGACCTTGCCCGCGGTCAGCGACAACAGGAACTTGACCACGGCCCGAGCCACGGTCTTGCCCCAGATCCCGGCCATGCGCTCGTCAAGACAGCGCGGCGCCACGGTCGTCAGGCGGTGAACGACCTGGGCCGCCACGCGCACGTCGGGCCGTTCCTTCAGGCCGATTTCCATCAGGCCCGGCTCCGTGTCCGAGGGCACCATGAACGGAACCGCGATGGCGATGTTGGTACCTGCGGCCAGTCCCTTGGCCACGGACAGAGCCGACGCCACGTCTGCTTCCTCTTGCGAGGTGACCTCCATGCCCTGCACGAAGCCCATGCCGCTGCCGAGCGTGATGTCGATGCGGCGTTCACCCTTCAGAGGTACCATGCCCGCCATGTGCACCAGGACGATACGACCGCGAGTCGCATTGCGTGCGGGGTTCGCAGGCACCAGGTCCGGGTAACGATTTCGGAGGTCGTCGAGTTCCTGCGTGAAGCCCAGCACCCGGGCCATGCCTGCGGCACGCTCGACGAGTTGGGCGGGTGGCGCAACACCGAACAGATCCTTGCCTTTTTCATAGGCCTGGATGGCCCTCGCGTAAGAGATCCAGGCGTCGTTGAGGTCCCCGCCATCCTCGTAGACCAGACCCATGAAGAATCGGACGAACGGGTCTTCGACGTAGGCGCTGTCCTGGCGTTGCCGCGCGAATTCCTGCAAGCGAAGGTCCGCGCGTCGAGCCTCGACGATGCTGTCGTCGATTCGCCCCAGGATGGCGTAGTTCAGGGCCCCGAGCACGTTGAGGAAGATCTTCTCGAAGGCCTCGCCCTCGTAATGCAACAAAGCATCGCTGGTCAAGAACGACACGGCCGCGCGGGTCAGACTCTTCGTGTACAACTGGTCGATCAGCGCGTCCGCGCTTTGCAGAAAGCGGTTGCTTTCGTCGTGGCGTCCCGCGAGCAGACTCACCATGGCCCGATCCATGTCGTGCAGGACCTTGGATCGGCTGTTGTACAGACTCTTCTCGGCCGCGACCATCTTCTCGGCCGTCTGGAAGTCGCGTGTAATCAAGGTATCGTTGAGCTTGGTGTAATAGGTGATGTGCGGTCCGGTCAGGCCGCAGCCGGACAGGAACACGAGCGCCACGGCCATGAGGGGAAAATGCCGCATTGGGGGATGGGCCTCACATGCTGTAGGCACCGCGCTCCACCACCTTCTTGATCTTCTTCTCGCCCATCCACACCTTCTCGTTGGTGCCGAGGTCGATCAGGGTCATGTTCACCTGATAGAAGATCGCGGCAATGCCTTCCGCGCTGTCCACGCTCGAATTGATCTCGCCCTTGAGCATGTAGTCCGCCCCGGTCTCGCGCCCTGGATCCTTGCGGGTTTCTTCGCGGGCGTTGAGGCCTTGGTCGAGCCGTTCCTCGCGCACCTCGTCGCGTTCTTCCTTGGAGGCCACGAACGTGGCTTTGCCCGAATTCATGATCGCGAGCTGAAGGTCGTTGACGAAGGTGGCGATGCTGATGTGTTCGAGGGTCCGATTGCGAACGGTCCCCACGATCAGGGTCGGCTTCTTGCCCACGTTCTTGATCGCGAAGTCGGTGAGCCACTGGCCCACGAGCACGTCCGTGATCATCTGTTCTGCCACGAGTCGAGAGTCGGTGTCGTTCCACTGCCCTGAAATGTCGGTCTGGGTGGTCGGGTCCACGCGCTTCACATCGGGCATCGACGGCCCGCAGCCAAGCATCGAGACCGCCACGAACGCGAACGGAATGGCCAGCATGTATCTCATGGTTCAACCTCTTGCCTTGTCCCTGAGGAATCCTATCGGATGGACGCGGCAAAAGCAACGCGCTGCAGCGGCCGCCAGACCCGTCAGACGCTGCCAGACCCGGAACATGCATCCATCCGTGTCCACGTGTAAAAGGCCGGCCTCAATCCGCGCGACTCGGCCGAGCACCTGTGCGATCGGACAGGGCGGGTCCTCGGTGCGGTTGGCGATGCCCCGGGTGCGCAGGGTCGCGCCGCTTCCCGGTCCGATGACTGCAATCACGCCATGGCACACGATGCGGCCCTGGAGTTCGAAGGCCACCACGTCGCCCGGTTTCAGCGTTCGCGAACCGAGCGCCTCAAGATAAACCAGACTGCGGGGCCAGATCAGGGGGATCATGCTTCGGCCCCCGACGCGCAGGCGGACCCGGTTGCCCTGTGCCAGTTGTTCGCGCACGAGGTCCGGTGGGATGGAGGTCGCTCCCCTCTGGCTGCGAAGGTCAATCATCGTTCTCTCCGCCATCCTGACGGGCGATCATAACTGCCCGCGCGGCCACACGGGCCTGGTCGCACGACGATGACGCCGGTGTCAGGCAGTTGCCGTGGGCGAGTTCTGCCTCGCCCGGGCAGAACGAACAGCTATCCTGCAGATGGCAGTCACGGCAGGCCGCGCGATCTGACTGCCGAAACCGTCGCACTGCGGCGGCCTCGGGACCGGCGAACACCTCGGCGAGCGGATGCGCACTAACGCTGCCGAGGCAGCGCGGCCAGGCCACGCAAGGAAACACGTCTCCCGTGGGGTCGATGTAGAGCCCGTCGTGTGCAGCCAGACAGAGAGGGTCGCCTGGGGCCAGTTTTGGCGGATCAAGCGTGTCCGGCGTGTGGCTGAGGGCCAGGATTCGGGCTTGATCCTCGATCCCGGCAGGAGAAACGTCCGGAAGGCGTCCGTCGAGTTGGTGGGTCAGGCTGCCCGAGATTCGGACCGGCACCCCTTCGCGGCGGCCGAGCGCCAGGACCTCGGTCATTTCGTCCGCGTTTGCCGCGGTCATGGTCGTGGCAAAGCTCACAGGGACCCCCACCGTGACCAACGCCCGTGCGGCGGCCAAGGTCGACTCGAACGCCCCCGTGCTTCCGACGAAGCGGTCGTGCGTGGCAGGCTTCGCGCCGTGCAAGCTCAGATCCACGTCCAAATTGCCCAAGGCCGACATCCATGCCGCATCATGCGGTTCGAGGCACAGACCCGTCGTCTTGATGCGCACGTGAAAGTGACGTGCCCGCGCCGCCTGCACAAAGGCCCGGAAGTCGGGTCGGAGCATGGGGTCGCCACCCGAAACCAGCAGGAACAAGACCCCCAAGTCCGCGGCTTCGGCCAGCAATTCCTGCCAGCGCGCAGCGTCCAGTTCCGGACCGCGGCCGAATCGGCCCTGCTGATAGCAATGCGGACAGCGCAACGCGCAAGCGGATGTCAGGTCCACGTGAAGTCGCAGCAGTCGTCCCAGTTCGCGATAGCGCAGGGACAGACGTTGTCGCCAGGACGCCTCGCGGCGTGGTTTTTCAGGAGAATGCCAATCCACGCGTCAAGGCCTCCCAAGGGTCGTGATCCAGGTCGAGTTCAAGACGGCCCACCCGTCGTTCGAGTCGCAACACCTGATCCAAAAGCAACTGCCGGGTAACCGTATCCGTGTCGAATAGCACGGCATGGGCCATCAGGGCCTCGATGCGATCCACTCGGGGCAGCGCCATCCAGCGGGTGCTTGGTCCGCGTGCGAGTTGCACCATGCCGATCAGCGGCATGGGATCGGGGTCTACGACCATGCCTTCACGCCCTGGAAACGGGGATGGCCAAACCCACATCTGGTTTCGCCATGGCAGCACAAAACTGTGGTCGTCGGCCAGCACCCCCCCGGCGCCGAACCGGCGCGCGAACGTGGTCTTGCCACCGCCGGAATGGGCCATCAGCACGAAGGCCCCCGCACCATGCACCACCGAAGCGGCATGCAGGGACAGGCCACCGCGCCGCACACTCAGATGGGCCAGGAAGTGCCGCAAGAACCCGCCCAAGCTGGTCCGGCACGAGAGGAAATCACTGCCACGGCAAGCGACGTCAACGATGCGCAGCGCCTGTCCCGAGGCCACCCAACCCGTGTCGCCACGACGCCATCGCACCCCGCCGAAATCGCCTGCCGATACCGGGCCAGATTCCGGACCCGTGGCATGGGTAACTCGGATTGTGCAGGTGTGTTGCGGTCCGGACGGGATCGATGCCGCGCGAAACGATGAACAGACCATGGCGAGCAGATCCGACGCAAACTCGAACACGATGTCATCGCGTCCGAATCGGCCCAACCTGTTGGTCCCGGCTACCATCCCTTGGGGCAGCCCTCGCTCTCGTCGAGGTTCGGGTTGCACGAGGAGCCGAGCGCATTGCGCTCCGTGGCCTCGCTCGAGGCGATCCGCGGCGGGGCATAGGCCCGCTTCGGAGGGCGCGTAACGACCGGGGTCTTTCGAGGTTCCTTGTTCATCGCATCCTCCATTCAATACATCAGCAGTACGTAACCGGCTCCGTTCGTTCCGACCGCCAGGTCGGGGTGACCGTCGCGGTTGAAGTCCCGTGCATGGACCGCTGAAAAGCTGCCCATTCGCGTTCCCTCGGGTTCGTTGGGGTCCACCAGCACCGGGGCGGCATAGGGGAAGTGCCCGTACCCGTCGGTCGGGTCGGCCAGGTTCAGGCGCACGTAGACCTTGCCGTAGGCGCTGCCCGAATGGTGGACGTATGCGATGTCGTCACTGGCAATCAGGGCCGGGTCGTTGTCAAGGTTCGACACCACGATGGGTCGGTCGAACGTTCCGGTCACGGCCCATCCGCGAGGTTCGGCCCCGTGGGCCCATACGGTCCCGTCCCCGGTGGCAGCGGTGGCCTCCAGACGCGCGGCCTGTCCGAAACGGCCCTTCAGCCAGGTACCGTAGAACGCATAGACCGTCTTGTTGGGGCTGGCATTGTAGTGACCGATCAACAGGTCGCCTCGTCCATCCGCATCCAAGTCGGCACTGCCGTCGAGGCTGGTCGAGCCGAACAGCCGGGTCGTCGTGTCGGGGAAGAGGCGTACCGCGGTCGAATCCTCACCCGATCCGTCGTTCGTGCGGCTGATCGCGATGATCATGGCTGCGGGAACCGCACGACCACGCAGCATCACGACCTGATTCGGGTTCGTGTCGGTTGCGATGACGACCTCGTCACGGCCATCGAGGACGTCGGGGGCCAGATCCCGGACAAAGGCCACGTTGATGCCGAAGTTCGTGGCCAGTTCGGGAGGTTCGGTCACGGGGTCGGACAGGACGAAGGTGACGATCCGGTGGGCCGTGTGGTCATCCGCGTCGGCCAAATCGATCGCCAGTGAGGTTTCCGCATTCCAGGCAAGGTCGCCTGGAACCAGATAGGCCCGGTTCTCGCCTCGGGAGCCGATCAGAATGTCGGGTCGGCCGTCCCCGTCGAAGTCCCCACCCCCGGCGAGCTTCACCCCGGCCACCACGTTGTTCATGCCCGTGATCACCACGTTCGGGGCGTCGGCCAGCGCCTGGCCGGTGCGGCCCAAAAACACGCTGACCCGGTAGGGATGGCCGGTGCCGAAGCCTTCGCCGACCCCCAAGTCATCCACTCCGTCCCCATTGACGTCCCCGAGCGCCACGAGCGGGGTTCCGAACTGGCTTCCGGTCGTGCCCGCCTGACAGGCGTGATGGGGCCCAATCGGGTCGGACAAAACCACGTCCAACCCAGATTCCGAATTTTCGGCAAAGCCGTAGACCACGCAGAATCCAGCCAGGGAGCCACCCCCAAGACCGACGTCCGCGAACCCGTCCCCGTCGACATCGCCGATTCCGTAGACCCGTTTCTGCAGGTCACTGCTGCTGTCCGTCCAGCCCGCGCTTCCCGAGATCGTCGCTACGCGCAGACCCACATCGGCGGTCTGGATGCTGTCGGTCGTGACCAGGGAAGCGTTGCCCACGTCGTCGATAACACGCGCGGCGAAGTGGTACGCCCCGTCCGGGTCGATGCCCATCACGAACCGGCACGGATCCGATGCATCCCGAGGGTCGGGGCCTGTGACGGCCATGACCTCGGCCGTGCCCTGCAGGGAAGGCAGGGGAATGGGGGCGGTGTTGGCCAGTTCGGCAACCGGGCAGGCGGCCTCGAAATTCCCGGCTGTGATCGGGTAGCGCGAATAACGGATGTCATAGGCGGCGGCCTGGGTTCCCGACTGTTCGTCGTTGTCGCCCACCGCGCGCCACCGCAGGATGACCGTGGGTCGGCGGCGGTTCACCTCGGATGGGTCTACCGCATCGAGCACCAGTGCGGACGGCGCCAGAATGTCCACCATGACGTCAAAGCCCGACGTGGTAATGTTTCCGGCCGCGTCCGAGACCGTGACCGCGAGATGACCCGAGGTCTGATCCGGCAGGGTTACGGTTTGCAGCGTGACGGGCGCGGACCCGAAGGAAAACGGCAGGATCGGGTCTGCCAGCGGCAGGGCCTCGGGCCCGGAACCCGTATCGTAGTTCAGGGATTCGAGTTGCCCCCCGTCGAGATGGGAATCGGTGGCGCCCACGGTGAGGTCGACCTGCAGGCCCGCATCGCCCATGAACAGGTCCGTGGTCAGGCCCCACCGGCGGACCTCGCCGGTTTCGGGGGCCGTGACCGAGATCACCGGGTCGGTCAGGTCCACGACCAGAGGCATGACCCCGGTCGAACCCTGTTCGGTTGCGCCGCCATAAGCCCTGACCTCGATCGTGGTCGCGGTTTCGTCAGTGAGGTTCATGGCACTGAACGTGACGGTAGGGCCGCTCGGCACCTGGGTCTGCACTTCGATCCCGCCCATGAAGAGCGTGACGGCGTCAATGGACGTGCAGCCCGGCGTCAGGGCAGTCGTCACGGTCACGGGCACTTGTTCGCAATCGTTGCCTGGCGTAGGACAGGCGTCGTTGTTGACGAACCCGCCCGGCAGGATGCCCCCGAGCGACAGCCAGCATTGGGCCAGATCCACGGTCAGGGTGCGCACCGCTGCGGTCATGTTGCCCGCCTGGTCGAATACCTGCACGGTCAGACGATAGTATCGGGTGTTGCCCAGAGACAGCGTGGGCCTCCGCTCGATCGTGACCCCGGGGGTGAGACTGCCGGCCGCCACCCGGATGGGCGCGTTGCACGTTGCGAAGGTTTCGTCGCAACCGCCTTCCATGAGGATCGCCCAGGCAACGCCGTCCGTGCTCGAACACGAGAATTGCACGAGCACCTGATAGCCCCCGTCCGAAGGCGACGCGTCGTCCGCATCGAACAGCGATGCCCCGTCCATCGGGGCCGTGACCGTGAGCGACGGGAAAACACGGTCTACGGCCACGTCACGCACCAGCGTGGACTCGTTGCCCGCGGCGTCGAGGACGCGGGCCCGGATCTGGTGGTCCCCGTCGGTCAGGATCGGATAGGTTTCAAAGCTGAACGTCGCCCGCTGGCTGGAATCGATGGGCACGGTTGCCTGGTCCACCCATTCTTCGGCGATGCGCTCGGACAGGGTCAAGAACTGTCCCACGGCATCTGATGCGATCACGACATCCTGGCTGTCCACGGCCGTCACCAGAGTCTTGATCGGTTGTACGAAGGCCAGGGTCGGGGGCGTGGTGTCCACGGCCAGATTGAGGGACATCGGTGTGCCCAGATTGCCCACCTGGTCACGGGCCTGCGCCTGCACCAGGTTACCGCCCTCGTTCAACGTGGCCTGCACGGTTGCCATGCCCGTGAAATCTGCGACCGCTGTTGCCTCAGGACCATTGACGAACAACACCAGTCGTCCGGGTTCCGAGGCGGTGACCTCGAACGCGAAGACCCGCCCGGCCTCGGCCTGTTCGAGCAGGTTCAGCGTGTTCTGGGGCGGAAGGGTGTCCGATGCGGCCACGAAGCGGGTCAGTTGCGGGGGCAGCGTGTCCTGGAACACGTTGCGCTGCCGTTCGGCGGCGTCGGGCGAGGCGCGTGACGATACCCAAGGTTCGGCGTCCGACACCCGGGCTTCTGCGATGAGGGTGTGCAGTCCGTCGGCGAGAGTGGTCAGCGACACGGTCTGGAAGCCTTCCGAAGGGGCGGTTACGCGGGCGACCTCGCGGAAGCCGGCCGTGCTGCATGCCGTTGTCCCAAGCCCTGCCTGGTCCGAACAGATGCGCAAGTTGTTCAGGGAATCCGGCACTTGCACCAGACTGACGAGCAGATTCCGCGAAGTGGTCGAAGACCAGGGAATGGCACAGTTGCCCAGGTGGCAGTATCCGCCCGCGGCACAGGCCGAAGGTGCTGCACAAACCGTTGGAGCCACGTGGGCAGGCGACATGATGCGAACGACCGGGGCACCTGCCCACACCAGGATCGAACGGAAGGTGCTGACCGTATTCCCTGCGGCATCGGACAGGGTCACGGTCAAGAGGTTGGTTCCGTTGTGGAGCGAGGCCTCAGGCAGTGACACATCCACGCGGCCGCTGTCCGGGATGGTGGCCGCGAGGATGGCGGACACGGTCTGGCTCGCTTCGCCCAC
This sequence comes from uncultured Myxococcales bacterium, assembly GCA_964424165.1. GTDB lineage: Bacteria > Myxococcota_A > UBA9042 > DTJE01 > DTJE01 > CAYRIB01. The sequence goes on along the minus strand of CAYRIB010000027.1, from coordinate 18,882 downwards.
CGGCCCATAGGCCACGGTCAGGGCCTGTCCAGCCTCGGCTCCGCCGATTCGGATCGTCATCGTGTATTGCAGGCCGTCTTCCGTCACGTCCTCGTCCCACATGTCGGTCAGGGCATCCACGTTGGCCGCGGGGCGGATGAAGGCCGCGATCACCGGGGCCACGCGGTCGACCCGTACCGTGACGGGCCCCGCGGTCGTCGGGGTGCCGGCCAGGTCCGTGGCAATCACCGTGAGCGTGCAGGTGGTGCCATGCAACAGGGTGACGGCCGGGAAGACGAGTTGGTCGTCGGCCACGAAGGCCACGAAATTTGTGGTGGTGGTGCCGCAAGCCACGGTCAGGTCGCCGCGCGACCCGTCCTCGATGTTCGTGGCACTCAGCGTCACGTCGAGCACGCAGTCCCGGATTCCCGGCGCACAAGCCGGATCGGCCAGGTTCGCCGAGGCGCCGTTCTGTGGTGTCGCAAACGCCAGCGTCGGCAGGGCCGTCTTGTGCCACAGGGTGCGGGGCGAAGAGACGCCCGCGCCCGAAGAGGCCACGAACACGTCCCCAGTTGCGGACAAGGCGGAAATCGCGAACATGGCATCCCCGGATGCGTTCGTCACCTGGGAACTGCCCAAGACCGTGCCGTTCTTGCGCAGCGTCACGCTCGCGCCAACCGCAGGTACGGTGCCGGAGGCGTCGCTGACATGAACCACGAGGCTCATGGGCAGCGCGGCCACGGGTCCGTCCCGGGCCGGCGTGGCGATCAGAACGCGTGGGTTGGCAAGGGCGAGGTTGATGGATCGCGTCGGTGCGATACCGACGTTGCCCGCGAGGTCCACGGCCCGCGCCGTGGCCACGTTGATTCCCGGGATCAAGGTCAGCCCTGCGAACGTCGCGGTAGTCGCCCCGTTGGTCAGGGTCGAACAGTGTTCGGAGCCGTGCAGCGTCAGGCACACAAGGGTGCCATCTCCCCCGCCCGAGGCCACGGTGACCACGAACGTCGCCTGGAACCCGGCCGTGGCCGTATCTTCGTCCACGGGCGGCGGCAGGCTGTCGGCAACGGGGTTGGTGATCACGACCGAAGGAGGCAGGGTGTCCTTGGTGAACGTGACGTGGGTCACGTTGCCAGGAATGTCCGAAGCCCGGTTTCCCAGGGCGTCGGTAACTTCCACGACCAGGGTGTAGAGACCGTCGGGGATGGGCACGCCCCCGCTCTCGAGGGGCAGGTCGAACGTCGAGCCTCCGATGCCGAAGGGCGAAGCCAAGTGGGTCACGACCGGGGTGTCGCCCGACCGGATGACCACGGTCGGGGTGATACCGTCGAGGTGAGTCTCGCTGACTCTGACACGCATCGGGCTTTGGGTGACGACCCCGTTTTCGACGGGTTGCACAATCACGAGCCGCGGGGCCGGCAAGGCGACCCGGAACGTCACCTCGCCCGAGGTGGTGGGATTTTCCGCATCGTCCATGACGTAGCACACGACGTGGGATGACAGCACCGTCACGTCGAGCGTGCCGGGAATCTCGTAGATGTCATCCTGCTCCAGGGCCGTGACCTGCCACCGCGCAGCCGTGATTTCCGGCGCCCCGAGACGGTCCGCGCGGCAGCGCACCGACAGCGTGGACCCGACTTGTACGGCCGATGCAAGGATGGAAAAGTGCAGGTCGAAGACCATGGGTGTGAGCGGATCCAGATCGTCGTGGGCGTAAAGGGTTCCATCCTGGGTCGGGGTCAAGAATACGTAGTTCGCTTCGGACACGTGGGCCGTGACCCCGAATTGCGCGGTGCCCTCGCGTCCGCACTGATCCCTGCCCGTGGCAACTAGTTGGTATCGGCCATCCGCACGCAGACTGACGTCCTCGAAACGGAACAGACCCGTGCCGTCCGGGGCAGCGGACTCGATGACCGTGTCGTCGATCCGGAATGTGATGGTGCTCGAAGGCGCGATGCCGCTGGCCGACCCCTCGACATCGAACGTGATGCCATTGGCGATGTCTCCATCCTGGTCATCCATGCGGTTGAGCACTTCCTTGGTCGGCGCGGTGAACGCGATGATCGGGTCCGAAAGGTCCATGACGAACGCGATGTCCGCGAGCGATGCGCTGCGACCATCTGCCGTGCTGTCGGACACCGTGGCGGTCACGGTGATCGGGGCGTCGTTGATCGGGCCGTCCCCCTCGAAGAGCGTCAGTTCGACCGTTGCGCTCTTGGCCTCTCCAAGGGCCAGGGGCCCCGACGAAACCACTCGCCCGCCGATTGACACGTCCACCTGGGCCCGGTCGCAGGTCCGATCCGGGTTCGAGACCGTGAAGGCAGTCTGCACCCCTGCCACGGCCGTGTTCGTGTCCACGAGCAGGCAGGCGGTGTTTGCAGGAAGCAGCGCCACCCCGCAGGTCCCGATGTTGACCCGTACGGTCTTGGAGACCACGATGTCATTGCCTTCGCGGTCCGTGGTGATGACCCCGACCACGTATCCGTCGGCATCGTGCGTGAGGTTCACGGCCGAGAAGCGGGCCTGCACCCCGGGGCCATCGTACGTGGCGAACGTGGCGATGCCCACCTGACTTCCCGCCACGAGCAGGCCGACCTCGGTGCCGGCATCCAGGTCCGAAGCCGACACGACAATGTCCATCTGGTATCCGGGCGTGGCGAGATAGGCCGCGGGTTCATCGTCAGGGCCCAGCGATACCTCGGATAAGGATTCGCCGGCAGGGCCCGATGCGGTGTCGAAATAGAAGGTCACCACTTCGACCGACACCCCTTCGCCGTCGATTTCATCCGCGGATGTGTTGACCGAGTCCGGGGCGGCCGTGTCTTCGTCGATGTCCGGGGAAAGGTCCGGGCCCAGGTCTTCGTCGAGACCGTCGGTGTTCGTCGGTGCGTCCGATTCCGATGCGTCCGGCAGGAATACCATGGCCCCGCCCGAACAACCCGTCAGCAGTGCGAACGCCAACGACATCGACCAGACGCCGCACACAAGCCTCTTCATCGCTGATCCCCCTTCCGATCCGGCACTTCTTCCAAGATCCCCTTGGTCACCAAATCCTGCACGAACGCCGCAAGGTCTTGTTGTGCTGACATGGCGTTCACCTCGAAGTTCGCGGTCACGGCGGCCACCATGTCCTGCAGGGTCGCGCTTTGGCCGTGGTCGAACAGGCCGAGCAGGCACGTCCCGACCGGGTCGGTGACGGCGTGGAACATGCTGTCCGCAGACAGAAAATAGTACTCCGCCTCGACCGCACGATAGGCGATGTCAGGACGGAATCGAAAGGCACGTGCTAGCGACGCAGGCCGGCTCATGCACGGGATTCTTCCAGATTCGTGCAGCGGACGCAAGGAAGCGGGCCAACAGGACCCGCTTGCCGGCCAGCAGCCTCAGATCTGGACTTCACTGAGGAACTTGGCGGCATCCTCGGGGGGCGTGGGATTGATGTAGAAGCCGCTGCCCCACTCGAATCCTGCCACCTTGGTCAGGCGCGGCAGGATCTCCATGTGCCAGTGCCAGTCCCGGTCGATCGTGGTCCAGTAGCCCAGGCGACGGCTCTGGTACTGATAGCTCGGCGCCGTATGGATCAGGTAGTTGTACGGCGGGTCGTTCAGGCTGCGCTTCATGCGGGTGATAACCTCGCGCAGATGACGTGCGAGCTTCACGATCTGCACGTCGTCCAGGGTCGCGAAGTCGTGCGCATGCTGCCGCGGAGCCAGGGTCATTTCGAACGGGAACCGGGACGCATAGGGACACCAGCTCACGAAGTCCGGGTCCGCGGCCACGATGCGCGAATGCGCCTGGAGTTCCTGCGCGATGATGTCGCAGAAGATGCAGCGTTCCTTGACATTGTAGTGGTCCCGGGCGCTCTGCAGTTCGTTGGCCACGGTTCGCGGCGTGATCGGCGTGGCGATGATCTGCGTGTGCGGGTGGGCCAGCGAGGCGCCTGCCACGGACCCGCGGTTGCGGAAGATCAGCACGTACCGGAACCGGGGGTCCCTCTGCAAGTCAATCAGGCGTTCCCGGTACATCTTGAGGATCTCGGTGAGGTCCTCGATGCTGTGGTCCGAGATGTCCTTCTCGTGGGCCGGGTTCTCGATGATGACCTCGTGGGCCCCGATCCCGTTCATCCGATCGTACTGCCCCACTGCGGCGCGCTCGAGTTCGCCCTCGATCCGCAGGGCCGGGAACTTGTTCGGCACCACGCGGACCTTCCATCCGGGGGAGTTGGGCAGGGTACCGTTGCGGAAGGCCTGGATCTCCGGCGGAGTCGAGGCCTCGCTACCCTCGCAGAAGGGGCATTTTGCCGATCCAAAGTTGTCGTGTTCGATCACGAAGTCCGACGGTCGCCGTGCGCGCTCGGTTGCGATAATCACCCATCGTCGCTGGATTGGATCATGTCTCAGTTCTGGCATTCTACCGTCCTTTCTGAAGAGGCATCAGACAAACCAGTTGCCGACCTCGAAGAGGTCGGGGTCGAAGCTCATGCGGATCACCGTGTCCCACGGAAAGCGCTCGATCTCCAGTTCCCCCCGCCCGAGCACTACGCAGAACTCGATGGGGAAGGGAGGCTGGCTCCAGCGCAGGGATTCGAAGAAGTCCAAGGGGATCGACAGTTCCAAGATGTCGTCCACGGCCACGATTGCACCGGGAATGAACTCGCCACGGCGGCCGACCATCAGGCGTTCGGCTGTAATCCCGGACGGGGTCTTGCGCACCAGCACTACCCGATCGCTCGGCCGCGAGAAGCGCAGTTGCAGCCAGGTGTCCTCGTTGAAGAACCCCTTGAGCGGTTCGAAGCCCTCGCAGCAGAAGAACAGTTGCGTGCGGTCGAACCCGTACCGCACCATCGAGATGATCGGCTGCAGGCGGTTGATAGACCCGTGACTGAATTCGCAGGCACCGGCCCCGAGCCACTTGTAATAGGCGTCCATGTGGCCGGTGATCGTGGGGCGGATGTAAGACGACGGGTCCGACACCGTCAGGTTCGTGTGCTCGGTGTCCACGGGGTGGTCGAGATAGTCCGGCACCGGCACCCCGATCTTTTCGTAGATCATGCGCAGGTTCTGCCGGAACAGGTAGTCGAACTCGCGCTCGTGGATCGACGAATGTCCCTTGCCGAACCACCAGAACCAGTCCGATGCCTCGGCCCGCATCAACAGCGCGTGCAGGGCCTGTGCATCGGCGTCGCTAACCTTCGGACGTGCGGTCGACGGCATGTCCCGGTGGACCTGGAAGGCGGCAGCCAGATACGACCACGCCCGATTCTTGACAGGGTCGCCGATCCACGTGGTGAGGTCGCCATCGATCCAGGACCCGGTCGACACCTGGTCCAGACCATCCCCGGAGCCATGCTGTGCCAGATATTCCGAGAAGGTCGTGGGAACCACGAAATCCGACTTCTCGATCGCCGAATAGAGCGCGTCCAGGAACGAGTACCCGCCCTCCGGGTAGTATTCCCAGGCGTTCTCGCCGTCCATGGCCACGATCACGATCCCGTGGTCGTCGGTCATCCGGTCCGCGTAGTCACGCAGCGTGGCCATGAAGTTGTCGACCGCGGCTCCCGTGGGCCAGCGGCTGTATACGAACCCGATCTGGTCGGACAGAACCCGGTCCCGGAAGAAGATGGAAACGCCTTCGTGTTCGTGGGGCACCAGGCGTTCCTCGAGCGACACCTCCCCCCCGATCGAGCGGCGCAAAATCTCCTGGTCGGTGGCGATCCATCGCAGGCCCTTGGCCGCTGCGGCATGCACTACCGCATCCGAGATCGCGCCTTCGGGCGGCCACATGCCCACAGGCTTGCGGCCGAAGGTCTTCTCGAAATATTCGATACCGAGGGTGATCTGGGCATCGACCTCGGACGGTTCACCGAAGCGGACATCCGGCAGGTTGACCGCATGGTTGGCCTCGATGGCGCATGCATTGCTGTGAACCAGGGGCAGCAGGGGATGATAGAAGGGACTGAACGACATTTCGACCCGCCCCTCGCGGTCCAGTTCCGACCACAGGGGAACAATCCGGCCGATGTGTGCAAGTCCAGCGTCGAGCAAGGCATCCCGTTCCTCGGCGGTGAATCCCCGTCCCTTCTTAATCAGCGATGCAGCCGGCTCTTGGGCCGACAGATAGGGACCGCACCAGGACAGCAAGAACAGCACTTCCAGGTCCAGGTATTCCGCGGGTTCGAGTCGCTCGGCCGCCTCCTGGGGCGTTCGCGCCGCGCCGTAGAAGCGGAACAATTCCTTGAAGCGCGGGAACTTGTCGATCATGGTCTCGACGTTCACACCAAAGCACGTGCGCACCAGGAACTCGCGGTTCATGCGGCTCAACTTCGCCGGGTCCTTGCGCATGACCTCGATGGTCTGGTCCTTGACCTCGCCGCTCGCGTACTGCGAAAGCTGCAGCAGCAAACTCGGCGTGAAGTTCACGTTGGCCCGCATCCCGGGATGACGCTGCAGCATCAGCGCCATGTCGTAGTAGTCCTTGGTCGCATGCAGATAGGTCCAGGGCAGGAGGAACTGGCGGGTCTTCGGGTCCTCGTAGGGAGGCTGGTGCATGTGCCACAAAAAAGCGATGTTGATCTTTCTGGATGCCATGGTCATGCCCCCCGATGACGCCCTGGCCGACGCCCGGCCCGCGCGAAGTCTAGCAAGCCCCCCTCATCTTTGCAATCGGTCCCTCGGGGAATGTCTGGTGGGGCAGGTTTCTAGAGGGTGGGAAGGATCAGGATTCGTCCAAATCCGATGCTCGCCGAGATGACGTGGGTCTGGATGTCGAGACCTTCGGGCAACCCCGGGATCTGCAGGGTGTCGAGATCCAGCGCGGGCAGCGGTACACCGGCCACCCCGGTCGCCGCGCCCTGGTGCACCAGGAGGTCCAGGACCGTGGCCCGGATCAGTGCGACCACCGCCTCGTCCTGGCCCGCCAGATCACCGCCCAACCGGGTGATGTCCACAACGATCACTGCAAATCCCGGGTCGATGTCGAATGCCAGGCGCCCGTCGATAACCTTCACATCGGCCTCCAAATCCGCCTGCAGCCAAGCGCTGATCGGGATTTCCTGTCCGTCGATCGTGACGGTTGCATCGATCTCGAGGTCCGCGATCTGCAGATGCACCCCGCGGGTGGACTTTTGGCAATCCGTCAGGATCGGGGGCAACATGGGCGCGGTCCGGATGCGCAAGCCCGTGATGCCCGGGGGCAAATCACCCTGCACCATGTTGGCGTCGATCTGCGTGGACAGGCCTCCGGCCCACCAGAAGGCGTAGATGGCTTGGTTCACGAGGTCGAGGTGGAGGGCCGCCTCCATGGGGTGCGTCATGGGCAGCTGGAACAAGTCTGGTCCCTGACCACAATCCATGCGCAAGATGGACCCGAGCGGGGCGATCAGACCTCCGTCCGCGTCACGCGGCGCCTCGAGCAAGGCCGAGAGGTCCAGGAGCAAACCCTGGTCAGACACGACCAGTTCATCCACCCGGCTGGCGAAGGTCCCGACCCGGGGGGGCGAACCCGGGATCAGGCCGGGCAGGTCGATGGGGCGGCCGGCCACGGCCACGCTGTTGATGGCATTTTCCAGGAAGGTCGACACGTCGAAGGCGCATTCGAGCGTGCCTCCGCACACGAACAGTTCATCGAGCACGGGCGTGATGAGATCCTGAAGGTGGGTCAGGGCCCCGGACAGGAAATCCGCCAGGAATGGCTGAAAGCTGTTGATCTGGAACGAGGCGCCTCCTGGCAGATAGTCCGACCAATCGATGACCCCGCCGAACATCACCACGTTGCCCAAGTTCACGGTCAGCGGGGCGATCTCATCGACCGTGACGGCGCCGTCCTGGAAGTCGATTGTCACTTGGTTCACGGTCACGTCCACGCGTTCGTTCGGGGCCATGCCGAGGTCGATTTCGGCAAAGAGCCCCACCCGTTCGGCCGACAAACTCGCACCCGTGTCGATCTGGGCATCGTCGGCGGCCATGTCGTCCTGTTCGCAGACGTAGCCATGGAAGTTCGGGTTCTGGCCGAAGATCACTTGCGAAAGGGTGTCGATCGTGACCAGCACCCCCGCACCACCGCAGGCTTGTGCGCTCACATCGACCCACGAATCGCCGTCGTGTTCGTAGATCCCATTGTTCGGGGTACCTGCGCGGTTGTAGCGGGCGTCGATCGAAAACCCGACCCCGAAGTGCAGTGCCGCGTTCAGGTCCAGTGCGGCCGAGATGGCCTGTGCGTGACCCGCGTCCGGACCCATCCAGGCGCGCAAATCCATGCCGTTGTCACGGGCATCCAGACCGGGTTGTGCGCTTTCTGGGTCCCCCATCAGCACGGTACCCCAGTCGATCGAGGCAATGTCTGAGGTGACCTGAAAGGTGCCGGTCAGGATGAAGACCCCTCGAATCTTGTACGGCACTGCCCCGTCGGTCAGGGCGTCGAGGTCGATGTCCACGGGATTCGGCGTCAGATTGTGGGCCAGCATGGCCTGTTGCCCCGAATCGTACAGGGGGGCGTTGGCGAACCCCGAGAGGTCGAGGTTGTTGAGCACCACTTCGAGGACCGTGGCCACATCGTCGTAGGCGCCCTCCTGGCCCATGGCCTGGCACCGGTAGGATGGGGGCGTGTCCTGCGAAAAGGCGCAGTGGCGCGTTTGATCATCGAGCGTCGCTTGGGACATAAACGCGGTCAGGCCGTGCGACACCCATTCACCCTCGTGGTCCGGTCGATCCGTGAACGGGACATAGGCCGTGGAAAAATAGAAGCCCTGGGAACGCGTTCGTGTCAGGCCGGCCCGGTCCATGGCCTCGGCCTCGATCACGTTGAGCCCGTGTTGCGGTGCGAGAGCCACGCTGAAGTCGCCATCCGGCCCTACGTCGGCCAGGATACCGTTGATGCGCAACGATTGGAGTCCCGATGCATGGTCGGCTACCGTGCCGGTGACCGTGACCGTCGGACCATCGTAACCCGTTCCCTGCAGGGTGGCTCCTCGCGGGGGCGTCAGGATCAGGAGGTCCGGGGGTTGCGTGTCGCAAAAGAGCCAAAGTGTGTTCGACAGCGCGACGTTGCCGTTCAGGGTTGCGGTGAACGGAAACGCCCCCTCCTGCAGGAACGACACGGCAAGCCCGGCGCCTGCAGGCGACACGTTGACCCCACCCGAGGGGGGCGTCCAGGCGACCATCATGCCCAAGATAGCGTTGCCGTAAGCGTCTGCGACCGCAAACGACAGGTCCACTCGATCGTTGACCTGGTAGCGGGGAAGATCCGGATCAGCCACGATCCGCAGGACGGATGGGGCCGCTGGGGTGACGGTCAGGATCGCGGGCGTGCGATCGAGGGGCGGGTCGGACTCGGCGAGCGAACAGGTGATCGCGTAGGTGCCGGCGCGGGTCGAGCGGATATCGGTGTCCGTGATCACCAGATCGGTCAGGGCGTCGATTCGGGTGCCGAGGTCCGTGATTGCATTGCCGTGCGCATCCAGGACCACACAGGTGGCCTGCACCGCTTCACCGGCCGCGGTCAACGTCTTGGACAGGTCCACCCGGGTGCGAACCGGCATTCCTGGCGTGACGAAGAGTTCGGCCGGGGTCAGGTCCGTGATGGTGGTGTCCCGGATTCGGCAGGCTACGTGGAAGTTGCCCACCGAGGCCGGCCGCAGCACATGGTCCGCGAGCGCGGCACCGGGGTCCGGGTCCACGGTCACGTCGGTTTCGACCTCGATGGGGGTGCCCCGGGAATCCTTGGCCGCACAGGTGATCTGTACCGGTTCTTGAAGCATCACGGTCGCGCGATCGAGCGAGGTGTCCACCGATGCGCCGGTGAGATCCGGTCCGCTGCTGCTGCTGCCGCATCCGGCGAGGACGGCGAGCAGGGTAATCATGGTTGGCATGGGGATCCGCACGGCGCACCTCCCGGGTAGTCTCGTCAGGCGGGGCGAATTTTACGCAGTTTTCCGTTCAATGTCAATGGGTTCGGAGACTTTTTCGGGTCATGGGTGGCACGCGCGGCAGGCCTTGTCCGTGCGGCTCTGCCGAGGATGGAAGCCGTTTGGATGCGGGTTTCCCCCGAATGCTCCGACCCGGTGGCAACGCACGCAGTTCGAGTCTGCGCCCTGGTCGTGGCACGCGGCGCAGCGAGCGATGTCCCGACGCGCGGCTCGTCCGTGGCCGTCGGCATCGTGGGACTTCATCCAACCGGGCGGATGCGGAGAAGTGCGATCGCCCGTTGCGGGATCCACCCGTCGCGTGGCATGGCACGAAGCGCACTGTGTGTTCGTATGGCACCGCAGACACCCGTTCGGGTCCAGCGCGGCCTCGATGGCATGCCGGGTCAGAAAGTCCCCGCGATGCACCAAGTCCCGATCAACCCGTTCGGACTGGCGTGCAGCCAGGGTCTGGACGTTGAACCGGGAGTGGCAATCGGCGCAGTCCCCGGGGCGGTGGCAGTGATTGCACACGGCCTCGTCACCCCGCGCAAGGCTGGCGTGACGGGATCGGAACGCGGCATCGTGCGAGAACTCGGACACGGGACGCGTTGGATTTTCGGCCAGATCCGGATGACACGAACGGCAATCGATGGCGCGGAAGTCCTTGCGGTGGCAGCTCATGCATCGGTCGTGTGCCCGGGCGGGGGCACCTTGTGTGGGGGACGTTTTCTCGGCCATGCCGACGTGGCAGGGTTCGCAGGCGTTGTGCGTGACCTGCAGATGCTGCTGGTGCGAGAAGGCCACGGTTGGCCTGGGGCGGACGTTCCATGTTTTCGGGGCCTTCGGGTCAACGTGGCACTGATCGCAATGTCCTTCTCGCTCGTGGCAGGCAAGACAGTCCTTTTCCATGGGGCGCGCACCCGCGGGCAACGCGTCCGAAGCAATCACCGCGGCATGGCATTCCGCACAAGCCACCCCGCTTCCATGCACGTGCGTTTTGTGCGAGAAGCGGATGTCGTCGCTGCGGCGCACCATGGATGCGCAGGCGATGGCCAGCATCGCCACCAGGGCCAAAACGATTCCCTGGCGCGCCATGTGTCCCCCGGTTTGCGGTTTCGTGTGTGTTGTCATGGCACCCTGGCAAGGAAGGCGTAAGTGAATTTCAGCATCCCGCTGATGCGATAGCGGAAATCCAGGTCCACGGCCGTACGCAAGTCCGCCTGCACGCGGCCGCCCGGAAACACCTCGTACCCGGCGTTGGCCCCGACGAGGTGCGAGGCCTTCACGCCCCCGACTTCTTCGAGATACACGTAGTTGTCCGCGTCCAACGTCAGTTCCAGGCGGTCGAGCATCTGCCAGACGCCGAATGCGCGCGCCTGCACATAGCCGTTCGAGGGCCCGTCAAGGAAGCTCAGTTCGAGTCCTGCCACGTGGCGTCGGCTGCCTTGATCGAAGGTCAGCATTGGGCGCAGCCCGGCCTGGAATCCGGGGGACGCATCCTCGTAAACGAAGGCCCGGAAGAACCCTCGGGCCGACAGCCATCCACTGCCCCGCCAAGAGCCGTCCACTCCGACGGCGTGATACCGGGTGTCCGTGAACACGCGAAAGATCGACGTCCGGGGGATTCGTCCGGCGGGGTCGTACATGCCCCAGTCGGCCGACAGGGACCAGCCGGGCGCAGGAAAGAACGTCAAGGCCGAAAAGGCCTCCTGGACCCCGGGCCGATCGAGCAGGTCGAACAGCACGTTGCCCGACAGATCCATGCGCGACCAACCCCGAAACGCATAGTCGACCCCGAGGTTCGAGCGTGCCGTCTGATCATTGTCGCGCTCCTGGGCGTAGGAGAGGCCCACCCGGCCCCAGTCCGAAGGGTTGAACGCGAGCCTGCCCCCGAAAATCGGCCGGTGGGCCGACCAATCGAAGGCAGCCATGGGCACGAATCCACCGAACGCCGATACTTCGATGGCGGCGCCGGGCCGGATGCGGACATGGGCCCCGTCCATCAGGGCATTCAATCCCGCCCCTTCGAACAGGATCTGGCGTCCCACCCGGGCGGACACGGTTCCTCGCGGCGAACGGTACGCCACTGTCCCGATCAGCAGGTCGCCCCCGAAACGGTCGGTCTGAACAGGGTGCGCTGCGTGCGCGAACGCGAGACCCGACAGGTAGACCGAGAAGCCCCGCACGCCTACGTCGTCGCAGCCAAGGGTGATGTATTCGTAGAAAGGGGCCTGAAAGACCTTGGAGCCTGGGTCTGCCGGGTCCAAAACCTGCGCCGGGGCGAAAATGGTCGTCGTGGACCCGAACACGCGCCCCGACGGATCCGAAACTCGGGTGTCGGCCCGGACCTCGAAGCTGATCAGGCCAGCGATCGTCACGACGACCAGCAGGGGGGCGGCAAGGATGCGACGGGCGCGCGGCATGGACAGTCTCATGGGGACATTCTATTCTTGACATTCGAACGCTGCCAAGGATTTCATCAGGCGCGGCGACTGCCCGGAGGATGCGGCATGAAGACAGTGGTCACAGGGGCCTCGGGACACGTGGGCGCCAACCTGGTGCGTGAGCTCCTGGCCGCGGACCGGGAGGTCTGCGCCCTGGTGCACCAGGACGCCAGGGCCCTCGAAGACCTGCCCGTGCAGCAGGTGCGGGGTGACGTGCGCGACGTGGATGGCCTGTGCGCGGCGTTCGATGGCGCCGAGGTGGTGTATCACCTGGCCGCGATCGTCTCGATCACGGGCGACCGTGGCGGCCTGGTCGATGCCGTCAATGTGGGGGGGACGACCAACGTGGTCAAGGCGTGCCGGCGCCAGGGGGTCCGCCGCTTGGTGCACTTCAGCAGCGTCCATGCGCTGCAACAGACCCCTCTCGACGAGGTGTTGGACGAACGAAGACCCGCGGCGGCGGGCCCCGGGGTCCTGGCCTACGATCGGGCCAAGGCGGCCGGCGAGGCGGTGGTACTGGCCGAGGCGGGCAACGATTTCGAGGTGGTGGTGCTCAACCCCACGGCCATCATGGGGCCTTTGGACTTTCGCGGGTCCCCGACCGGGACCCTGATCGCCAAGCTCTTCCAGGGGCGCCTTCCCGCCCTGGTCGATGGCGGGTTCGACTGGGTGGATGTGCGGGATGTGGTGCAAGGTGCCATGGCCGCCGAGCGCCTCGGCCGCAGCGGGGAACGCTACGTTTTGTCCGGGGCATGGGCCTCGGTCGGTGAACTGGCCGCTCTGGTGCACGAGTGTGGGGGGGCACGGCCACCCCGTTTCACCTCTTCGTTGGGGCTGGCATCCGTGGGGGCGCCCTTGGTCGAAGCCTGGTCGCGCATCTCGGGTACGGTCCCCCTGTACACCCGCGATTCGCTGAACGTGCTGCGGCACAGCAACCGGCACATCAGCCGCGACAAGGCCGTGGCAGAGCTCGGGTATGCGCCCAGGGCCCTGGCAGACACCGTGCGTGACACCGTGCAGTGGTGGCGCAGGGAGGGGGTTGCATGAGCGAACTCGAACTCTTCCGGGTCTTGCTGCTGGCCTGGTTCGTGCTGGGCGCGATCACCTTCATCGCCCTATTGTTCATTGATGCGCCGTACGGTCGCCACCTGCGGTCCGGCTTCGGACCCACGGTGTCGGCCCGAGTGGGCTGGCTTGTCATGGAGGCCCCTGCGGCCTTGGTTCCCGCCCTGTTCTTTGCGACCGGGACGCGGACCCACAGCGCGGTCGCATGGTGCTTCCTGCTCATTTGGGAACTGCATTACGGATACCGGGCCTTCGTATATCCGTTCTTGTCGCGCGGGGCTCGGCCCATGCCGTTGTCGATCATGGGAAGCGGGGTGTTCTTCAACTGTGTCAACGGGTATTTGAACGGCCGATGGCTGTTCGCCCTGTCGGATCCCTACCCGGTCGCGTGGCTGACCGATCCCCGGTTCCTCGCGGGACTCGCTCTGTTCCTGTTCGGCTTCGTGGTGCACGTGCACTCGGATCGGATCCTGCGCCACTTGCGGGCCCCGGGCGAGACCGGTTACAAGATCCCGCAGGGAGGGCTGTTTGGTTGGGTGTCGTCGCCGAATTATCTGGGCGAGATCGTGCAGTGGACCGGATGGGCGATCCTGACGTGGTGCATGCCGACCCTGGCGTTCACCTATTGGACCGTGGCGAATCTGGCCCCCCGGGCCGTGGCCAACCACCGCTGGTACAAGGAGCGTTTCCCCGACTACCCACCACGGCGTCGGGCCCTGATCCCCTTTGTCTATTGATGACGGAAAGGAACAATCATGAATCGCAAGGCATCAGCATTCTGTATTTGGGGTTTGACGATGGCGATCGGCATGCTTGCGGCGTCCTGTGGTGGTGGGAGTGTGCCCGAGGGGCTCGACGGGTTCGATGCGGCTCAGGACGACGAGATCGTGCTGCCCGACGTGCTTGATGACGCGGTGTCAGAAGACACCGGATCGCCATCGGACGTCGAGGTGCCAGACACCACCATGCCGTCAGATGTCGTGCCTGATCCGGGAACTGACATCGATGACGTGACGTTGCCCGAGGTGGTTGCCGACGTGTCGGACTGTCCACAAGACCTGCAGTGCGTGGAGCAACTGCCCGCGGTGCGCCACGGCAACACGGCCGTCGTGCCCGATGGCGAATTCGACTCGTATGCGTGCAAGCCCACGGCCGACGAGAGCGGTCCCGAAGTGGCGTACCGCGTCCGGGTCGATGAAGCCGGGTTTCTGAGTGCCGCGGTGTACGAGGACCCGGGGGTCGACGTGGACGTGCACATCCTGGCCTCGCTCGACCCTTCGAACTGCCTGTCGCGTGGCAATTACAACGCGGGCGCGGACGTGGTACCCGGGGACTACTTCGTGGTCGTGGACACCTTCGTGTCCGGGGGGGTACCCAAGGTTGGCCCCTATCGCCTGGAGATTGGTCTGTTGGTGCCGTCTGCGGGACCGTGCGCCATGGAGAGCGGGGTCATGCCGCGGGTCGGGGACGGAGGAAACCCGCTGGTGATGCCTGCCACCGGGCCCGTGGTGCAGGAAGCGCATCTGGTTACTCAGGACGAACCCCCGCCCTATCCCACCACCTCCACCGAGAATCTGGACGCGCACGTCGCGCTGTCCCAAGCCGCGAGTGGACTCGTGATGCATCGTCGCGAGAAATGGGCGCCGATGGAAGGCGCGGACAACTATGGTATCGGCATCGGGTCGCCGACGCTGTTTCCGGCTCTGCACGAAGCATGGTACGTCAACATGTATTGGACCTCCACGGCGCGACCAACACGCGGCACGCGGATGATTCTGCGCGTTCCCGGCACTCGCCGGGCCGTGGTCGTGGCCGCGGGTTACGAAACCGGGCCTGGAAACCTGTCGAACATTGGGGGCACGGTCGAAGAGACGCACTTCTATCTGGGCACCGTGCACCAGTCCGAAATCACCTTGGGGATCGCATCGGATCAGACGTTGCCCTTCGGACCGCGGGTTTGCGACTAGATTTGCAGCATCAGTTGACGGCCGGGGGCGCAGGCACCTCGGCGGGCGGGGCCGGCACCTCGGCGGGGACCGCCGGGATCGGGGCGTCTGTTGGCACCACCGCCGGTGCGGCCACGGGAACGACCGTGGGGCACACGGGGCAGGGCGGGGGCGGCGGGGCCGGGGGCGGCTCGTCCTTCTTGAGCAGCGTGTAGGCAAAGGTCAACAGCAGATTGTTCTGGACCTGGAACACGTCGGCCAACTGCGGCACACGCAAAGCCTTGAACTCGTAGTCCAGCGAAGCCCACTCGACCAGCTTGAACGAGACCTTGGCCCCGACTTCGACGTTGGTCATCTTGAAGGCGCCGCGGTCATCCCCGGCCTCTTTCTGGCGGAAGAACGGGGTCATCACGTCGACCCACACCTTGTACGCGACACGATTGTTTTCGAGCTTGCCCTGCAGGGTGGTACCGAGTTCGGCGCCGGCCTGCACGAACGAACGCAGTTCGTTGACCTCGATTTCGGGCGTGGCCGCATCGTCCGCCAGGGCGCGCTGGCCTTCGGCAAACACCTGCTGACTTCCGAAGCCGGCCCGAAACTCCCATTCGAGGTAGTCCTTTTCGATGGGGCGGGCAAAGAAGCCGATCGATTCCTTGAGAGTCAGGGGCGAGAACGAGTCCGTCAGCTTGAGGCGGTTGCCCACGAACGTGGCCGTGGTCCCGTCACGCTTGGCAATGAGCCACGTGGTTGGGGCGGCCCGCGTGTCAGTGCCTTCGAACACCGCGGTGTCGAGGCGGAAGCGGGCGAAGGGACCGATGTACGGCACCGACGGAATCCGGAAGTAGTAAACGCTTTCGAAGGCAAGCTGATCCCCGGACTTTACGAATCGGTTGACCGGCGGGCCGTAGGTGAAGGTTTCGAGCAGCGACAGGCTGTTGCGCCAGTCGTGCATCCCGGCTTTCTGATAGAACAGCTCGCCGATGGCGGTGCCGCCGAGCGTCCAGGCCTGACCGTCGAGCTGGCCCACCACGCTGCGGTTGTGGTGGAAGTTCACGCTTGCACCGACCGTGGCCGTGGCGTCCCACCCGTCGGTGCTGGTATCCAGCTTGCTCTCGGCCGCGGCCGGCACATACTCCTGTGCCGACGACGTCGCGCCCCATCCGATGGCGACGATCAAGGCCGCTGCTGCGAATGACCACATGCCTCTGTTCATCATGGAACCTCCCCGTTATTTGAGAGCCAATATGGCCGCAGTCTATCCGAAGTGATGGTCACAATCCATGTCAAAAGGGTACGTCCACGACGAACGTCCGCCGACCGATGAGTTGGCCGTCGCCCGTCGACAAATCCACCCGCCATTGCCCGGCAGGCGGGGCGGTCCAGTACGACCAGGTCCGAAAGCCCTCTTGTCGGCCGCCGACCACCTCGGTGGCCATGACGCGCCCTCTGGCCTGGCCGTCGCGATACCACGTGAAGAAGACCTGCTCGCGATGACCGGTTGGCAGGCGCACCGCGAACCATGCATAGACCCGGGATGACCCGGGCGCAAAGGTCGTGGCGGGATTGCGCAGAACGCGATCCCGTACTTCGGTGCCGGTGCCTGCGTCCATGCACACGATCGGCACGGGTGGCAACCATGGCGCCACCATGGCGAAGAAGCTCGCGCCGCCCGCGATCAGAGCCAGGGTAAACAGGATGCCGCGCCAGCCTCGCAGGCGCTGCACGGTCATCAGGGAGCCTCCGGCGATGAGGGCCGCCAGAGCCGCGGCCACGGCAATCGACGCACGCAGCGGCAGGTCGCCGATCAGGGTGGCGGCAGGCACCAGGGCCCCGAACAGCGTGATGGCCGACCAGGCCGTTCGCAGGAACGGGTGTTCGAGCACCCTTCGGCGATAGGGGTATTCGAAGCACGAGAACACCGCCATGGCGGCCAGAAGGGTCGGGAATGCCAGATTGACCGACCACCACGTGGCCGAGGCGAACCAGACCGGCACCAGGTAGAACAGCACGTTCTGATACATGCCCACCGTCATGCTGCCCATCGCGGTGCGGGCAAGGCCGCGCCATCGCCCCCGGTCTTCGCCTTCGGGGGCCGCGATCGGCAGAAACCAGGACCCGAACGCTGCGGTCAGCACCCAGGCCAGGGCCAGGGTCGCCAGCGCGACCGGGGCGAACGACAGTCCGCGCCGTACGAAGATGACGGTCAAGGCCCCGAGCCCCAGCGACACGAACGGCCCCAGGCGTCGGTTGATGCGTTCGTAGCGGGAGGGTTCAGACATGGTTGCGCAGCATCAACTCCACGGGATGGGGGCTCAGAAACACCTGTTCGCGCAGATACGCGATGTCGTGACGGCGGATGTGGTGACCGAGCAGGGTCAGTGGCACGACCAGGGGAACGAGGCCCTGACGGTAGCGATCGATCAGGGTCAGCATCTCCTGCTTGTCCGTCGCATCCAGGACCTTCTTGAGGTGTCCCAGCATGTGCAGCAGCACGTCCGCAACCCGCTTCGGCGTGGTCTTGTGCGCCAGCGCGGCCATGAATTCGGCCTGGTAGCGATCGAAGAGTTCGGTCACGGGCAGTTCCCGGGCGTGTGCCACCAAGCGCCCCATCGCGTCGTAGTGCGTGCGACTGTGCGACAGCAGCAGCATCTTGTGGCGGGTGTGGAACTCGACCAGACGGCCGATGTCGTATCCATCGGCCAGCATGTCCCGGTATCGTCGCAGACAGAATACCCGCTCGACGAACATCTCGCGCAGCAGCGGGTCGTTGAGGCGGCCTTCCTCCTCGACGGGAATCAGCGGGAAGCGCTGCATGAACATCCGGGTGAAGATGCCGGCCCCGGTCTTGCTGGGAATGCCTTTGTCCGACGGATAGACCTTGACCCGTTCCATGCCCGAACTCGGCGAATCCTTCTTGCAGATGTAGCCGCACAGATCCACGTCCGCGAGTTCTTCGAGGCGGCGGGTCGCGAACGTGGTCATCTGCTCGGTGAGATCCCGACCGGTGCGGCTGGTGACCAGGCGCGGGGCATCCGCGTTGCCCACGAGGCGCATGGACTCGCGGGGAATCGGCATGCCGCAGTCGTGTTCCGGGCACACGCGGACCCACTCGACGAAGCGACCGAGGGTCGACACCAGGAACTCGTCCCGCTTGTGGCCGCCGTCGTAGCGGACCTCGTCGCCGAGCAGGCACGCGCTCACCAGGATCCGGATGGGTCGTTCCATCGAAGCCTCCGCAACTTCCTGCGCGTACTCTACCCTGATTGCGTGGCCCTTGACATGCCCGGGATTGCGATCTACCTCGGATCCAGCCGGATTCCCCGGCGGAGATGCGTCATGGCGGGTGCAAGCCTTCTGGTGCTGCTCGACGACATTGCCAGCGTGCTCGATGACGTGGCCTTGCTGACCAAGGTTGCGGCCAAGAAGACCGCGGGGGTGCTTGGCGATGACCTGGCTCTCAACGCCCATCAGTTGTCCGATTTGCGGGCCGACCGAGAACTCCCGGTGGTGTGGGCCGTGGCCAAGGGGTCGTTGCGCAACAAGGCGATCC